>NZ_JBDMHA010000001.1:0-18565 GCF_039752985.1 Collinsella aerofaciens
CCGTCGGCCTGAACGAGGCGACGATCGCCAAGTACATCAGGGAGCAGGAGTCCCACGACATCGCGCTGGACAAGCTGAGCGTGAAGGAGTACGAGGACCCCTTCAAGAGGGGGTGATGCTGCCGGTTCGACCGGCGCGCCACGGGTCAAGATGCACTAGGCCTGGACGAAGTCCGGGCCCGCGCCTTTAGACGCGAGCCCGGGGCCCGTGGGTTATACCCTAAGAGCAAACCACCCTTTTTAAGGGTGGTTCTGATTATCATTGACACCCTTCAGAAGATTCGGGAGGCTGGCGGGGATAAGTACAGCTACGCCAACGATTATGAGGTGGTAGGAAAGCTGAAACGCCTTGCTGACGCTTGCGGCGTCTGCCTCCTACTGGTACATCACACTCGGAAGCAGCAGGCCGACGACAAGTTTGATATGATCTCCGGCACCAACGGCCTGTCGGGGGCAGCAGACGGGGCCTTTCTTCTTCAGAAGGAGAAGCGGACGGACGGCACCGCCACCTTGGATGTGGTAGGACGTGACCAGCAAGACCAGCGGCTCTATCTCATTAAGGACAAGGAACACCTGACATGGACACTGGAGCGGATGGAAACGGAGTTGTGGGTAGAACCCCCCGACCCGGTGCTGGAGGCCGTAGCCGCCTTTATCACGGCGGAGAGGCCGTCCTGGGGCGGTACGGCCACGGAGTTGGCGGCAGCCCTGCAAGTGGATATGAAGCCCAATGCCCTGGCGATGCGGCTGAACGTCCGGGCCGGGAAACTGGCAACGGACTATCATATCCGCTATGAGAACACCCGCACCCACGCCGAGAAGTATCAGCCTGACCCTGGATCCTCCCCAAGCGTGACGACCGTGACGGCTGTGACGGCTTTTTTGAGAGCGGGGGCGGTGTCCAAAACATCGTCACGGTCGTCACGGCTGTCACGGGGAGCGGGGTCAAATGTCAAGGGGGCATACCTGTGGGTGGAGATTGCCGCAAGGCAATACAACCCGAACCCCTTGATATTTGGCCCACGGAGGACACTTGCCGGGTGGTGGAAAGGCTGTGCCTTTCCACCTGCCCAACGGCGAGTGGAAAAGTTTAGGCGGGGTGCAGGGCGCCCTTTTCAAAGGGCGGCCCTGCTGGGGGAGGCAACCGCAGTTGCCGGGGGCAAAGCCCCCGCACCCCCTCGGAGAGCCCACGGCACTTTCGCACCAACGGGGCGAAAGTGCCATAGTGGGTTATTACACTTCCCGCAGGAAGTGCCTTCCCCGAACCCCCGTCCATTTTCAACAACCAAACATCTGAAATGGGAGGATTTTTGCCTATGGCGAGAGGCGACGGCATTGACCGCACCAACGCAAGAAATATGAGGCTGACCGCTGCTAAAATCGGCAACACCCAGCAGCACAACGAACGCGAGAAGGATTCCTATGTCAACCAGGACATTGTACCAGAGCGGACGTCGCTCAATGTCCATTTCAAGGTCCCATCCGCAGGGTATCAGGAGATGTTCTCCCAAATGGAGGCCGATGGTGTGATCTCCACCCGTGGCATTAAGGCGGACGCATTTCGATACGGTGAGTTGGTCTTTGATGTGAACTCCGCCTACTTCTACAATCACGGCGGCTATGACTTCGCAAAACAATTTTACACCGACGCATACAAATCCGCAATCAAAATCGTAGGTGGAGAGCAGTATATTTTGTCGGCGGTCATGCACGCCGACGAACGCAACCGGGCTATGTCCGAGGCGCTGGGAGAGGACGTGTACCACTACCACCTCCATGTGGTCTATATCCCGGTGGTGGAGAAGGAGATACGATGGACAAAGCGGTGCAAGGACAAATCCCTGGTGGGCAAGGTCAAAGAAACCGTTATGCAGGTCAGCATGAGCAAAAAGTGGGCATCCCAGCCCGCAGTAGACGAGGCCACCGGGGAGCCATTACGAACAGCAAAGGGCAAGCCTGTGCTGAGAAAGTCGTACAGCGTCTTGCAGGATGATTTCTTTCAGCAGATGCGCTCCGCTGGCTACACGGACTTGGAGCGTGGAGAGCGTGGCAGTTCCGAGGAACATCTGACGGTCACGCAGTTCAAGGTGAAGTGTGAACAGGAGCGGCTTGCACAGCTTCAGGAGGCGGCTGTGCTGGCCCAGGCCGAGGTTGACCGAAGGAACAGGGAGGCGGCAGCTGCCGAAAAGGAAGCGGCCCAGGCCAAGGCCAAACTAAACGATGTGGCCCACATGCTGAAAGGCATGGAGAAGCTGGCGGAGGAATTTTCCAGCGACCCGGAACAGGTCTTGCCAGAAGCGGGACCGCTGGAATCGGCCAGGGCCTACCGGGAGAAAAAGGCCAAGCCCTTATGGGCGAAGATCGTCAAGGTGCTGCGGTCTGTCTACCGGGCCTACTGCGACCTCAAATCCAAATTTGAGCGGCTGCAAGCGGACTATGGCCGGGAGGTCAGCAAAAATAGTTCCTTATCAGAAAGGATTTACGAGGTCTGCGCCGAGAGGGACAGTCTAAAGGGAAAGGTCAGGGACTATGAGCGGGTCAGGCGGGCCATTGGCCCGGAACAGGCGGACAGAATATTAGAGGCCGCTTACCAGCAGGAACAGGCTGAAAAGGAACGGAAACGGGACGCAAGGCAAAAAGCAAGATTAGGCGCACGATAATCACCAAAAACGGAGGGTGTTCCAGTGAATGCCCTCCTGATTTATTTGGGGAATCGGGTAAAATAATTTCTTGTTTTTTAGAGTGTACTATGATATACTGCTATTATCTTGATTTGAGGAGTCTAACAAATATGCGGCAAGGTATTCTTAAATAAAATTTGATAATGGGCGCAAAAATGATTGCCCCTTGCAGGGGCTTAGTTTTTGTACCCAATTTAAGAATACTTTTGCCTTTTTAGTAAATATCGTGACGGACAGCGGCTCATGTAAGCCGTCATACTTCTGTTTGTCCGAAGTCATGATCCCCAGCGGTAAAAGTATTAGCCGCTGGGGATTTTTGCGCCCATTTGGGCCTTGTATGGAGGATAGACATGAACATTATCAATATCGGGATTCTTGCCCATGTAGACGCTGGAAAGACAACCTTGACGGAGAGCCTGCTATATGCCAGCGGAGCCATTTCAGAACCGGGGAGCGTCGAAAAAGGGACAACGAGGACGGACACCATGCTTTTGGAGCGGCAGCGTGGGATTACCATTCAAGCGGCAGTCACTTCCTTCCAGTGGCACAGATGTAAAGTCAACATTGTGGATACGCCCGGCCACATGGATTTTTTGGCGGAGGTGTACCGCTCTTTGGCTGTTTTAGATGGGGCCATCTTGGTGATCTCCGCTAAAGATGGTGTGCAGGCCCAGACCCGTATTCTGTTCCATGCCCTGCGGAAAATGGACATTCCCACCGTTATCTTTATCAATAAGATCGACCAGGCTGGCGTTGATTTGCAGGGCGTGTATCAGTCTGTTCGGGATAAGCTCTCCGCCGATATTATCATCAAGCAGACGGTGTCGCTGTCCCCGGAAATAGTCCTGGAGGAAAATACCGACATAGAAGCATGGGATGCGGTCATCGAAAATAACGATGAATTATTGGAAAAGTATATCGCAGGAGAACCAATCAGCCGGGAAGAACTTGCGCAGGAGGAACAGCGGCGGGTTCAAGACGCCTCCCTGTTCCCGGTCTATCATGGCAGCGCCAAAAAGGGCCTTGGCATTCAACCGTTGATGGATGCGGTGACAGGGCTGTTCCAACCGATTGGGGAACAGGGGAGCGACGCCCTATGCGGCAGCGTTTTCAAGGTGGAGTATACAGATTGTGGCCAGCGGCTTATCTATCTGCGGCTATACAGCGGAACGCTGCGCCTGCGGGATACGGTGGCCCTGGCCGGGAGAGAAAAGCTGAAAATCACAGAGATGCGTATTCCATCCAAAGGGGAAATTGTTCGGACAGACACCGCTTATCCGGGTGAAATTGTTATCCTTCCCAGCGACAGCGTGGGATTAAACGATGTATTAGGGGACCCAACCCGGCTCCCTCGTAAAAGGTGGCGTGAGGACCCCCTCCCCATGCTGCGGACGTCGATTGCGCCGAAAACGGCAGCGCAAAGAGAACGGCTGCTGGACGCTCTTACGCAACTTGCGGATACTGACCCGCTTTTGCGCTGCGAGGTGGATTCCATCACCCATGAGATCATTCTTTCTTTTTTGGGCCGGGTGCAGTTGGAGGTTGTTTCCGCTTTGCTGTCGGAAAAATACAAGCTTGAAACAGTGGTAAAGGAACCCACCGTCATTTATATGGAGCGGCCGCTCAAAGCAGCCAGCCACACCATCCATATCGAGGTGCCGCCCAACCCGTTTTGGGCATCCATCGGACTGTCTGTTACGCCGCTCCCGCTTGGCTCCGGTGTACAATACGAGAGCCGGGTTTCGCTGGGATACTTGAACCAGAGTTTTCAAAACGCTGTCAGGGATGGTATCCGTTACGGGCTGGAGCAGGGCTTGTTCGGCTGGAACGTAACGGACTGTAAGATTTGCTTTGAATACGGGCTTTATTACAGTCCGGTCAGCACGCCGGCGGACTTCCGCTCATTGGCCCCGATTGTATTGGAACAGGCATTGAAGGAATCAGGGACGCAACTGCTGGAACCTTATCTCTCCTTCACCCTCTATGCGCCCCGGGAATACCTTTCCAGGGCTTATCATGATGCACCGAAATACTGTGCCACCATCGAAACGGTCCAGGTAAAAAAGGATGAAGTTGTCTTTACTGGCGAGATTCCCGCCCGCTGTATACAGGCATACCGTACTGATCTGGCCTTTTACACCAACGGGCGGAGCGTATGCCTGACGGAACTGAAAGGGTATCAGGCCGCTGTCGGCGAGCCGGTCATCCAGCCCCGCCGTCCAAACAGCCGCCTGGACAAGGTGCGCCATATGTTCAGTAAGATCACTTGAAGTCTCCAGCTCCAGCTACATGGATGTGTTCTATCCGAAGTACCAGGTGACCTGGGATATGATGAACGTTGCCGGTCCGAACAGCATGTTCATGCACTGCCTGCCCGCCAACCGTGGCGAGGAAGTCGTCGACGAGGTCATGGACGATCCCGAGCGCTCCCTGTGCTGGGTCGAGGCCGAGAACCGCAAGCACTCCATTCGCGCCATCCTGGCCACTCTGTGCCCCCAGAGCGAGCCCGACGAGCAGAAGGCTGCGGCATACCGCGCCACCATCAATGAGCGCATGGCCGCTCTCGGTAAGCACGGTCTGTAAGACGTACCAGGTCGGGCGAGCTACGGCTCGCCCGCCTTCGCAGGAGATGGGCGACCTCATGGCCATCGGCGAGGAGAACTGCAAGGTCTCCGACGACAACCGAGTGCATCAAGGGCGCCGACTTCATCTACACCGACGTGTGGTATGGCCTGTACGATGCTTTCTGATGGGCGGCAGCAGATGCTTGTCTCTTGCTGCCCATCATCTGCGCCACTGCGCGTAGGCACTGGCGCCCTGTCTGAAGTTAAACAGACCTTTCGAGTGTGCACGAAGTGATTGCGCCAACAACGAAGCCCCAACCTGCTCGCTAACTCATGGGCAAGCCACCTGAGACTACTCATTTCCCCTACTAGCAATGAAGGCCTGCAACCTGCAGTTTTGCAAACTGCTTGAAAGGCGCCTGCGTTGATTCACTTCCTATTGCAGCTGGCGGCTCGCACACGAAAAGGCACTTGAGTTTCAAAGCGGGCGTTTTCGTCGATATCGAACCTCTAAAGGCTGTCCGCCGTGCCCTTTGGGACAAAAACGAAAACTCAAAGCCCCGAGTTTGGAATGAGTTTTTGAGATTGCCCCGGCTTTTGTCCCCGAAGCCGATGAAACACGACATAGTGTTACTTGGCGGCACTCGGTTTGAGACGGCATCGAAAACTGAGGACAACTGGAATGTCGGGACAGTAAAACTGAAGCCATCGAGTGGGAGTAGGCCGATAGGGTTCTGACCTGCGATTTTGAGTGCCGCACTGTGCCGCTGAGTTTCGTTTCGTACGAGAGTCATGACAAAGCCACCAGCGACGGAGATGAGTAAAAGCGATTAAAGAGCCTCCGTTCCCTGCGTTGGGACGGAGGCTCTTTCTTTGCCGTTTTACTCCCTTGTCTCCGTTCGGGGATTATTTCTTGCTCATTTAGGGTTATTCGCGCTGAAAGATTTTGACTAGCTTGGTGTCCTTTATTTCGTAAATAATGTCTGCGACGTTCTCGACCAGCCTCTTATCGTGGGAGACGAACACTATCGTTCCGGCATAGGCGCTCATCATCTGCTCGAGGGCTTCGGCGCTCTTGATGTCCAGGTAATTTCCAGGCTCGTCCATGAGCAAGATGTTGTATCTGCCCAGCAGCATCTTCGCGAGCAGCAGCTTGATGACTTCGCCTCCCGAGAGAACGCCAACGTCCTTTGCCAGGTCACGCGGTCCGATTCCCATAGAGGCGAGGACGCTTCGGATTTCGGTCATGCTGTACTCGCAACCATCCTGCATGAACGAGATCGCAGACTGACGGGCGTCGAACTTGTAGCCTGTTTGCTCGAAGTAACCGATCTCTGCCTTGGGAGAGATGTTGATACCGTCGGCGCGTCGAGCGATTGCCTTCAGCAGGCTGGTCTTTCCCGTACCGTTGCCACCGGTGATGGCCACTTTGGCACCGAGCGGTATCTCGAATTTCGCGCGATCATAGAGCACGCAGCCGTCGAAGCTCAAGCTGAAATCGTCTGCCGAGATGGGAAATTTACTATGCAGTTCCAGGGCCTTGCTCTGGCGGAACCGCACGGTGCGAATGCTGTCGGGGGCCTCAATCCCTTCGAGCGCTTCGAGGCGCTTCTCCATGTCCTTAGCCGCCTGGTACATCCTCTTCTGTTTGGTGCCGGTTGCTTTCTGATGCCCCAATCGACCTGCATACTCGTTGCTTTTCTTTGCGCCCTTCCGCTTGGCGTCGACCTGCCGTGCTTTTTTCCGCTGTTTTTCGATGGCGGCTTCAAGGCGCTCGCGCTCGCGCATCGCCTCTTCGTATCGAGCCGCCTGAACTTTGCGCTCTTCTTCTTTCTGTCGCAGATAGTCGGTGTAGTCACCCCAGAATTCGGAAATACCGCCGTCTTTGAGCTCCCAGATCTTGTCCACCACCTGGTCGAGAAAATAACGGTCATGGCTCACGATGAGAAGGGCTCCATCAAATGCCTTGAGCTGCCCGACGAGAAGGCTGATGCCGTCTTGGTCGAGGTGGCTCGTAGGCTCATCAGCAAAGATCGCGCTTGCATGCCGGGAGAGCGCAGAGGCAATCTTGGCGCGTGTTTCCTCTCCGCCGCTCATCGTCTCTTGCGCCACTCCGGCGACGTTGAGACGGGAGAGCATCTCACCACTGTCCTGAGCCGCATCAAGGTCGAGTTCATCGAGTTGGCCGATGAGGGCAATGCTGCCGAAGCGCCTGACGTCGGCGTCCGCAATGGTAAGATCACCGCTCAGGATTTTTAGCAGGCTGGTTTTGCCTGCGCCATTGTCTCCCACCAAGCCGATGCGATCGTAGGAGTAGATTTCCAACTCTTCGATATCCAGGATATCGCGGCCGGCATATTCCAAAAAGATGTCTTTAGCTTTGACTATGAGTTCCATAGGTTGAACCGCCTTTTGTGTATTAGCCTTTTACTGGAAGCGCAGCCATGCCAAAAAAGATTGCTCACGTCGATTTTTCGCCTTTGCCCAATTGCCGGCGCGAGCGTTTTGACCTTGCGCAAGCCGGCAAATCCGAAAATGATAGTTGGCGACGAATAAGGAGCGCGATGCGGAATGTCGGTGCAATACCTCGTCGTCGCAAGGGCTTGAAGGCTGACGCTTGAACCGATGGCTGCTGCCTCTTTTTTTCGAATACTTGGGCTATTGAATCTGCCCGGTATCTCTTTTCCCCGCGTTTCGGACGCTCGGAGCAAGCAGCATAGCCATCGCAAGCAGTACCATGGTCGCTCCAGAGCCGACGAACCATAACGGAGCTCCAAGCAGATCCGCAAAAACGGAGGGGGCTGCGAGGCCCATGGGCATGGCCCACGCCATGATGGTTCCGTAGAGGCCGAAAACGCGGCCTAGGTACTCAGGAGGTATCTGCTCCTGCATAAGGGCAGTCTGGGTTCCCGCGTACAACGGGGAGCATGCGCCCATAAGAAAGCTCACCGGCAGGAAAGCAGCGAACAATGACGGGCCGAGCGATCCGGATACGATTGCGGCAATGCCGAAGCCGGCAATCGCGGCGACCATGGTGAACGACCTATTGCGGAACCCTCCCGTGGCCGCCAAAATGCCGGACCCAGCCAGCATGCCTGCAGAAAAAAGGATTTCCACCAAAGCGGCATCCCCCGTGCTACCGCCAAAATGCCCCAAGGTCATTATTGGGAACAATGCCGCGAGCGGAGAGAACGCGAAAGCGAAGACGAACCCGCACCAAAGAAGGGCGAACAGCCCCCTGTACTCCCTAATCAGCTTGTAGCCGTCCGAAATCTCAGAGAAGAGCTCTCGAACCTTATTGGAAAAGGACAAGCTGCGGTCGGCTTCATCGAGGCCCCCTGCGTCTATCTGTGCGGCGAGGACGGCTAAAGAAGCGAAAAGCGCTCCCAGCACGTCGAGGGCAATCATGGCGGTAATGCCCGCCACGGGATAAATCACTGCTGCAAGCGCGGCGCCAAGAATGTATCCGCCGGACTGAATCGCCTGAGTCACCCCCGATAGGCGAACGAGATGCTCTGGCGGGGCGAGATGGGGCGTGAGAGATTGGGAGGCTGGCGTGTAGAACGAAGTACCAACTGCACGGAGAAACAGGGCGATGAGAATTAGCCATGCAGGTAAGCTGCCGGCCAACGAGGCAATCGCCAAGGCGGCACCCACCGCGGCAATGAAGAGGTCGGCGCCGATGAGGACACGTTTCAAAGGCAGTCTGTCGACAACGGCGCCCGCAAGGATTCCGAACAAAGCAATCGGCAGAAAGCCTGCCAGCGATGCTAAGGAGAGGAGAGAAGACGACCCTGTCGTGAGGGCGAGATGCCAAATAAGACCCATTTGGAGAATCGAACTCGTCAATGTCGAAACGAGCTCCCCGCCCCATACGAAACAAAGCTTGAATTGCCATGAATGGCACAGCAGAACAGACCTGCCCCGAGAGGTTTCAAATATCATGGTTATGTCCAATCGTGAAATGGCGTGCAGAAAAACAGCGCGACGCCACAACAGCGCCGCTTTCTAGGCGCTCATCCACGTGCGGAAAAGACCAACCACGACACCCCTCCTTTGTTAATTCGGTCTGGCAAACCATGTAATATTAACGAGGCTTGAGTTTGCCTGTCAAGAATCGAGCATCGGTAAGGGCAATCCTCTCTGGCCATTCGATTCCTTTTGTATCTTTGGTTGCATAGGTGACCCGCCAGGGCTATTACGCGTGGAAGAGGCGCCTGCCGAGCTGGCCGATGAGGCGCTGAAGATGGCCCTGGTCAGGCGAAACGATCCCAAGGGATGCGTACATCATTCGGATAGTAAGAATGTTGCCAGCAGGTTTTGCGGCAACCGCAAAGGAGCCGTATCCTGCAGCTGGAATCACGTTGCAGCATCCTGACCCGCATTCCGATTGGCGGACGGCCCGCTTCGGCATCCTGACCAGCACAGCGATCGAGCCTTGTCATTCCTTGGATATGCCGGTTGCTCGGGGCGGTCCCGACGGAGGCCCTCGCCTCCCCGGTCCGTGACCCAAGAAGGGCAAGCATGCTGATCTGCATGGCTGGTTCCTCCTTTATGTAGACGACCATGCAAAGAAGGGACAACCGAGGAGGCAGGTTACTGATGCGGGCTCCCGCACGCCCATGACTACCCGACGGGCTGTTTTTCATCTCCGATGCCCGCATTGCAGCATGAACGAATGTGCCTCGACATCTCTGCTGGCATGGTACGACTGGGATCGCACCTCGACGCATCCTTGCGCATACTGCCTTCCAAGTTTCGAAACCGGGAAGGAAAGTGTATGTGAGCGACGATATCGGCGCCGATTCGACGCTCGAGAGGGAGATTGCGCCGATTCTATCCATCGGGGATGCATTCCCGAAGATTCTCATCACTCGCACGAGGCATGAGCCCCATACCCGGGAGGGCGTGCTCGTGCTGAATTTCGCGAGGTGGCTGCTTGGCGGGTAGGGTTCTGAACGTCGCATTGGGATATCGCGCGACAGGGCACGCAGGGCTGTTTGTGCCCGCACGGGAAACGCCGTCGCCATGCGGGCGGCCTGTCGTGTCCGATTAGCCTTTTGCTAAACAGGCTTACGCCAACTCATGGGCAAGCCACCTGAGACTATTCACTTTGCTTATCGTTGACAAAGACCTGTGGCCTGCGGTTTTGTGAACGGCTCGTAAGCCACCCGCGTCGACTCACTTACTGTTGAAGCTGGTGGTTTGCAGGCTCAAAGGCGGTTGAGTTTCAAAACGGGCGTTTTTCGGCGATATCGAGCCTCCAAAGGCGGCTCTCCGTGCCCCTTGGGACAAAAATAAAAACTCAATACTCTGAGTTTGAAAATGGTTTTTGAAGTTGTCCCAGCTTTTGTCCCCGAAGCCGATGAAACGCGACGTCGCGTCATTCAGCGGCACTCACTTCGAGATGCCGCCGAAAACTGGGTGCAACTGGAGTGACGAGACGGCAAAACTATAACCACCGAGTGGGAATAGAACAGACGTTCGATTCTGTGTTATAATGACTGCCAATGGGCGCGGTTTCCTTCGAAGCCCCGCCCATTGCTATATTTGAACTGATATCGGCGAAAACCTAAGCTCATGGAGGGCTGTTGCGATGACATACGATTTCAAGAAGGAGTTCAGAGAGCTCTACAAGCCGTCGGGCAAGCCGAATGTCGTAACCGTTCCGCCCATGAGCTACGTCGCCGTGCGGGGCAAGGGCGATCCCAATGCCGAGGGCGGCGAGTACCAGAACGCGTTGCCGCTGCTCTACGGCGTCGCCTACACCATCAAGATGTCGAAAAAGGGCCCGCGGGGAATTGAAGGCTATTTCGACTTCGTCGTGCCGCCGCTCGAGGGCTTCTGGTGGCAAGACCGCGCCGATGGCGAAATCGATTATGCGCGGAAGGACGACTTCAGCTTCATCTCATGCATCCGCCTGCCCGATTTCGTCACTCGCGAGGATTTCGACTGGGCCGTTTCGGAAGCCGCCGCCAAAAAGAAGCTGGACTTCTCGGCGGTTGAGCTGCTGAGGGTTGACGAGGGCCTTTGCGTTCAATGCATGCACACCGGGCCCTACGACGGCGAACCGGCAACCATAGACGCCATGCGCGCATTCGCGGCGGAGCAGGGCTACGCCCCCGACTTCTCCGAATCCCGCCTCCATCACGAGATCTACCTCTCCGACCCACGCAAGTGCGCGCCGGAGAAGCTCAAGACCGTGATCCGCCATCCCATCAAGGCGATGTAGCGAAACGAGCGGCGCCGCGCGCTCCGGCTTTTGGGGTTTAGCAATTGACGGTCCATGTTAATCGGGCAGGCTGTCCAGCCTCCCGGCGAAAACTTGCGCGGACCGTGGGCATATTGCCTTCTCGGTTTCGAAACTTTCAAATAACTAGAGTTTCGAAACCGAGAAGGAGCGAATGATGACTTGGGTAGACCGCAATGCATACATGGAGCGGCTTTGGGCACTCGAAGGCACCCGAAACATCAAAGTGATCACGGGGATGCGCCGCTCCGGCAAGTCCGAGCTTATGAAGGCGTTCTCCGCCTCTGTTGCTCAGAAGGATCCGTCCGCCAACAACATCTACATTGACCTGCTGGATCTCGACAACGAGCCGTTGCTCGAGTACCACGGTAAGCGCCATAACTGCCGCGTAGGGTACCCGAAGACTTCCTAGGAGGTCTTCGGGAGGAGTCCTAGGAGAGCTTCGGTTTTAAGCGCGGTGATGGCGCAATCGCCATATGAGCAGGCACGGGTGATTGATGCCGTCGACGATATGCAGACCCGCGGGAATCTACGCCCGGCGCCTCCTCGGCTCGGGCAGCTCCTGAAGCATGCCCTCCACGATGGTGCGCACGGCGGCTTTGTCCTCCACGTCCACGAGCAGCATCTCCGCAGCGCCCTCGTAGGGCACGGCGGGCACCGAGAGCAGCGTGCGCGAGGACTCCGTGCTCTTCACCAGAAAGCGGTCGTCGTAGACGCCGCCGAAGAGCTTGCCCGACGCATAGAGCAGATACTCGCCCATCATCTTCCGATGCGAGACCTCCGGCACGTCGGCCAGCAGGTCGAGGACGTATTCCAGGTATTCTGCGCTTGACGCCATGCGATGCCCCTCCCTTAATTGACCCAGGTATCACCCGTCTCCTATAGCGAGTGAATATAAAAATAGGGCAGAGTCGCTTGCGCAAGTCCGCCCCTAAAACCGTGAAGGTTTTGCTATCTGCAGGCTATTCTACCAACCCGAGCGATTCTGTCAACCTGCGAAGGAACTCGAGCGCGGAGCGAGCTGCGGCGTCGGGCCCCTTGTCGGGCAGCGCCTCGGTTTCGCCGTCGGCCCTGGCGAACATCTCGGCGAGCTCGGATGCGGCGCGCGAGCGCGAGGAGCCCTCGGGTACCAAACCGGAGTGCGCCACGAGCACGGTCGCGACCTCCTGCATGGCCGTATTCCCCATCCACTTCCTCCTGGTCGCCTTGGGAATTCCCACGGCGGCGACCCTTCGGGAGACGCCGCTGGACGCCGAGCCCCGGGCGGCGCCCCTCTCGGCGAAGCAGTTGATCAGGCACGAGCCGTGCGCGGCGCAGTTGCGGACGGACTTCACGCGCTTGAGGTCGTAGTGGGAGGCCTCAAGGCGCCTGTCGCCCCATCGCCTGGCGCAGAAGCGCACGAAGTCGATGAGGGTGCCGAACGAGGTGAGCTCAAGGAAGGCCCAGGCAGGCATGTCGCCGGAGTACTTCGCGTAGAGGCTCGAGCTGTAGGGGCTGCGGCCGCTCATCTTGAGCTCGCGCAGGCGGTACTCCCTGTTTGCAGTGGTAAGCGATGCCATGTAGTCGGCCACGATGGCGTAGCCGTCCTCTCCGCGGTCCTCCATCTCGCGAAGCAGTGTCACCTTCTGGAAGTGCTCGATGTCGAGCGTCATGCCGAGCAGGGCGTGGCGCAGCTCCTGGTCGAGCGCCGCGAGCAGGCGCAGCTGGCCGAAGTCGAGGTCTACGTAGCGGCCGTCGCGCGGGCCTCCCTCGTATTTCGAGAAGAGTTTGCGGTAGGATGCGAGCTTGAAGAAGTTGCACTTGTCGCGCAGGTAGTCCGTGGCCTCTTCCTCGGAACACAGCTCGAAGGCTACGCCCTTCTGCTTGAGGTGCTCTATCTGCTGCTCGATCGTGAGGATCGGCTTCCTATCGTGGGGTTCGGCCATGCTCGTTCTCCTGTCATTGATTTGAGAATCCTATTCTACCAGCATGTTTGCCCTGAATCCTGAAGGCCCGTTCGCCAACTCATAAGCAAGCCACCTGAGACTACTCACTTTGTTCACGAATGGCGAAGACCTGCGACCTGGGGTTTTGCAAATGGCGCGCAAGCAACCCGCGTTAATTCACTTGCGATTGCAGCTGGCGGCTTGCGGGCAAAAGGGCGGTTGAGTTTCAAAACGGGCGTTTTCGGCGCCATCGAGCCTCCAAAGGCGACCCGCCGCGCACTTTGGGACAAAAACAAAAACTCAAAGCCCTGAGTTTGAAAAAAGTTTTTGAGGTTGTCCCAGCTTTTGTCCCCGAAGCCGACGAAACGCGACATCGCGTCATTCGGCGGCACGCGTTCCGTGTCGATGCCGAAAACTGGGTGTAACTGGAGTGACGGGACGGCAGAACCGACGCCATCGAGTGGGAATAAACGATATTCGTTGATTTCAAGCCTCTGACCTGCGAAAACAGGTCGGGGGCTTCTTATTTTGCAACCTCTGTGCAACCTTTGCGGTTTCGCGCCCCGTGAACAGGGGACGTAGCACTGTTCACGTCTGGGCCCATATCGGCACCGATCATTGCCCGCGCTGCTTCTGCTTGCGCTTCAGCTTCCGCTGCTCGAGGCACGTCGCCCGGGGTTCCTCGCCAGAGGAGAACTGACCGTTCCTTGCGAAACCGCGAGACCAGCTATATCCGCTTGCTGCGGGCTTGCTTGAGCCAGTTCCTCTTGAAAGAGCCTATACCTCCGAAGAACTTGTTGTACGTCTCACCGTCCTCCTTGGCCTCGTACTTGACCAAGGCAAGTTCGATAGTACAGAGGCAATCCGCCACTTGCTCGAGGCGGTAGTCGGTCATCGAGGTCTTGCGGCGTCGGACGACCCCTTCTGAGAGGACCTTGCCCACCGAGTCGTCTCGCCCGCGGAACAGAAGGAGCGCATCCTCGCGACCTTCGGCGACCCGTGCTGCGAGATGGAGGGCTGCACCATCGCGCAGGGCCCTTTCCAAAGCGAAGTGTCGAGCCGAAGTGTTGAGCGTCGGCCCTGAATGTTCAATGGCCGTTGTTTTCTGCCCCTCAAGTGGTGAACTTCTCCTCGGGGCTGTTGATTCCCCCACGCGCCCCCTTCCGTTCTCTGTGTTCCCCTTATACTCCTTGTACAAGGAGGTAAGAAGTCATGGACAAGACCGCACAGGACAGCTTGGCAAAGAAGCCCGTCGACATGAGGGACAGGATTCTCGAGCATCTCGAGGCCCTCACCTCTGCCGTCTCGCTCGACGACCTTGCCCGTCTGTCCACCTCCGACATCGCCGAGACGCTCATCATCTCCAGGAGTCTGGCGAGCCAGTACCTCAACGACCTTGTTCGCGCCGGCCTTGTGGTTAAGGTGGCGGGCAGGCCTGTCCGTTATTTTCATCGCCGCGCGTTCCAGAAGCGTTTTCAGGTAAAGCTCTCTGCAAGCGAGTACGCCTCGCTCGCCGACCTCATCCAGGCGACGGGAATCGCCGATCACCGTGACTTCGCGCGTGCCGTGGGCTTTGACCTGAGCCTCAGCTCCGTTGTCGAGCAGTGCAAGGCTGCGGTTCAGTACCCTCCGTTCGGCCTGCCCATCCTCTTGAGCGGCGGCGTGGGTGTCGGCAAGTCTTTCCTTTCTCGTCTTGTGTACGAGTACGGCAAGAACCAGGGCTTGCTGTCCCGCGACTCCTCCTATGTGCGCATCGACTGCGCCGGGGTCCCGGACGCCGCCTCGTTCAACGGGCTTCTTGGCGAGTCGATCGCGAAATCGCGCGGGGGTGTGGTTTTTGTCAACGGCATCGAGGCACTCTCTCCCTCTGCGATGGAGCACTGCCTTGCGACGGCCCTCGGGCTCGATGCCTCCCAGGATGCGCCGCGCGCTCGCCTCGTTCTTTCGACGACGCTTTCCGCCGATGACCTGAAGGTTTCCTCGGCCTACAGCAAAATGCCCATCTGTGCCCGCGTCCCCTCACTCAAGGAGCGGACCCCCGAGGAGCGCGAGGATCTCATCTTGAGCTTCCTGCGCAGCGAGGGGTGCCGAATCGGTTCTGATGTGAAGATTAGCCGCGGCGCATACCGTTGCCTCGTGAACGCGGACTTTTCCGATAACATCGCCGGCTTGCGCGCCTGCGTGACGAACTGCTGCGCCAAAGCGTTCCTCAATCGCGAGGGCGACTACGTCGTCGTTCGCCCGTATCTTCTTCCCAGCGGGCTCCTCTCCTCCGCGCAGATCGATCAACAGCCCGATGATGGCGTTCTGATCGACGCGTCCCTGGATGCCGCCGAGAGCACAGGGCCGGTCGAGCAGGCGCTCGATGCCCTGTGCTCTCTCGATGAGCGATTCTGCGCCGGGGAGCTCTCTGTCTCCGAGCTCGTCTCGCAAGCTGTCTCTGCTGTGCGCGGCGTTGAGGATCACTTGATCTTCGGCCGCGGCGTTACCTCCTCGAGGTCGCGCGCCTTCGAGCGCATCGTGGGCGCGGTCCTTGCCGACGCAGGCTCTTCTTATGGCATCGAGCTTTCGAGGAAGGTCGCTTTTCTACTGGCCCAGGAGATTTGCCTGCAGTTGTGGCCGGGCATCGGCCTGGCTAAGCGAAAGTCTGCCTGTGCGGAGCAAATCTCCCATCTCCTCGGTGCCGTGACCTCCGAATTACCGTTTGCCTCGAGCGTCTCCGATCAGGTCGCCGCAGACGTGGAAGGGGCGCTGGGAATCTCGCTCGATCACTTCACGAAGACGCTTCTGACGCTGTGCGTCGCATCGGAGTCTCGCGACGCGAAGGCCCTTCGAACGCTCTGCGTCATCTTGTCCCACGGCTACTCAACGGCGACGAGCATCGCCGACGCGGCGAACCGTATGCTCGGCATGCATGTGTACGAGGCGGTCGACATGCCCTACGACCAGCAGCTGAAGGACATCGTCGGTCCGCTCCAGCGCCTCGTCGACCGCCATTCCTACTGCACCGGGGTTGTGTTCCTCGTCGATATGGGCTCCTTGGAGGAGGCCTATAAGGCCCTCGAGAACGTTACCGACTCCACTATCGGCGTGGTGAACAACGTCTCTACCGGTCTTGCGCTCGAGATCGGGGTCGGGCTGCTCGGCGGCAAGTCCATCGCCGAGGTTCTTGGCGATGCGACCGCCGCGTGCGTGACGCACTGCAAGGTGATCGAGCGCGTCAACCGTGAGGACGCCATCGTCTTCTGCTCCGAGTCCGGGGTCGACGCCGCGGAGAGGATACGCCAGCTCGTCTCGCAGAGCCTCCCGCGCACCATAGGCGCGCGCCTGCTCACGAGGCCCTTCAAGCAGCTCGTCGCGAACGGGTCGAATGACGCCGTTTTCTCCGAGCACCGCGTCTGCGCCGTCATCGGCACGGGAGACCCCGGGGTCGCCTCCGTCCCCTTCGTCGCCCTCGAGGACATCATGTCGACGGCGTCCGCCTCTAAGGTTGATGCCGTGTTCGGCAGGTGGCTTGACGCTTCCGAGCTCTCTTCTTTCCACGAGAAGCTGCTCTCGAACATGACGCTGCAGAACGTCATCCGCTCCATCACCATCCTCGACCCGGAGCGGCTATTCCACGAGATCGAGAGCGCCGTGCACGAGCTTCAGCGCAGGACAGGCGAGAAGATCGGCAGCAACGCCATCATTGGGCTCTACGTCCACCTCTGCTGTCTCGTCGAGCGCCTTGTTACCAGAAACCCCATTGAGACCTACGTTGGCCAGGACCGCTTCGAGGAGGAGCGTGCCGATTTCATCGAGTCCTTCAGGCAGAGCTTCTCGAGCATCTCGACGCGCTATCGCGTAGAGGTTCCCGTAAGCGAGATCGCATATGTCTTCGACTACATAAGCGTGAGCGCCGCCCCGGCGCGAGAAGAGCGCCTCGGCTCCTCGGACCTCCTGCTCGACGAGTGACCTTCCCCGCGCCGCCGCAAGCTGACTGCGCGTCCTCAATAATCCGATAACCCCTTGCCCGGCGCGAATCCGGATAGCGCCGAGGCAGTACCGAACGTAAAACTTCATTTGATAGGAGCAAACATGAGTGTTGTTATGGCACGAATCGACAATCGCCTGCTTCACGGCATCATCGTGACGCAGTGGGCCCCGGTGTCGGGCGCGACCCGAGTCATGGTCATCGACGACAAGGTCGCCGGCGACGAGGTCCTGAAGTCCACTATGAGGATGGCGCGCCCCGCGGGCATGGCCGTCTCGATCATCTCCGAGCAGACCGCGCTCAAGAACTTCGCGGCGGGCAAGTACGACCGCGAGAAGGTCTTTGTCATCGCCAAGGAGCCCGAGACGATCCTTCACCTGGTCGAGTCGGGCATCGAGCTCCCGTCGCTGATCGTCGGCGGCTCTCTTGTCAAGGAGGGCGGCGTCCAGCTCACCCAGCGCGCCTATGCCTCCGCCGAGAACGTCCAGAGCTACAAGGCGCTCATCGCCCGCGGCGTCAAGGTGACGGCACAGTTCGTGCCCGCCGACAAGCCCGTCTCCGTCGCCGACCTCATCTAAGGAGGGATCATGGTCAACTTCACTATCCTGCAGGTCGTCCTTTTGACCCTGCTGGCCTTCATCAAGCACGTGGACTACTACGGCATCCCGATGATCTTCGTCAACTATGCCGTCTTCTGGGGCCTTATCACCGGCGTCGTCATGGGCGACTGGAGGACCGGCCTTGTCATCGGCGGTACCATTCAGCTCATGCAGCTCGGCGTCGCGGGCTTCGGCGGCTCGTCGATTCCCGACTACGGCACGATGGCCATCATCGCCACCGCCTACGGCGTGACCCTGGGCGCGGACACGGGCCTCGCCATCGGCCTGCCGGTCGGCATGCTCGGCATCCAGCTCGACGTCATCGTCAAGATCCTCAACGGCTTCGTCGTCGAGAAGTCCCAGAAGTTCTGCGACGAGGGCAAGTTCAAGCAGATGAACGCCATCCTGTGGGTCTGCCCCGCGCTCTTCGGCCTGTGCGCCGCCCTGCCCGTCTTTGTCTCCGTGACGCTCGGCCAGCCCGCCGTCAACTGGCTCCTCGAGGTCATGCCTCAGTGGTTCCTCTCCGGCCTCACCCTCGCCGGCAAGATGCTCCCGGCCATCGGTATCGCCATGC
>NZ_JBDMHA010000001.1:18715-72753 GCF_039752985.1 Collinsella aerofaciens
GCCGAGAGGGACACCGAGCTCGCCGCCCACGCTTCCGCAGACGCCTTCATCGGAGAGGATGAGTAACCATGGAAAACGAGAACATCACCGCCGTCGCCGAGGGCAAGCCCTCCGGCTACAAGGTCACCAAGAAGGATCTGCGCAACGCGAACTGGCGCTGGCTCATGAGCGTGTGCACCTTCAACTACCAGACCCAGCAGGGCGCCTCAGTCGCCTACGCCCTCTCGCCGGTCCTGAGGAAGATCTACACGAACGACGAGGACTATAAGCAAGCGCTCAACAACCACTTCCGCTACTACAATACCCAGCCTTGGCTCGCCGCCATCATCCTTGGCGCCTGCGTGGCCATGGAGGAACGCGACGGCCTAGCGGCGGCGGACGCCGTCCAAGACCTGAAGATCGGCACCATGGGACCGCTCGCCGGCGTCGGCGACTCCCTGCTCATGACCATGATCCCGACCATCATGGGCTCCATCGCCGCCTACATGGCCATCGAGGGCAACCCCGTGGGAGCCGGCATCTGGTTCGCGCTCATCCTGGCCATCTTCTGGGTCCGCATGCACGCCCTCGAGTTCGGCTACAAGCAGGGCGTGAAGCTCGTCACCGACTTCAGCGAGAAGCTTCCCAACCTCACTGCCGCCGCCTCCGTGCTCGGCCTCACCGTGGTCGGCTGCCTCATCGCCTCGGTCATCGGCGTCACCTGCCCGATTAGCTTCAGCTTCGGCGACGTCTCGATGGAGATTCAGCCGCTGCTCGACAAGATCCTGCCTGCCATGATCCCCGCCGCCATCACGGGAAGCGCGTATTACCTTCTTACCAAGAAGAACGCGAGCATGACGGTCCTCATCCTCGTGGTGATCGTCCTCGCGATGGTCGCCTCCGCCGTTGGCATCCTCGCCTAGCTTCGACCCAAGAGATTGGTGAATCAATGAGAAAGATAGTTGTGGCGAGCCATTCCCTTCTCGCCCAGGGCTTCAAGGACACCCTCGAGTTCCTTACGGGTAAGAGCGACGCCGTCAACGCCGTGTGCGCCTACGTGAACGACAACGGCGAGGGGCTCGACGCGGCGGTCGAGGCGGCTCTTTCGGGCACTGACGAGGTCGTCGTCCTCACCGACGCGCTCGGCGGCAGCGTGAACCAGCGCTTCTCCCGCTTCGCCTCCGACCGGATCCACGTGATCGCGGGTGTCAACCTCCCGCTCGCCATGACGGTCGCGCTCGCGCGCCCCGACGAGAAACTCGACTTCGACGCCCTCGTCGACGAGGCGCGCCAGCAGATCGTCTACGTGAACGGTGCCAGTTCCGCCGAGTGCGAAGACGACGAATAGAGGAGGTCGACGATGAGAGAGTTCCTTAAAGACGTGTGGATGCACGGCGGTGAGGAAAGCCGCGCCATCACCCCCGAGAACATCACGGGCGAGAAGGGCCGCGCCGCCATGTCGGCCAGCCACCTCGGCGTCGGCCGCAAGGGTTCGTGCTGCGTGCCCCTTGAGTCCGGCGAGACCATCACGCTCGCGGACATCGAGGGCCCCGGCATCATCCGCCACATCTGGATGACCGTCCCCGACAAGACCGCCGCCGGCAGCTTCGTCATGCGCGACCTCGTGCTGCGCTTCTACTGGGACGACGAGGAGACCCCCTCGGTCGAGTGCCCTGTCGGCGACTTCTTCTGCAACGGCTTCGGTGAGCGCGCCATCGTCAACTCGATGCCCATCTGCGTGAACCCGACGGGCGGCATGAACTGCTACTTCGAGATGCCCTTCAGGAAGCACGCCAAGGTCACGCTTACGAGCGAGCACCCCGGGTTCATTAAGTACATCTTCTACACGTTCAACTACGCGCTCACCGACGTGCCGGACGACGCCATGTACTTCCACGCCCGCTTTAACCGCGAGCGCAGCACTCGCAGGGGCGTCGACTACACCGTGCTCGACGGCGTGCGCGGCAAGGGCTACTACGTCGGCACCTACATGGCCCTGTGCGCCCTGGAGCGCTATTGGTGGGGCGAGGGCGAGATGAAGTTCTTCCTCGACGGCGACGAGGAGTTCCCCACGGTCACCTCGACGGGAGCCGAGGACTACTTCGGCGGTGCCTGGGCCTTCCTCGACAGGCCGCCCCACGCGCTGCCCGAGGCGCAGTGCTTCAACACGCTGTTCGCCGGCTACCCGTACCGCTCGACGCGCGACGCCACGCGCGACCGCTTCAGCGCGGGCAAGCCGAACCCGAACCCGATGCTCGCGACCAACGACGACGCGCTGCCCAGGCACGGCCTCTACAGGTGGCACCTTCCCGACCCGATCTCGTTCAAGGAGGACCTGCGCGTGACGTTCCAGGACCTCGGCAACGACGACATCAAGCTCTACGAGCGCGAGGACGACATCTCCACCGTCGCCTACTGGTACCAAAGCGAGCCGCACGCCGTGCTCGCCCCGTTTGCCGCAAGGCAGGACCGCGTGCCCAGGTAGGGTCGCCTCGAAACAAGCCAACGTTATGGGCGCCCGCGGTTGACCATGACTGCGGGCGTCCCTTTGTAAGGAGGATCACATGAGCGAAAAGCAAATGAGGCTCGGCGCCCTCGAGGCCGGCGGGACCAAGATGGTCTGTGCCGTGGTGTCCGGCGACGGCGAGGTCCTCGACCGTATGGAGACCCCGACGCTTACGCCCGCCGAGACCGTCCCACAAATGGTCGAGTGGTTCACCGCCCGCGATGTGAACGCGTTGGGCATCGGCGCCTTCGGCCCGACCTGCGTCGACCCCAACGATGAGCGCTACGGTTCCATCCTCCAGACGCCCAAGCTCGCGTGGCGAGGCTATGGTCTTCGCGCCGCGTTCGCCGACACCCTCGGGATTCCGGTGACCTACGACACGGACGTGAACGTTGCCTGCCTCGGCGAAGTAGTCTTCGGCTGCTGCAAGGGGCTCGAGGACGCCGTCTACGTGACCATCGGCACCGGCGTGGGCGCGGGCGTCATGTGCGCGGGCAGGCTCCTTCACGGCATGCTGCACCCCGAGGCCGGCCACATGCTGGTAAGGACCCGTCCCGCCGAGGAGGGACGCTGCGTCTGCCCGAGCCACGCGAGCTGTCTCGAGGGCCTCGCCTCCGGCCCCGCCATCGCCGCGCGCTGGGGAAAGCCCGCGGCCGAGCTCGCGGACAACGCTGAGGTGTGGGCGCTCGAGGGGGATTATCTGGGGCAGATGTGCGCGAACCTCGTGCTCATGTACTCGCCTCGCCGTATCGTCCTCGGCGGCGGCGTGATGCACCAGGAGCAGCTCTACGGCATCGTCCGCAAGAAGACCCTCGAATATCTGGGTGGCTACATCCAGACCGCCGAGCTTAAGGACATAGAGAGCTACATCTGCGCCCCGGGCTGCGGCGGCGACCAAGGAATCCTTGGCGCGGCCGAGCTGGCAAGAAGGGCGCTCGCGTAACTTGCGCTCTCTCCGCCATACAACGCGTTAAGGAAAGACGAGCGCTTCTTGCCAATTGGGCGGCAAGAAGCGCTCGTCTTTTGCATTTTTGCCTCTCAAAATCTTATTTTCACGATTTGCATTTTCATCCCATTGTCACCGACCCTTGCGAGAAACCGGAAAAAGCCGCTGACAGAAGGGTCTCTCAAATCGTTGTAACCCAGCATATAGCCGCGACTTGTGACCTGCAGACGGCTGTCCCACGTGCCGATTTCCTTGGCGGCATCCGAAACCGCAAAATATGCCCCCACATCCTTGATTTTTGCAGTCTTAAGCCATGTTTTTGCGATCATCTTTACTGCCATCCGATTGGCAGCATCAAAGACCAGCACACCGCCGGGGAAAGCGTCCGCCATCTCCCGCACCAGTTCCCGGACCTGCTGGGTCAGAAAGTAATAGAACACCCCGGAGGCAAAGAACACCGCCCCGCCGGAGGCATCGATTTTGCCAAACCATGCGGTGTCTTTCAGATCGCAGGGGATATTTTGTTCTCGATCCTCGGCGGGCAGCAGCTGCTGCCGCAAGGCAATCACATCCGGGAAGTCCAGATTGTAGATCTTGCATCTACCGTTGTCGCAGGTTCTGCCGGTGTTGTCCAGCCCACAGCCCAGATTGACCACCGCCGCAT
This sequence comes from Collinsella aerofaciens, assembly GCF_039752985.1. GTDB lineage: Bacteria > Actinomycetota > Coriobacteriia > Coriobacteriales > Coriobacteriaceae > Collinsella > Collinsella aerofaciens_BT. The sequence continues at coordinate 22,811 of NZ_JBDMHA010000001.1, forward strand.
TGGGGTGGCCTTTCAGGTAATCCCGCACCTCGAAAGCAAGATCACCCTGCCGCATGGCCACCTCCAGCGCACCAAAGCGCTGCATCAGGCTGCGGGAGTTTTTCTCTGCCTCTGAAAAGTCGTAGTCGATCTGGTCGAGCAGGCGAACCGCTGTTTCATCCCTGTAAAGGTTCGGGTACAGCTCCGTACACAGCTTCCGGGAATACAGCGGGAGGATCAGCGTCTCCTGCACGGTGTTTTTCTCAATTTTACATTTCATAGGTTTCTTCCTCAGTGAATAAGAACTGTCATAATTGCCGCCAGCACAGCCGCTATGACCGTCATGCCTATCGCCATGTGCAGGATGGATGCAAAAATGCCCGTGCTTGTTACCCTTACTTCCGTGCCGTGACGCAGAGCCACCTTTTCTTTTTGCGTATCTGCACCTCGTGAAAACCCGCCTGCTCCAGACACGCCTTTAATTCAATGTCCTTGTAGATGGTCATGCCGCCGATGATCTGCGTCCACCTCTCGTCCTTGTCCGTATCGCCATTGCTCTCGTTGCAGATAAGAACTGTCGCGCCTGGCTTCAGCGTCCGCCAAACCTCACGGAAACATCGGGGCAAATCAGGCCAGAAATAGACGGTCTCAAAGGCCGCGGCAGCATCGAAACAGCTATTCTCAAACGCCATATCCGCCACACTGCCTTGCAGAACGGCGCAACGCCCCTCCTGAATTGCAGTTCGGTTGAGCTTTCTAGCCTTCTCCACGCTGACGGGCGAATAGTCGATGCCCTTGACGACGCCATGCGGGCATTTTTTCAGCAGTCGTTTTATGTTTGCCCCGCCGCCGCAGCCGCAATCTAGCACCTTGGCGTTTGGCGCAAGTCGTAGAAATCGAAGTCCCCACCGCGCCACAGGGCCGTGGCCCAGATTCATCATGGCAACCATAAGTTTTCCGCCGAGGCCCACGGGCTTGCGGGTGTTTTCAAAGAACGACATCTGGCCCCTCCGATTTCGTGCATTCCGTATAGGTCAACTGGAACGAGGCCTTCAGCACCGCGCTTTTCTGCACCGCCCAGCCGTTTTGACGCAGGAAACGTAGGTATTCCTCGCTTGTCCACCTGCTGTGGAGGGGGAATCCCGCCATACTCATGAAAAAGGCTTTTGTCTTGCCGGAAACCGAGTTTCCCGCGTGGGTGAAGGTTGGCGCGATGAGCACGCCGTCGTCCTTCAGCACCCGCCTGATTTCTTGCAGGGCCTTTTCCGGATGCGGCACTATGTGAAGCGCGTTGGACACGATCACCACTTCGAAGGACTTCTGTGCATAGGGCAGGCGGAACATATCTTGTACGGAAAAGTGCAGCTTTGCGGATTGATTGTCCCGTTTTGCTTCAAGGATCATCTGTGCAGAAGCGTCCGTAGCCTCGATATGCGCCGCTGTATTCACGATGCTCTTTGCGATAAGCCCCGTGCCGGTGGCAACCTCCAGTACGGTTTTTTCTTTCACCACCGGCCGGATCAGCCCATACATCTTCTCATATGCCGCCCGGTCGTTTCGCATGAAACGGTCGTACCGACCGGCATTCTTGTCCCAGAAGTCCTTGCGTTCGTGCATGGCTATCGCCCCCAAAAAGTTAGAGCCATCTAACCATAACACACGAATCATGCAGTAAGATAAGGCTAACCTTATTTTCTTGGCAAAGATGCATCTCTCCGACCCTTTGAATCACCCCTTTTCACGCCGCCCGCTACGAACCCCGGCGGAAACCAGGGAGTGATTAAAGGAGCGACCTGCGGTTTTGCGAATCAATTGAGTCATTCCCGAAACCGCGAATCAAGGGCCTGATTCGCTCAAATTGCGCACGAATCAGCTCTCGGGCGGTACGACGCGACACGCATCGACAATACTCGGATTGGATTAGTCACTGAGCGGGAACAGTAATAGAACACTTGTTCTTGTATTTCATACGGTTTCGTACGGTCCGATGGCGACCGATGGGGGCGTTTCGCAACCGCCGCACCTGCAAGCCACATGGTTTCACAATCGGGCAAAAACTCAGAAGGCTCCTCGAGAAAAACGAGGAGCCTTCCTGTTTCCTTCGGCGCGGGCGGATCGGGACCCACCGCCGATCTAGAGGCACTCGGTCAGAATCTGGAACACCTCGCTGCGCTCCAGTTTCTTGGCGCAGCCGCCGATGAGCACGCAGGTGTCCGCAACCTTGTGCAGTGTCTCGTCGGACGCGTCGGAGCCCATCTCGGCGAAGCTCGTGGGAAGCCCCATCTCGCCGATGAACGTTTGCAGGCGGTCGATGCCCTCCAGCGCCACCGTAAGGTCGTCTTTGCCCTTGGCGTCGACGCCCCACACCTCGCGCGCCCAGCGGGCGAACTGCGCGGGCGCCTCGGGGGCCAGGTGGCGGTAGAGCGCAGGGTGGATGACCGCGAGGCCCATTCCGTGGTTGGTGTGGGTGTACGCGCCGTACTGGTGCTGAATCATGTGCGCCTGGAAGTCCGTTGACTTGCCGATCTTGAGCATGCCGTTCTCGGCCATGGCGGAGTCGTATACGAGCTCGCTTCTGGCATCGAGGTTCTGGTCGTCGTCCGCGATGATCCGCATGTTGCGGATGACGTTACGCTGGATGGCGAGGTTGATGTCGTCGGTGACGTTGCGTCCGCGCGGGCTTCCGAAATAGCTCTCCATGCAGTGCGAGAGCGTGTCGAACGCGCCGCTCATGAACTGCGCGTGCGGTACGGTGAGCGTGAGCGCCGGGTCGAGCGCCGCCCACATGGGCATCGCCCCCAGATAGGCGCCCTTCACGTGTGTCTCCTCGTTGGTGATGACGGCCCCGTTGTTCTGCTCGGCGCCCGTGCCGGAGAGTGTCACGATGCAGCCCATGGGGATGAACGAGCTCGGCATCTTGCCGTCGACGTGCTCGAACGTCTCGATGTCCTCATCAAGCATCGCCTGCGCGGAGACCACCTTGCAGCAGTCGAAGACCGACCCGCCGCCGACGGCGAGAATGAAGTCGACCTGCTCCTCGCGTGCGAGCGCGGCGCCTTCCTGGCACTTCTCGTAGGTCGGGTTGGGCATGATGCCGCCGAAGTCCACCACGCGCTTGCCCGCGCTCGTGAGCTTATCGACCACGTGGCCGTAGACGCCGGTTCGCTTGACCGAACCTCCGCCGTAGGCGAGCATCACTGTCTTGCCCATGGCACCCATCTCGGCGTCGAGTGCCTGGTCCATGGCCCCCTCGCCGAAGTAGTTCCTGACCGGGTAGTCGTACGTGAATGAGTTCATGGCAATTCCTCCTAGTAAGTTATCAGTGCGGTCTGACCGCTGGTCTACACGTTGCGCACGAGGCCGGACATCCATTCGATGGTGGCGGGGTCGTGGTGGTCGAAGAACGCGCTGCGCCCGGTGTCGAGCGCGGTGATGGCGACCATCTCGTCGTCGCCCAGCGCGAAGTCGAAGACGTCGAAGTTTTGCTCCATGCGATCGCGGTGCGTGCTCTTAGGGATACAGACCACACCGCGCTGCAGCAGCCAGCGCAACACGACCTGGGCGACCGTCTTGCCGTGCGCCTCGCCGATGCGAGCGAGGACCTCGTTGCGGAAGAGGTCGTTTCTGCCCTCCGCAAAGGGCGCCCAGCCCTCCATGGCCACCTCCTTGCCGGCCATGTACTCCTGCGCCTCGCGCTGCTGGAAGAACACGTTGCACTCGACTTGGTTCACGGCGGGGGCGATGCGGTTGAACGAGATGAGGTTTGCGAGGTGATCGGGGTAGAAGTTAGCTGTGCCTATGACGCGGATAACGCCCTGCTCGTAGAGCTCCTCCATGGCGCGCCACGCGCCGAAGACGTCGCCGAACGGCTGATGGATGAGGTAGAGGTCGACGTAGTCGAGCCCCAGCCGCTTGAGCGACGCGTCGAAGCCGCGCTTGGCCCCCTCGTAGCTCACATCCGACATCCACAGCTTGGTCGTCACGAACACCTCGTCGCGCGGCAGACCGCTCGCACGAATGGCGGCCCCGACCGCCTCTTCGTTGCCGTAGCTCGCGGCCGTGTCGAGCAGCCGGTAGCCGACCGAGAGCGCGTCCTCTACGGCGCGCTGGCATTCCGTGGCGTCCGGGATCTGGTACACGCCGAAGCCGAGCTGCGGCATCCTGACGCCGTTGTTCAAGGTGATGTAGTCCATGGTACCTTCCTTCCTCGCAACTTGACGTATCCACCATACGAGGGGCGCCGTACCGGCGGAAGTTTCCGTTGGTGAGGGTTCTATAACGCTGGGGTGCGCACGGGGTTATAATCCGCGGGTTCTAGGCGTCACCTCAAAGAGATCGGCGCCGAGCTCGTCGGCGATGGCCTGAGCTACGACAGCGGTGTGGCCCTGTGCCGAGTAGCAGGCCACGAGGACGTTGCCGTCTGCAGCGGGCACTGCGGCGGGCTCGTCCTCGACAGCCGACTGGTCCTCGGCGGCGGCTTGGTTGGTCCGTTATCGTCTGAGCGCTACTCCTGCGCGTCGAAATCGGGGCGTATGGCCAGGTAGCCCTCGAGTGCTTCCTCAGTGGCGGTGTAGTAGGTCATGGTCCCGTCGAGCTTGGCAATCTCGGCCATCTCGTCTTCGGTGAGGGAGAAGTCGAAGATGTTCGCGTTGTCGGCGAAGTGGGCGGGGTTCTTGGAGCCGGGGATGATGGAGGTGCCCATCTGCACGTGCCAGCGCAGGATCACCTGGGCCGGGGTCTTGCCGTACTTCTCGGCGAGAGCGACGAAGATGGGCTCCTCCAGAAGACCTTTGTCGCCGTGGCCGAGCGGGTACCACGCCTCGATCACCGTGCCGTACGGCGCGAGGTAGGCGCGCAGGTCGCGCTGGGCGTGATAGGGGTGGCACTCAACGGTCACGAGCTGCGGCATGATGTCGGCGACCTCGATGACCTCGGTGATCTTGTCTTGCGGGAAGTTGGAGAGGCCGAGGGCGCGCACCTTGCCCGCGCGGTACGCCTCCTCCATCGTGCGCCACGCGGCCAGGTAGTCGCCTACCGGCTGGTGCAGGATGAGCATGTCGACGTAGTCGAGCCCCAGGCGCTGGAGCGTGGCGTCCACCGCCGGCATGCCTGCGTCGTAGACGCTCGGCCAGAGCTTGGTGGAGACGAAGATCTTGTCGCGCGCGATGCCGCTCTTGGCGATGGCACGGCCCACGGCGCGCTCGTTCATGTAGGCGTTGGCGGTGTCGATGTGCTCGTAGCCAGCCGCGAGCGCGGCGGTTGCGGCCGCCTCGGCCTCGACCGGGGTCATGAGGAAGGTGCCCAAACCTTCGATGGGCATCTCTGCGTCGTTATTGAGCTTCAGATACTCCATGGTCTCCTCCTTAATGGTGACTTTTCGAATGCAATGCTACGGCGTTTGCTGACGTGCGAGAAGTTCACGTTGGAATGATGGATATAACCATGGGGTATATACGGCACATAATGCGTGACAGGAGGATCGATGTACAACCCACAGCTTGACACTTTCATCCGCGTGGCGGAGGCGGGCAGCTTCTCCAAGGCGGCACAAGAGTCCTTCATCACGCCCACGGCCGTCATCAAGCAGATGAACCTGCTGGAGTCGCGGCTAGGCCTTACGCTGTTCCACCGATCGCATCAGGGGCTTTCGCTTACGCGAGCAGGCAGGTCGCTGCTCGCCGACGCCCGCCATATCGTGCAGTACTCTCAAGAATCAATCGCACGCGCCCGCGTCGCCGAGCGTGGAGAGAAGCGCATCATCCGCGTGGGAGTGTCGCTCATGACGCCCAGCACGCCGCTCACGAAGCTGTGGCCGAAGGTGAAGGAACGTTGCCCTGGCATGAGCCTTCAGGTGGTAACGTTTGAAAACACACCCTCGGCGGCACGCGGTTTGGCGAACCTCGGGCAAGACATGGATATCGTGGCGGGGATTTTCGACGATGCCTTTCTTAAAGAGCGCGGGTGCCTGGGCCTCGAGCTTTCGCGCGAGCCGCTCTGGTGCGCCGTTCCCGTCGACAGCGAACTCGCCAAACGCGACATCGTCACATTCGACGACCTCCACAATCACAGTCTTATGCTTATACGCCGGGGCTGGAACGCCGAAATCGACCGCGTGCGCGACGAGATACTCTTGCATCATCCTCAAATCGCGCTCGTAGACTTCCCGCAATATCGGGCGGAGGTGTTCAATCGCGGCGCGAACGAGGACCTCGCGCTTGCGACGCTGCCGTTGTGGGCCAACGTCCACCCCATGCTCAAAACCGTCCCTACCGATTGGGACTGTCTCGTGTCTTACGGGCTGCTTCATTCGTCGCACCCCGCAGACCATGTGCGGGAGTTCCTCGATGCGGTGTCTGCCGCGCTCGAGGCAGAGCATCGATAGGCAATCGCGAACAGATGCGCTTATGCCTATGGGAATAACGGGAATAACAGCCTCCGGACCCTCTGGTTCGGAGGCTTTCTTTTTCGTTCTGCTCGGAAAGAGCCCCTTGCCAAAGCCCCTTGAGCATCGGGCGGCATTATTGAGCGTGGGCGTTATTGTAGGTATCTTTGATCTCTTCCGGCAAATCGTCGGGGATCAGCGCCTTCAGTCTATCCTCGTTGCCATCCTGAATCGCCTGCTCGTAGTACCAGCATTTGAACTTCAACATGTCCAGCGCGCGGTTCATCTTCGCGATCTCCGACTCCATGTGGGTCTTCCGCTCCTCGAACATGGCCTTGCGCTTGGGATATGTCGATGGGCCCTCCGCACACCATTCCATGAACAGCCGGATGTCCTTGATCTCCATTCCGGCCTTCTTCAGGCATTCGATGACCCGAAGCGCCTCGAGTTCCGTATCGCCGAATCGGCGAATGCCGGACGTCCGCTCCAATTCCGGGAACAATCTCTGCTTGTCGTAATAACGCAGCGTGGAAACGGGCAGATCGAACATCTCCGCCACCTGTCCGATTGTGTACATGGTCCCTCCGGACAAATCTCGAATTTACTCCTTGACCTAAAGTTAGGTTTAGGTATTACCTTCATTCTCGTCAATATAAATTGGGAGCGCAAGGGATTTTCGCCAAAGGCGCACGCTTGCCGGAACGGTTTTCGCCGGCGGCGTGAACGACGTGGGTAATATCGCCGGGCACCCTGCTCTTGAGCAGGCGCGACGAATGGGCATGGGAATCTAGGCGGGCCACTTGGCCATGCGTAAACAGATTCGTGTCCAGAACCATCGATAGGAGGAAATCGATCATGGCAATTAAACAGACGGCGGGCAGAGACGCCCTGGGGGATTTTGCCCCCAAATTCGCTCAGCTCAATGACGATGTGCTGTTCGGCGAGGTGTGGAGCCGAGAAGACGGGCTTTCCCTTCGAGACCGCAGCGTGGTGACGGTGGTGGCCCTAATGGCGCAGGGGCTGACGGACTCTTCGTTCCAATATCATCTGATGTCCGCAAAGAGCAACGGGGCGACCAGGGCTGAGATAGCGGAAATCCTTACGCATGCGGCGTTTTACGCGGGATGGCCCAAGGCGTGGGCGGCCTTTCGCATGGCGAAGGAGGTCTGGGCGGATGGCGACGCCGCCGACGCAAGAGCTGAGCACCAAAACGAGATGGCCTTTCCTATCGGCGCCCCCAACGACGCATTTGCGAAGTACTTTATCGGGCAAAGCTACCTCGCGCCCCTTTCCACCAAGCAGGTCGGCGTCTACAACGTGACGTTCGAACCCGGCTGCCGCAACAACTGGCACATCCATCACGCCAAAAGCGGCGGCGGACAGATCCTCGTCTGCGTGGCTGGTCGAGGGCTTTACCAGGAATGGGGCAAACCGGCACAGGAGCTGTGCCCTGGCGATGTAGTAAATATTCCTGCGGGCGTAAAGCACTGGCACGGTGCGGCGCCCGACAGCTGGTTCTCCCATCTCGCGGTGGAGGTTCCGGGCGAGGAGACCTCCAACGAGTGGTTGGAGCCTGTGGACGACGAGGAATACCTTACAGCGACTAACAAGGAGGCATGAAGATGGAACAGTTGAATCTAGCGTAGGAATGGGACAAGGTGTTCCCCAAAAGTGACAAGGTTGAGTGCAGCAAGGCGACTTTCAACAACCGATACGGCATCACGTTGGTGGTCGACGTCTACGTGCCAAAGAACGTGAAAGGCAAGCTGCCTGCCATCGCCGTCAGCGGTCCGTTTGGCGCGGTGAAGGAGCAAACGTCCGGCCTTTATGCGCAGAAAATGGCGGAGCTGGGCTTTTTCGCGATTGCCTTCGACCCGTCCTATACCGGCGAGAGCGACGGTGCACCCCGCTATGTGGCATCGCCGGACATCAACACCGAGGATTTCTGCGCAGCGGTGGATTTCCTCTCTGTGCAGAATAGCGTTGACCTGGAGCGCATCGGTATCATCGGCATCTGCGGTTGGGGCGGCATGGCAATCAATGCCGCAGCCATCGACACCCGCATCAAGGCCACCGCGGCTATGACCATGTACGATATGACCCGCGTGACCGCAAACGGCTACTTTGACGCCGAGGATTCCGAGCAGGCGCGCTTTGAGAAGCGTAAAGCGCTGAACGCGCAGCGCACCGAGGACTATAAAAATGACAGCTACGCGCTGGCGGGCGGCGTGGTCGATCAGCTGCCCGATGACGCGCCGTAGTTTGTGGCGGACTATTACGACTACTACAAGACTCCGCGAGGCTACCATCCCCGCAGCCTGGGCTCCAAAGGCGGCTGGAATGTGACGTCCTCGCTGTCGTTTTTGAATATGCCGATTTTGCAATATAGCAGCGAAATCCGCTCTGCTGTGTTGCTGGTGCATGGCGAGAAGGCGCACTCCCGCTATTTCAGCGAAACCGCGTACAGCAAACTGACCGGGGACAACAAGGAGCTGCTTATTATCCCTGGTGCCAGCCACACCGACCTTTACGATCAGATGGACGTCATTCCGTTTGGAAAGCTGAAAGCGTTCTTTGAGGAGTATTTGAAATAAGGCGTGCCTTGATTCAATGCCAAGTCTCCAGCAACGATTCTTCTAAAGAGTGGGAGTAGCTGAAACGAGGCGATTGAATAGCTCCATCCGTTTTGGTTAAAACAAAAAATATGCCGCGCGCCTGCGGCATGAAGGAGGGAGATTCTTATGAATATCGTTGTGTTGAGCGGTAGCCCGCGCAAGGGCGCCAATACCGACACCATGGTCGAGGCGTTTGCCGAGACCGCGCGCGAGGCCGGCCATACGGTCGAGGTCATCCGCGTTGCCGGCAAGAAAATCGCTGGTTGCCTGGGGTGTCAGTATTGCTTCGCCCACGAGGGCACTTGCGTGCAGAAGGATGACATGGCCAACGTGATTGAGTCGCTGAAAGACGCAGATATGGTCGTCTTCGCCTCGCCTATCTACTGGTTCGATATCACCGCGCAGGAGAAGGCCGCCATCGACCGCCTGTACGCCTTCGGTGCTACGGGCTTCCCGTTCACCAAGACGGCCTTTTTGCTCGATAGCCACAGCGAGGGCGTCTATGATGCGGCGATCGCTATGTACAAGTCGACCTGCGCGTACTGCAAGTGGGAGGACCTGGGCATTGTCACCATCAGCGGTATGACCGAGCGCGACAGCATGGCATCCTCGCCCAAGTTGGAAGAGGTTCGAGAGCTCGCTCGCAAGCTCGCCTAAGGACAAGAAGAACGCATGGCAATCGGTGTTGGTGGAAAATGCTTGCTGTCCTTACCAAGAGGAATGCCGATTGCCATGCAACGATGCTCCAGCGGACAATTCCGGTGTGCTAAAACGCCTTCTCGTTCAAGAACTCCCTGAATGCGGGGATGTCAAAGCCAACGAGACCACGCCCACGTTCCCCGATGACGCCGTCCTCGAGGAGGCGGCGTTTGTATTGGCTTGCGTAGTTGCTGGCGACGCCCATGCGTTTGGCTATCTCCGAGACCCTGCTGGGGCCAGAATCGGGCAGCATCGCGAGCAAAAAATCAATGTCTTTATCGGAAAGCTCCCGATAGGTCGTTTCGAGAATTCGATCGTGCAGCTCCATACGGGCAAGCAGAGAACCCTGCTGGACATCAGGTGCGCTGATTTTGGGCGAGTTCTCCGAAACATCCCATGTGCGATATCCGACGAGCTGCATCATGTAGGGGAATCCGTCGACGGCCTTCACGGCATCCTCGAGCGCTTCTGGCGTGATTGAGCGGCCTCCGGCCTCAACGGTTTTGCGGAATGCGTTTGCAATTTCAACGTCAGTGATTCGTCCCAACTGATGATATTGGGAACGCCTGAGGAACGAGACGGAATCGTTACGCAGCAACGCCGATACTTTGTAGGGCAGTCCTGCCATGAGTAGGGCAACTTTTTTACCTTCGCGTACAAAGTGCTGGTAAACAGAGGCAAATTGAAGCATTTCTTCGAGATCGACGGTGACTTCATCGATGGTGATGAGAAGTCCGATGTCATGTTTTTCGAGTTGCTTAAAGATGCCATTCATGCGTGTGCGCCAGTTGCCCTGGGCCTCTTGAGCATATGTCCAATCGATGCCCACTGGACCAATTTGAACGCCGTTTATGCGCGCGTGAGGCTGTGAGAGGTAGCTATCTGCGGCTTCTTTGGTTCGCTCGATAATATCTTCGAGCATGCCTGGCATGGCGGAGACATTTGCTGCGATCCAGCCGTGTTCAAGCGCCGTTTCTGAAAGGAGCGAGAGAAGCGCCGTCTTGCCCGTTCCCCTTGCGCCCGTAAAAATAGTCGACAGGTTTGGATCTCCCGGGCCGTTGATAAAGCCACGGTTGATGTCACGCAGAATATGCTCGCGACCCGCTAGAAAGGGAGGGACGCTTCCAAATGTTGGGGTAAAGGGGTTCTTGCTGTACTCCATGGTAGCTCCTTTGCAAGTTTTGCTAATTTTTGCAACTTTTGCTAACTTTTGCAAGTTTTGCTAACGACTGACCAATGGGCATCGAAGCAGTGACGCTGACATTTTTTACGCAGAAAAATAAGCAGAAATCAATTTATCTGCGTTAAAAAATAGTTGAGAAGAAAAACGACGAGTCCCGGGCGCAATGCCGTTGCGTTCCGGGCCTCGTCGCTTTGCGAAGTATCTAACGATCTCGTTGCCGTGGTACCTAGTCAAACAAGCTCGGCATGTCGTTTTCCTTCATGAGGGCACCGGCAGAGGGAAGGCTCTGCGCGGTGAACTTTTCGGCCGAGACGCCGGCGCCAAGAATCTCCTCGGTTGTGCCGACGGTGGTGACCGAGCGGCCCTTCTTGGCGGTAAAGGCCTGGACGCCCTGCGTGTTGGTAGTCGTCTTGGTCTTGAGCAACGACGTGTTGAAGTTCATCAAACGATAGTCGCTCGAGACCAGTGCGATGTCGCGGTCTTCCTTGAGCACCTGGGCATACAGCAGCTTGCTGCCGCCGTAGATAGCGTTCTTGAGGCGCTTGCGGTTGGTCTTGGTGACGTATCCAGAAAGTGCGACACGCACCACGCGGCCGTTCTCAAAGACAAACAGCACGTCGGCCTTATAGTCCTCGGGGTCGATGACCCAGATGACGCTCTCGTCGGGTTCCATCTCAAGATCGGTCGGCAGGTACGAGCCCAGCTGGGCCGACTTGGTATCCTCAAACGCCGCGACTTTGCATTTGTACACCTGGCTCTTGTTGGTAAAGACCAGCAGCTCGTGGGTGTTGGAGGACGGGAACTCGATAAAGGGTTTGTCGCCATCCTTGTACTTGAGCGTGGTGGCCTTCTTGAGCACGCGGTCCGTCATCTTTTTAAGGTAACCCTCGCGCGAGAGCATGATGGTAACCGGGTACTCCTCGACCTCGGGCTCCAGGCTTACCTCGATGACCTCGTGGGGCTCGATCCTGCCCGTGCGGCGCGGCATCACGTACTTCTTGTTGACTGCGGCCAGCTCGTCGCTGATGACCTTCTTGATGTTCTCCTCGCTGGAGAGGGTCTCCTCAAGCTCGGCAATCTCGCCCTCAAGCTTGGCAATGTCCTTGGTGCGGTTGAGGATGTATTCCTCGTTGATATTGCGGAGCTTAAGCTCGGCAACAAACTCGGCCTGGGTCTCGTCGATGTCGAAACCCTTCATAAGGTTGGGCACGACCTCGGCTTCGAGCTTGGTGCCACGGATGATGGCGATAGCCTTGTCGATGTCGAGCAAGATCGCCTCGAGGCCGTGCAGCAGGTGCAGGCGCTCGGACTTTTTGCCCAGGTCAAAGTTAATGCGGCGACGCGTGGACTCAATACGCCACTTGACCCACTCGTGCAAGATCTGGCGCACGCCCATAACGCGAGGATAACCATCGACGAGCACGTTGAAGTTGCATGAGAACGAATCCTGCAGCGTGGTCGAGCGATAGAGCTTGGCCATGAGCTTGTCGGGGTCGACGCCGCGCTTAAGGTCGATAGCGATGCGCAAGCCCGAGAGGTCGGTTTCGTCGCGGATGTCTGCGATCTCCTTGACCTTGCCCTCCTTGGAGAGCTTGACGATGCGTTCGATGATGACATCGGTCTTGGTGGTGTAGGGGATCTCGTAGACCTCGATGATGCGCTCTTCGGGAATCCAGCGCCAGCGGGAGCGGATCTGGAAGCTGCCAAGGCCGGTCTCGATAATCTTTTCCATCTCCTCGCGGCGGTAGATGATCTCGCCGCCGGTAGAGAAGTCGGGCATGGGCATATACTCGAGCAGGTCGCAGTCGGGATCCTGCAGGTAGTGCATGGTGGCGGTGCAGACCTCGTTGAGGTTGAAACCGCAGATGTCGGACGCCATGGCGACGCCGATGCCCTTGTTGGCCGAGACGAGGATGTTGGGGAACGTGGTGGGCAGCAGGCGCGGCTCCTTCATGGCGCCGTCGTAGCTGTCGACGAAGTCGACCGGGTCCTTGTCGATGTCCTTGAAGATCTCGGCGCTGATGGGGGAGAGCTTGGCCTCGGTATAACGTGAAGCGGCGTAGCTCAGATCGCCCGAATAGTACTTGCCAAAGTTGCCCTTCGACTCAACGAACGGCGCGAGCAGCGCTTCGTTGCCCGTCGCCAGGCGCACCATCGTCTCGTAGATCGCGGCGTCGCCGTGCGGGTTGAGCTTCATGGTCTGGCCCACGATGTTGGCGCTCTTCTGGCGCTCGCCCTTGAGCAGGCCCATCTTGTACATGGTGTAGAGCAGCTTGCGGTGCGAGGGCTTAAAGCCGTCGATCTCGGGGAACGCACGCGAGACGTTGACGCTCATGGCGTAGGGCATGTAGTTGACCTCGAGCGTCTGCGTGATCGGCTGGTCGGTGACCTCGGAGTGCAGGCCGATGACGTTCTCGGCGTTGACCTGCTTTTTCTTTGGCTGGTTCTTCGTCTTCTTCTTTGCCACAATATCCTCTTGAACTTCTTATGGCCGTCGTTATCGATTTGCTGCTATTGCAGGTCTAGCTGGTCCAGATATTCCTTGCCGTGCTCGGAGATATGGCGCTTGCGGCCTGCCTCGTCGTTGCCCAGCAATAGGTTGAACATGGTCTCCATCTTGGTGACGTCCTCGGGTTCCACCTTGATCAGACGACGCGTCTCGGGGTTCATGGTGGTGAGCCACATCATGTCCGGATCGTTCTCACCAAGACCCTTGGAGCGGTTGATGGAGCACTTCTGGTCGCCGATTTCCTTAAGAATGCCGTTCTTTTCGAGCTCGGTGTAGGCAAAGTAGGTCTTCTCTTTGCAGTTGATCTCGTAGAGCGGCGACTCGGCGATATACACGTAGCCCTCGTCGATAAGCGTGGGCACCAGGCGGTAGAGCATGGTGAGCACGAGCGTGCGGATGTGGTAACCGTCGACGTCGGCGTCCGTACAGATGATGACCTTGTTCCAGTTGAGGTTGTCCAGGTCAAAGGCGCCCAGGTTCTTGATGCGCTTGTCCTTGATCTCCACACCGCAGCCCAGCACGCGCATAAGGTCCATGATGATGTCGGACTTAAAGATGCGCGGATAGTCCTCCTTCAGGCAGTTGAGAATCTTGCCGCGGACGGGCATAACGCCCTGGAACTCGGCATCGCGCGAGGTGCGAATGGCGCCCGCTGCCGAGTCGCCCTCTACGATATAGATCTCGCGACGGCTCTTGTCCTTGGAGCGGCAGTCGATGAATTTCTGCACGCGGTTGGCCATATCGGTCTTCTGCTGCAGGTTGGTCTTGATGCTCTGACGCGTCTTCTCGGCGTTCTCGCGCGAGCGCTTGTTGATGAGCACCTGCTCCATGATCTTGTTGGCGGCGTCTTTGTTCTCGATCAGGTAGGTCGAGAGGCGCTCCTTAAAGAAGGCGGTCATGGCCTGCTGGATAAAGCGGTTATTGATGGCCTTCTTGGTCTGGTTTTCGTAGGACGTCTGAGTGGAGAAGCAGTTGGTCACCAGCACCAGGCAGTCCTGGACGTCTTGCCATTTAATGCCGCTCTCGTTTTTGTTGTATTTGCCCTGTTGCTTAATGTAGGCATCGATGGCGCTGGTCAGAGCGCTGCGGGCTGCCTTTTCGGGCGAGCCGCCGTTCTCGAGCCAGGAGGAGTTGTGGTAGTACTCCTGCATCGTGAAGGTGCGCGAGAAGCACATGCACGCGGTGATCTTTACGTTGTAGTCGGGCAAGTCCTCGCGGTCGCGACCGCGACGGTCAGCCTCGATAAAGAAGGGCTCGGTGAGATAGTCGGCACCGACCTTCTCGAGCACATAGTCCTCGATGCCCTTGGGATAGCAGAAGTCCTCTTCGGAGAACTCGCCATCGTCGCCCTCGATGCGCAGGCGGAAGGTCACGTTGGCGTTGACCACGGCCTGGCGGCGCATGGTCTCGCGATACCACTCGTGGGGAATGCTGATCGAGGTAAAGACCTCAAGATCGGGACGCCACTTGATGGTGGTGCCGGTGCGTTCCTCGTCGCTGGGCTCAATCTCGAGTGCCTTCTTTTTGGCGCCGACGACCTTGCCCTTCTTAAAGTGTAAGGAGTATTTGTTACCGTCACGCCAGACGGTGACGTCCATGTACTCGGAGGCGTACTGGGTCGCGCACGAACCCAGGCCGTTGGTACCGAGCGAGAAGTCGTAGTCGCCGCCCTGGTTGTTGTTGTACTTGCCGCCGGCGTAGAGCTCGCAAAAGACGAGCTCCCAGTTAAAGCGCTTCTCGGAAGGGTTCCAGTCGAGCGGGCAGCCGCGGCCGTTGTCCTCTACCTGAATGGAGCCATCGCGAAAGGCGGTAAGGGTGATGAGCTTGCCGTAGCCCTGGCGTGCCTCGTCAACGGCGTTGGACAGAATCTCGAAGGCGGCATGCGCGCAGCCATCGAGTCCGTCCGAGCCGAAGATGACGGCAGGGCGCAGGCGTACGCGCTCCTCGTCCTTGAGCTGGCGGATACTGTCGTTACCATAGTTTGCGGTGTTTTTTGCCATACTCGCTCTCTCGATGCTCCTTTGCTGCGTTTTAGTCATATAGATAGTCAAGGTAGCATAGCCCAGCCCACAGACGATTCCACCCAACACGAAATCCATCGAACAATCGTTCGGAATTCGATGGAGATTCGTTTACTTGGACAAAACCGAGTCGGTTTTGTCCGAGTAAGTTTGAATAGCGACTCGAAGTTGTTGTGTCCGCATGGCGATGACGAACATGATTTTCATAATGACAGATATAGTTGACATCTTCTGATGGATGCAATATATTTCTGTCATGTTGCAACGGATATTTGTCCATTACCACGAAAGGAACTTTATGCCAGGTAAGAAAAACCTTCGCATGAAGGCGGCGCGCGCGACGGCCGGCCTTTCGCAAGCCGATTTAGCCAAAGCCGTGGGCGTTACGCGCCAGACCATCGGCCTGATCGAGGCGGGCGGCTACAACCCCACGCTCAATTTGTGCGTGGCAATCTGTAAAGCGCTACGCGTTACGTTGAACGACTTGTTTTGGGAAGACGAAAACGACGTCGACCCTGACGCTCTTTAGGAGTTCGCTATGAAATTTGAAGATTTAAAACTCGTGCAAAAGTGGCGTGAATATGCCGGCCCAAAGGATGAGCGCCTGGAGGCTGAGAGCGCGAAGATCTACAAGATTGGTTTCGTGCTGCTTTCGTTTGGCATGTTGATGATCTTTTTCTACCAGTTTATAGCTCGACAGGTCGCGTGGGTTCACAGCGACGCCAGTGAAATGCCGCATGGCTTTGCAACGCCGTTCGAGGTAGCCATGTATTTGTGGCTCGTTCTCGTGATGTTGATTTGCGCAGGACTGCAAACGCGGAAGGGCTATGTCGACACCAATCGTTTTGGGCAAACCGAGCATCTTCCTGTTGGATATTTTCTGCTTCTCAGCGGTCTTAGCGGCGCCGCGTTCGCGCTTGTTATTGCCGCAATGCGTTGTATCGCTGAGGCGCAGATCGTACCGCTCGAAAGCGTCTTTTGGTTGGCGAATCTGGCCACGGGCGTGTTCTGCGGTGCGACGATTTTCGCGGCCATGTTTGCTGGCCTGTGCGCAACGTTTTTCACGGCGAAAAGACGCCGTGCCAAGCTCGAGGCAGAACTCGACTCCACTGACGATATCTAATGCGCAATGGGCTGGCTCTGGGTATCCAGAACCAGCCCTTTTGGTGTTCGATGAGCCGAGTCGGCGTCTCTCGCAAAGGTAACTGGGAGCTAGCGAGGCGTATCCGAATTGACCTCATCGGCGGTGTCGTTTTCGAGCGCCGTGCGGCGGGCGCTGTAGGCGACGAGGCCGGCGCCGGCTGCGGCGAGTGCTGCTGCGGCTGCCGTCAGGGGGACGTTGACATCGCCCGTGCCCGCAAGCGCGCCCGCTTTTCCGGAGCGCTTGTTATTGCCGTGGTCCTTGCCACTGCCGGAGCTGCTTCCGCCGGAGCTGCCTCCCGTGCCGGAACCGCCGCCACTCGAGCCGCCATCGCCGTCCGTCGTCATCGGGGCGTCGTGAAGTCCTGTCGTATCCGCGCTGTCGCATACGCCGACCTGAACTTCTGAGCGCTCGCATGCCGCGTCGGGCACATGAAGCTCGTGCAGTACGGCACCCAGCGCCGAGTTTGCCCCCGGTCGAATTTCCTCGAGCGTTACGGGATCGAGCGCCACCAGATTACGCGCCTTCGCATACAGCGTTACGCGTTTGCCCACTTCGTCGCTCCAACTCTCGGGAATGGCGAAGCTCATGCGGAACTGTGCCGTGCAACCTGGTGCCAGCACTGCGTTGCCACTGTCGGCTACCAGTGGGTGCGTTGCAAAACGTGCGCCCAGCGTCTCGAGCGCGTACTTCACGTGTGTCATGTCGTTGGCCGAAGCGTCCTCGGCAAGCTCTGGATCGTAGATCGATGCCATGCGTGTGTTCGCTCCGAACCCGATGGATGCGCTGGAGAACGGCTGGCTGGAGCCCTCTCGGTACAGATCGATCGTGCCGGCGGTCAGCAAGGTGTTGCCGTCGTTTCGCACCGTGACCATGAAGGATTCGCCTGCTGCTCCAGGCACCACCGCGCCCGAGGTAGCGACTGCGCCCGTCGGAGTGGCACACGCCACCAAGGGCACTTCGATGCCGTGCAGCTCTGCCTCGCTCTTCTCCGCGCTCACAATGTGCGTAGCGAGCGCGGAGAGCATGCTCCCCGACGTCAAAAATGTCGTTATCTGATCGACGGGATGGTCCAGCTCGCACATCACGAACGGCTCCGTAAACAGATCGCCTGCCAAGGTGCTGGCGAAGATGCGGAAGTGCTTGCCCATCACTGCTACCGGGTTGCCTTCTTCGTCGTAGGTTTGTCCCACCTTACCATCGGTGTTCTCTACATAGAGCACGCACCTGCCGTTGTTGCTTACGCTAAACGATGCCGGGCCACAGCCTGCGGCACCCACGGGCTGCGTTGCAAATGCCGATGCGCCTCGTGCCCAAGTAATATGCTGCAGTTGCTCGTTGACGGTAGCCAAAAAGCCCGTGTGCTGCGGCCACGGCACCGCGTGGGGTACTGTAGCATCTGGCGACATAACGCCCCAGCCCGCAATGGACTGGCCGATCACGGCGTACGATGCAGAGCCACAACCGCCTGCAGTCTCGTATGCAACGGGCACCACCATTTTGCCGTTGATATTCTCGGGCGCGCCGAGCTCGATGCTCGACGGTGCCTGCGGAAAGCGGAGGACCTGACGGAACGTGAGACTGTCGCCCGAAACGTCCGACCACAGGGTAAAGCACTCCAGTGCAACCTCGGCCTCGCTGCCGAGCGCCTTTTCTGCGGTGGTTCCGCGGCGGTGGAGGTAGGCGCCCGACAGGCGCCCGTCGACAAGTGTCTTGCCCACCGTGATGCGTGGGCACTGCAGGCAATGGTAGCCATCCTCCTGAAGGCGGCCGCGCGAGATGCTGCGCCACGACGTGTGCGATATCACGCGAACTCCGTCGTTGCTTATGCGCAGGCGCACAACGGACAGTATGCCGGATGTGCTCGCCGTATCGAAAAGGGTGTCGTCGCCGTCACGCCGCTCGCCCGAGAGCAGCAACACGTAGGCGTCCTGGTTTCCTCTTCCGTCCGTATATTCCACCACGTCGAAGTCGTAATCGTATATGCCGTCGCGCTCCACGTCGCCCTCGCCAAACCCAAGGGGAAAGTCCACAGGCGTGGGAGCGGACCACGTTCCGTTTGCCTTTGTGTGTACCACCAGGCGCGAGCGACCATTGTCGCCGTAGCGCACCGAGGCGATACGGAACAGGCATTCTACGCCGGCAATCATTGCCAGCTTCATGTGGGCTTCGCTGAGCACGCCAGCAAACAGCACGTTGTCGCTCGAGGGTTTTATGCCGCCACGCTCGTCCTCCGACACGCCGGCAGAATTGGCGTTCGGGTCGGCAACGGTGTTCGTTGCCTGACCGATGTAGGTGTACTCATACATCGGCGCGGCATTTTCGTCGCTCTCTATCAGTGCGTGGACGAAATGCTCGATCTGTCCCGTGTCGTCGCTTTCTGCATCCGCCTCGAGCTCAATGCGCGTGACCGCTTGATCCCAATCGCGCACGACAGGCGCGGCGTTTACGGCAGTGGCCTTAACCTCGGCGCGTGCGAGCAGCTCGGCGTTGGTGACGATGGTGGCCGATGCGATAAATTGCGGCACGCCGCCCGCCTCAATGTTGCCGGCCGAGTCGAAGCAGGCATCCAGCGTATAAGGCGTATCTCCACCCAATGCGAGCTCAGAGCGCTGGAGCACATACTGGTCGCCATTGTTCACCGACATATTCCACGAATCGATGAGTGTGGGCCACGACCCCGACCAAGCCTTGGTGGTCCACTTGAACATTACGAACTGGAGTATCACATCGACATCGACGTCTGCACCTACGCGCAGTCGCGGAAGCTGGTGTCCATCTGCCTTCTCGTACCCAATGAACAGCGTGAGGGATGCGGCGCCGCGCACGGCAGACGAAGCGACGCCTGCAACGCCGGCGCCAAAGGTGACGGCAAGCCCGATCTGGATGGTGAACGAGCCCGACGTGTTTGAATAGTCGAGCGAAATGTTTTTAAAAAACGCCGCGCCGCTGCCGTGCGTGTGGGCACCCACGGCGAGCGCCAGTTTTGCCAGCACCCAGGGGTTGACGTTTAGGAAAAATGGCACCGGTCCTAGGGTAAACTGCTCGGTCCAATTGAGGTCGGTTCTTACCTGGAAGAGGGCCTTAATATTGCCGTATGCGGGGTCGTTGTTGTTACCCCAGGTTTTGCCCACCCAATCGTAGGCGAGCGAGCCGTACACCTGTGTTGCGATATCCATCGTGAATAGCAGCGTGCAATGGTGGCGAAGGAGCTTGGTGTTTCTTGGATCGGTGCCCGATCCGGCACTCATACTCTTGTACTGATTCCACTTCCCCTCCATCTCGTCGAGGTAGCGGTTTGCCTGCTTGGCGCCCGACTCGCGCGGCGATTTCTTCCAGTATTCCGGATCAGGGTTGCCCGAATCGTTCATATAGCTGGCTGGTTTGTATCCTCCGCCAAACAGCACGTATCCAGCAAACGAGAAATCGAAGAGGATTGGAAATGTGGGCATCCAACACGTGAACTTATTACCACCGATGCCGGGAAACGATGCGGGGAAATCAAACGGAGTGATCTCTTGGTCCATGGTGGTGGGAATGATGGTGGTCGAGCCTGATTCCGCCTTTGCGGCCGGCGCGGTGACAACGGCCATAGGGGATGAGAGCGTGTAGGTTTTGCCCTGGTAGTCGAGCATAAAGCGCAGCTTGCACCCTTCCTCCAGAAGGCCCGAAGCTGCATCGAGGAACGTGTCTTCGAGCGTGAACGTCGCCAGATTATCCGCGCCCGATGCGCTGGCCTTGATCTGGCCGATCTGCGTGACGGTTTCGGTTGAGCTGCCCGCAGAGGGCATCACTTTATTGATATGCAGCGTTGCCTGTCCACCCTGTGGCAGATGTGCCTGCACGGTAAAGGCGTGCGTATCGGGCTGCTCGTTTGCCGTGTCGTCCTTCGGCAATGCCATGAACGTGGCTTCAGCGTACTGGATGTCCCATTCGTCGAATGTGAGCTGGCGAAAGTACGGCTCGCCGTCGGAAAGCGGACGCGTGGGTGCGGTTATGGCGGTGCCGCCCTGGATACGCGCAAGGGGAATCTCGACATCACGGTAGCCCGCCATGCTAATGGAGATGCCGCCGTTAAAGTCGTACGCGTCGAGAAGCGTTGCCTCGTCCACGTAGCCTTCCGAAAGAGGCGCGACCTCAAAGATGGCCGTGCCCTCGTCGTCGGTAGTGGCGGAGAGCTGCTTGCCCGCGGCATAACGCGACGCGAGCGTGACCTGGGCTCCCTTGATGGGTATATTCTTGTTGGCGACGTCGACCACGACCACACCAAACATGGTGCGCGAGAGAACGAGCACCCTGAAGGGGTCTTTTTCGTCGGCATAGGCTTCGGTGGGCGCGAACGGCAATATGAAGGCGTTTGCGCTTCCCGGCACGCGCGGCAACATAATGCTCGCCAGCGAGGACGCTCCGGCAACAAGTAACGAACGGCGATCAAGCATCTTTGGCTCCCATCCCGCAAACATCGGAGGAAATAATCCAATTTTGCGAGAAGTCGCCCCGTGGCGGTAGTGCCGTTCAAGGGTCAAAACGTCCAATTTGAGTGCGCGAAAGCGTCAGGCCCCCGGAGCGCTTTCGATACGCCGGGCAGTCTGGCCGCTAGCGCAACATGTGGGCAATCAGCTCGGCGCGAGTTCCGATACCAAGCTTGGCATACACTCCTGATAGGCGGTTTTTAACGGTGCCCGGCGATACTCCCATGTGGCGTGCGATTTCGGCGTTGGTCCAACCGCGGCAGGCGAGCATGGCCATGGTGAACTCCGTGGTCGTTAAATCGTCGGCCACGTCCTCACCCGAATCGGGGTTGTGGATGCGCCGCCAGCCGTAGCTGAATCGATACGTAATCTCGATGATGCGAGCGAAATCGTCGGGATATTGCGATTTTAAGCATGCCTCGATAAGCCCCTGCAAAAGGCCGTGGTGCTCGCCAATGAGCTCGATAAGGCCGTCGGGGCGCGCAATGTCCCAAGCGGCTCCGAAATGTGCCTTTGCGGCGTCGATGTCCTTGAGGCTCATGCATGCCATGGAAGCCGCCAGGTGCAGGAACAGTTCCGAGATGGGATAGCTTCCCTGTTTCATGATCAGGGCATTTTCCACCATGCCCAGGCTGCGGCCGTATTCGCCGCGCAGATACAAGGCGTGCGCCATCACGTAGCTGGCGAACAGGCGCAGGCCTTCGGGCAGATGCGCCGCAAGCGGATAAAACTCTTCGGCGGAATACGGGGAAGGCAAGTGCAGCAGGACGCTCGCGGCAGAGGCGAACAGGATATGCATGGCGTGGACGGCAGGCGATTCATCGTCAGGTGGCGTATCGAGGATGCCCGCAAGGCAACGGCGGGCATCGGCGATACGGTTGAGCGACAGACTGGCATATCCGCAGATAAAGCATGCGGAATAGCGCGGTGCGGGGTCGGTGGCGTCAAGATAGGGGCGTGCTGTCTCGGCGGCGAGCGTGGCCTGTCCGCGAAAGTACAGCGCTTCTGCCGTGGCGATGGTGCGTGAATCGGGGTCGGAAATGCCTGCAACCGCAGCGTCGATCTGCCCTGGCACAAAAGCGGTGCACATCAACGGCATGGGAATGCGTGGGTAGCCATCGCAGTCCATCTTCCATCTCCCAACAGCTGGCAACAATTGCAGCAATTGTACTCCTGTTGCTCGGGACTGGAATTTGTGGGTATCGCCTACGATTATGCCGAACGTATAAAGGAAGAGTCTATTGGCGATGCTTCCAAGGTGGCTACCGAAGCCTATCTGACCTTGGGATATAGAAAAACTGCCACCCCTGCAAAAAGCTCTGCCGCAGCGATGGGAAACGCATCTTCTGGGCATTCCGGCGTCTCCAGCCAGCGCTGGACTGCTGCTGTCGCCTGCGCGTTGGCGAGCGGGGCGTGGGGACCGTCCGGCGACCAGCGGTGACGGGCGAGCCCTGCCGCGTACGTGGGACTCCATCGGCGTAGACCCATGACCCCCATGGCATCGGAGAAGTTCACCATGGCGTCCAGGACTTTACCGTCCGGCACGTCCAGCCTAGCGGCTCTCTTGAACCCAAGGTTGAAAGGGGGCGTTGTACAAGGCGAATGGGGCCGAGTGGAAGTGGATCAAAAGAGCGTTACTTGACGTTTCATGCATAATGCCAACCGCCCCGCGACATCACGTTCGCAGCGCGCAGGGGCCGGAGAATCTTCGCGATGAGAGTTGACGTCTAATACCTTGCATCGTATAGTGTGTATAGCATAGTATATGACGAGAGGAGGTGTGCGGATGGAGGCACAGATGAAGCGCGGCTTCCTGGAGGCCTGCGTGCTCGCGGCCGTCTCCGGCGAGGAGTCCTACGGCTACCAGATCGTGAAGGACGTACCGGCGAGCATGGGGCTCACGGAGTCGACGCTCTACCCGCTGCTCAAGCGCCTGGAGAAAGCCGGGTGCATCACGGCGCGCTCCGCCGAGCACAACGGGCGGCTGCGCCGGTACTACCGCATCACGGACGACGGGCGAGCACGCATCGAGGAGTTCCTGGCCGAGTGGCCGTCCGTACGGGAGATTTACGCATACGTTGAGGGGGCGCACCATGACGCGCGATGAGTTTCTGGGCCGGTTGGGCGAGCTGCTCGCCTGCCTGCCGGCCGAGCAGGTGGAGGAGACCAAGGCGTTCTATGCGGAGGCCATCGCTGACCGCATGGAGGACGGTATGAGCGAGGAGGAGGCCGTGGCCGCCATGGGCACACCCGGCGAGGTGGCGGAGGCCACGCTCGACGACCTGCCCGCCGTGCCGCGCGCGATCGCGAGGACGCGCCGGCGCAGCACCACGCTGCTGTGGGTGCTGACCATCGTGGGCTCCCCGGTGTGGGTGCCGCTGCTCGCCGCCTTCGCCGCCGTGGCCGTCACGGTCTATATCTGCATCTGGCTGCTGGCACTCTGCGTGTGGATCGTCGCGGCGGCACTCGGGGGCGTGGGCGTAGTTGAGCTCCTGCTTGCCGTAAGCGGCGTCACCATCGGCCACTTCCCGTACGCCCTCGCCTCGGCGGGCGTGGGGCTCGGCCTCGTCGGCGTGGCGCTCTTCGTTGGTGCTGGCGCTTGGGCCGCCTCAAAACAAATTGCGCGCCTTTCGGCGCTCTGGGCGAGGAAGGCCGCCTCGCCCTTCTGGAAGGGCAAGGGCGAGAAGGGCGGCGCTGCCGCGCATCTCGCGGCGTAGAAAGGAGTGAGTACCATGACCAGCGCGAAGAAGATCTACCTCGCCGTGGCGGGCGGGCTCGTTGCCGCGGGTGTTGTCCTCGCGGGCATTGGCTTTATCGCTTCGGGCTTCGACCCGGCCGTGTTCACAACCCATATCGACACGCGCGACAGCACCATCGTGCTCGGCGGCGTCGAGGTGGACGACCCGATGGGCCTCCCCCTCATCGAGCAGCTCGCCAATCTGGGCGAGATCGACACCTCCGGCGTCGCGGATCCCGCCGCGCCCTAGGCGCAGCGAGCCCGGGCGCTCTGCCCGCCAAGCTGCGTAAGCCGGCGAAACCCGAACCTCAACCTCTACGCAACTGGCCCCAAGCCTGCGCCGATTCGCTCTCGGCGCCGCGCGGGGGCCCGTGACGCATGCCCAAAAGGTATGAGGAGAAAGGAACGCGATGACGACAACCACGCCCTTCCGCCTTCATGGGGCCACGCAGGACCGGAAGCGACTGGGCCGTGCGGTGGGGCTGTGCTTGGATTGGCTACACTGATATGGACAGTTCCGTGAGGGGCGCGAGAGACGGGACTCTGGGGAGATCTTCGAGGAGGAGTGTCTCGACTGGAAGCGCGGGTTCAGTGGAGCAGGAACCTAATCTCTGTCTCTCCTGCTTTTTTGATTTGTTGAGAAGCCGGCATTTGGGGGCATTTTGGATAGCGAACAGTTCAAACAAGAAGCTGAGAAAATAGAACAAAGCCTGAGTGCCTTGAGAGTCGCCGAGCGCAATGCAGTGATTCCTTTCATGAACGGCGACTTTACCCAATGGGATCTATATCTGGCATCCTCCTCTGAGTATGCGATGAGACTGATAGACGGATTCATCTCCATGCTCGAGTCGAGGAATCTTGTTTGCGTCGCCCAGCTTCTCCGCGCACAGGTTGGAGTCTGCCTGCGGACATTCGCATTATTCGCCGCCGAAGACCAGGATGACTTTCTCAAGCAGGTGTTTCAAGGTGTGCCTGTGAACAAGCTGAAAGATTTCTCGGGTGAGAAGATGTCCGATGGAAGACTTCAAGACTTACTCGAGAAGTTCGATCCAAAGGTAAAAGATGTATACAAGGTGACGTCTGGATTCGTCCACTTCTCCATTGATGTTCTGCCGAGCATGGGTGTGCCTGGGGAGGGCTATGAGGTCGAGTTTAATTTTGGAGCCGAGCCCAACGAGAGAAACAATGCGCCTCTCGTGGAATGCGGCAAGGCGTTCTGCCACTATGTCGACCTGCATCTCCAGATGCTCCATAAGGTGATTGCTTCGGATGAATGGTATGCCGATCGATTCCGTATCGATTCCGATGGTCCTGCAGACGAGGCCTCGAAAAGCGAGAAGGTGTAGGTCGAACGCATTGACGCTGCCTTGACAGCATCCCGATATGATAACGAATGGGAGGTTCCCTGCGAAATGTGCGCCTCTGTATATTCTCGCTAGGACGCCCTCGACCGATAAGGCATCGTTGAGTTCAATTTGAGTTCAGCTCGGGTGCCTGAAATCGCCCAACTCTGATAAAAGGGGAGACGACGGTACACCACGTAGACGAGAGGCTATGGAAGTGCACGATTTGATTATATTGGCGCGCTAAACCGCCCCGCTGCCCAACTTGAACTCCGCTCACGCGTGTATGGGGCTGCGAGAGGTAACGGCCTGCGGCCTCCTTTGTGTGCTCGATGATATCTTCGAGCATGCCGGGCATGGCGGAGACATTCGCTGCAATCCAGCCGTGTTCAAGCGCCGTTTCGGATAGGAGCGAGAGGGGGCTGTCTTGCCCGTTTCCCTTGCACCCGTAAAGATGGTTGACAGTTTGGGGTCTCCCGGGTCTTTAGCTTTTACCGTGCTAGATGCCTCATGGAAACTGTTGGACTTTAATCAGACAGACCCAGCATGTCGTTTTCCTCCATGAGGACATCGGCTAAAACCGCAACACCTATGCTTGTTTAAGCAAACTTCCTGATAGTCGTGGAGCTGCTGTAGCCCGACATGCAGGACATCGCTCGGCTTAAACACCGGATGCCGCATCCGCGAAACGAGTTGCGGTGCACCCTGTTCCAAAAGGTTGCCAAGTACCATGGCGTGAGCGTTGGGGTAGCCATCATTCAGCGTGGATACATCCGGATGCGCATAGATCCAGACGATTCCAACGTTCTCGTATTTCCCGTGCAGGTAATCGAAGAGGGCAAGCGACGCCATACAGTTGCCGCCGACGGTCACGACTCTGTCGGGGTTTTCTGCCGTAAGCTTCCTCTGCGCATCCTGAATTCCCGCCAGGACTTCGTCCTCGGCACAGATGTGAACTGCCTCCCATTTCTCATGTCCAAGTTTTGGGACGCGTTTCGCAATGCCGAGTGGGACCCCTGGACAGTCGGATCACGTGGTGGCCCCCTTTGAGAGGGTCACGAGCATGGTGGTCCCGTTCTCGGAACTTGCTTCGACCTCTACCGTGCCGCCGTGTAGGGCTGCAATCTCCCAAACAAGCGCTAGCCCGAGTCCTGCGCCGCCGTATGCCCTGCTGCGGGATTTATCTAGACGAAAGAACGGCTGGAAGATGCTCTCTCGGTACTGTTTGGGTATTCCCGGGCCCTCATCTTTGACTCGCAGGAGCACGTGGCTGTCGCTGTCGCTGATGGAGACGTTGACAGTCGAGCCGGGGCGGCTGTAACGGATGGCGTTTTCGACCAGATTGAACACCAGCCGATAGAGGAGCGTATCACTTCCGATTGTCAAAGCGTCTCCAGCACAATTGAGGGCTATGCCCTTATTCTCGGCAAGTGGCGCAAGGTCGGTGAGGACCTCTTCGGACAAGGGACCGAGTTCAACATCGTCCTCGCAAGGAACGCTGCGGAGCTCACTCATCTCGAGTAATACCTTGGTCATTCGAGACATGCGCTCGGTTTGTTCTTGTAGCAGGCCGAGCAGCTCGGCTGTTTCGGGTTGCAAACCGGAGTGCTCGGAGATGAATAGTTCAATCTGTGCTTGCATAAGGGCGAGCGGGGTGCGCAGCTCGTGTGCGGCGTTGCCGGTAAACTGACGCTGTGCAGAGAACCCTTCGCCAAGACGGGCGATCATGTCGTTGAAAGAGGCGCTACATCGTTGTAGCTCGGTGGGCACATCTTCACTGAGTCTGATTTCGCTTAGGTTGTCAGGCTGCACACGCTCAACCTGGGCGGCAAAAGCTCGTAGCGGTTTGAGCGCACGGCCGCTCACAAAGTATGCCAGCACGCCGCCAAGGAGTGTGACTCCAGCCGTGATGCACCAGGCTGTCGTGCCAAAAGACTCCTGTGCGTCGTTTACGACGATCGTGACCTCGTCATTGAGGGTCGCTTTCGTTGGGTCGAACGCCTGGGGCGAATCTTCGCCGGCTGCGCTAAGGGCCGAGACGTCGCTGCCGATAGCATCCATGTAGCGCATGCCCGTATAGCCGACCAGGCAGTTCGTCAGCACGCACGCAGCGCACGTGAGCAGTGCCGTCATAATCGTTATGCGCCATTGCAACGAAAGCCTTTTCATTCGCTATCCTCCATAACGTAGCCCTCTCCAATCCGATTGCGAATCGGGTCGTATCCCAAAGCGATGCGTAGCTTTTTGCGGAGTGACGAGATATGAACGCGGGTCGCGTTGCTAAAGCTGTTCACGCTGCTATCCCAAACGTGCTCGATAAGCTCCTCTTGGCTTACCGGACGCCCCTGATTAAGCATCAGGTATTCCAAGATTCCCGTTTCCTTGCGCGTAAGAGATAAAGTCTCGCTGTCCACGGAAGCGATGCGCGCCTTGGTGTCAAAGCGGAGCTTTCTGCAGGTTAAAACTACGTCGCTTTGTGTAAAGCGTCTGAGGGTAAGGCTGCGGATCCTTGCCGCAAGCTCGTCCAGATGAAACGGCTTGGTGAGGTAATCGTTGGCGCCGGCATCGAGTCCGGCGACTTTATCGGATACTTCGCCACGCGCGGACAGAATCAGCACCTTGGTCTCGCAGTCGGTTTTCCTAAGTTCCCTGAGTACGGTCATGCCGTCGATACGGGGAAGGTTGAGGTCGAGTATCACGAGGTCGAAGGCCTCAACGTCCAGTAGGTCGAGCGCCTCCTGTCCGTCGTGACAGCAGTCGACACTGTACGCCAAGTTCCGCAAGCTGCGCGCGATTGCGTCGCACAGCGCCCGCTCGTCCTCGACGATCAAAATACGCATAACAGTCTCCTTGCACATTTCAAATCGCGCTTAACACGGATTTTATAGTCGATATGGTCCAATGGTCGCGTAACGAAAGGAGTGGTCAGGTTGTTCAAAGCGGTAAAACCCGTGGTACAGGTCGCTTTGTTGATCGTCGGAATTACCATGGTGTGCTTTGGTGTTATGCGTGGCGAGGCGGATGCCGTGCTGGCCAAAGCGATTAGGCTGTGCTTGGAGTGTATCGGAATTGGATAAAAGAGAAAACACTGCGTCGCATGTTTTGGTCCGATTTCGCGGATTCATTCAGGCGGCGGCGACGCTGGTCACCAACATTCACCTGCCAAACTTTGCCAAAGGCGGCATCTATCAGGGCGCGGGAAAAACAGTCTGCGTACCTGGACTTAATTGTTATTCGTGCCCCGCGGCATCGGGTGCGTGCCCCATCGGGTCGTTCCAGTCGGTGGTAGGTTCATCCAAGTTCAACTTTTCTTACTATGTTACCGGTGCGCTCATTTTGCTCGGCGTGCTGCTGGGACGCTTTGTATGCGGCTTTCTGTGCCCGTTTGGCTGGCTGCAGGAGCTGCTGCACAAGATTCCCGGAAAAAAGTTCTCCACGAAAAAGCTTAAGCCGCTCACGTACATCAAGTACGTCGTGCTGCTGTTTGCCGTGGTGCTGCTGCCCGTCTTGGTGGTTAACGACGTGGGCATGGGCGACCCGTTCTTTTGTAAGTACATCTGTCCGCAGGGCGTGCTCGAGGGCGCCATTCCGCTGGCCATTGCCAATGCCGGCATTCGATCTGCGTTGGGACATCTCTTTACTTGGAAACTTGCCGTTCTCATTGCCGTGGTAGTGCTGAGCGTTTTGTTCTACCGCCCCTTCTGCAAATGGATTTGTCCACTCGGCGCATTCTATGCGCTCATGAATAAGGTATCCCTACTGGGCATCTGGGTCGATGCATGCAAATGTGTCTCGTGCGGCAAGTGCTCAAAGGTTTGTCAGATGGACGTTGATGTGGTCCGCGCGCCCAATCATGCCGAATGTATCCGGTGCGGAAAGTGCATCGGGGCCTGTCCTGTCGATGCCATCAGCTATCGCTATGGCCTGGATGTGTCGGCGGAAAAGCTTCCCTTGACCGTCGATAAAAAGTAAACAAGCTTCGACAAAACGGAGGAATGACTATGAAGCTTTCTAAGATTGCGGCCCTGTTTATGGTGCCGGTACTGGCCTTGTGCCTTGTGGCATGTTCGGCGTCCGGTGGCAATGCGAGCGAATCTGCGGGCTCCGATCCTAAGATCGCAGAACTCACTGCGCAGAAGCCGACCAATGCCGACGAGGCCGCCGAGTTGTATGCAAAACTCATGCAGAAGGAGAACGATATCTTTTCGAGTGATAACGCGCTGTGGGAAAAGGTATTCAATGCGGCAAATAAAGACTCGGCAATGATTGAGGACGGCAGCAATTACGGCGATTTCCTGCTCAAGACCATCGACGGCGCCAAGGATGAGTTCACGGCGGATGAGCTTAAGACACTCAAGGCCGGTGCACAGCAGATCAAGGAGATCGAGGACAAGCTCGAGAGCCTGGAGAAGGAGTTCCCCGGCTGTGGAAGCACGCCGAGTGCAGGCGAGAGCGTCGACGCTTCGACCGCTGGCATGACGGCTGGTGCCAATGCTTCGAGCGAGGCGACGAAGTTCCCCAGCTTTACGGGCAAGGACCTGGATGGCAACGACGTGAACAGCGACGAGCTGTTCTCTAAGAACAAGGTCACCGTCATGAACTTCTGGTTCACCACTTGCAAGCCGTGCGTGGGTGAGTTGGGCGACCTTGAGGACCTGAATAAGGAGCTTGCCAAGAAGGGCGGCCAGGTCGTGGGCGTCAATTCCTTTACGCTCGATGGCAACAAGGGCGAGATTGCAGATGCCAAGGACGTGCTGAGCAAGAAGGGCGTGACATATAAGAACATCTGGTTCAAGTCGGATAGCGAGGCCGGTAAGTTTACGTCAAATTTGTTCTCGTTCCCGACAACGTATGTCATCGATCAGAATGGCAACATCGTAGGGGAGCCCATCGTGGGCGCCATCAGCTCCGCTGAGCAGCGCGCAGCGCTCGACAAGCTTATCGACCAGGCGATTGCGAATAGCGAGCAGTAGAAAACGCGTAAAGCATGGCGATGATCGTGCACCGCTGTGCGAAGTAGTCCGCTACCTTTCAAGATAAGCTCCACCATATAGAGGTCCCGCTCGGGACCTCTTCTTTTGGGCGCCGTCCCGTTCGTTTTTTGGCGCGGTTTGTTACATTCCTCACTGGCGTCGGCAAAAAATGGGGATAGAGTAGGACAAACGCGTCGAATACGAACGGCGGAGGAGAGCGGGCAGGGTGCCTGCGCAGGAGAGGTTGCCGTCCATGCTGGAGCTCAAAGGTATTTGCAAAAGGTACGTTTCGCAGTCGTTTACGCAGGTGGCGCTCGACAGCGTGAGCCTGTCTTTTCGCGATAACGAGTTCGTGGCCATTCTGGGTCCCTCGGGTTCGGGCAAAACCACGATGCTCAACGTTATCGGCGGACTCGACCACTTTGATTCTGGCGACCTGCTGATTGACGGCATCTCGACCAAGGACTTCCGCGACCGCGATTGGGATGCCTACCGCAACAACCGCATCGGCTTTGTGTTCCAAAGCTATAACCTCATTCCGCATCAGACCATTTTGGAAAACGTGGAGCTGGCGCTCACGCTCACGGGCGTGGGGCATGCCGAGCGCCGCCAGCGTGCGCGCGAGGCGTTGGAGAAAGTCGGCTTGGGCGAGCACGTTAACAAGCGCCCGAGCCAGCTTTCGGGCGGGCAGATGCAGCGCGTGGCCATCGCCCGCGCCCTGATAAATGATCCTGAGATCGTTCTTGCCGACGAGCCGACCGGCGCTTTGGATTCAACGACATCCGTACAGGTCATGGACCTGCTCAAGGACGTGGCGCGCGACCGCCTGGTCATCATGGTCACGCACAATCCCGAGCTGGCGTACCAATATGCCACGCGCATCGTCAATCTGGCGGACGGCAAGATCACCGACGATTCCGATCCCTTCGATGCTGCCAAGGCCGCGCGCCGCGAGGCCAAGCCTACGCGCAAAACCTCGATGAGCTTTGTGACGGCGCTGGGGCTTTCTGCCCGAAACCTCATGACCAAGAAGGGCCGCACGGCCATGACTGCCTTTGCGGGCTCGATTGGCATTATCGGTATCGCGGCGATCCTGGCGCTCTCCAATGGCGTAAACGGCTACATCAAAAAGGTCGAGGAGGATACGCTCTCGAGCTACCCGCTCACCATTTCCAAGCAGGATTACGACCTGTCGTCCATGATGGGCGGACAGGGGGCTGCGGATGATGACTCGCCTGAAAACGTGGATTCGTCCGACGACAGTGCCGGCGACAAGGCTCAGGGAAACGATAAGATTCCCGTGGTCACGGCCGTAAAGGATATGTTTGCAAGTGTTAAGTCCAACGACATGACGAGCTTTAAGGCATGGCTCGATGCCGGTGGCGACGGCATCGATAAAGAAGTCAACGCCATTCAGTACGGCTACGGTGTATCGCCGGTTGTCTATCGTGCCGGCAAGGGCGACGAGAAGCCCGTCCGGCTTGTTCCCAACGCTATGACCGAGGCCATGAGCGGAGGCGCGAGTTCGGCGGCAACGGTGAGCATGGAATCCATGGGAACCTCGGTCTTTAACGAGATGATTGACGACCAGAGCCTGCTCGACAGCCAGTACGATGTCGTCGCCGGTCATTGGCCCACGTCTGCCAACGAAGCCGTGATGGTGCTCTCGAGTCGTGGCACGGTGGGCGACTACACGCTCTACAGCATCGGTGCGCTGGATATCAATGAGCTCAACGATCTGGTAAACAGTGCTATGACGGCTGACGGTGGGGTCGAAACGCCCGAGACCGGCACCGAATTTACCTACGACGATGCGCTGTCCACGACGTTTAAGGTGCTGTCGCCGGCCGATGCGTATCGCAAAAACGAAGAGACCGGCATGTGGACTGACATGTCTGACGATGCCGACTTTATGACGGCCAAGGTTGCCGACGGTATTGACGTGCGCATTGTGGGCGTGGTGCGACCTAACGAGACGGCCAATGCGAGCGCATTGACCCCGGGCATTGCCTATACGCATGCACTAACTCGTCAGCTTATGGAGCGCGCCGCCGATTCGCAGATTGTGCAGGAGCAACTCGCCCGCCCCGAGACGGATGTCTTTACGGGCAAAACCTTCGACGAACTGCAAGGCGAGGCCAAGCAAGGCGTTGATCTGGGCAGCATGTTCAGTGTGGACGAGGCGGCGCTCAAGAGCGCGTTCTCGTTCGATACCTCCGCGCTCTCGGGTGTTGCCGGCGGTATGGACCTGTCGGGTCTTGACTTGTCCGGGCTGGACATTGACCTTTCGGGCGTTGGCAAGGACATCGACTTCAGCGACATCATGGCAAAAGTGCCAACCCCAGATTTCTCGGGTATCTTTGACGGTCTGGAACTCACGCCCGAGCAAATGCAGCAGGTGGGAACACTAGCCAACCAGCTGTTTGAGGGCTTTTTGCAGTCTGATCAGTTTAAGGCGCTGTCACCCGAGGATCTTAAAGACGCGGCAAAGCTCGCTGCCGCATTCTCGACGTATCTTGAGAGTGATGCCACGGCGCAGCAATACCTGACACAGCTCAAGGCACTCGGTGGCGATGCCCTGGCCGAGCGCCTGCAACAGACGATGACCGACTATGTGCAAAAGCAGCTGGCTCCGTATCTGCAGCAGGCTATGGATCAGGTGATGAAGTCGATCAGCGATCAGATTGCGGCGACGGTGTCAACTCAGCTCAAGGCAGGCGCGGCAGGGCTTATGGACCAGATGGCGACGCAGATGTCTTCGAGTTTTGCTAACCTGGCGAGCGCCATGCGCGTGGATGCGAGTGCCTTTACTCGTGCCATTCACTTCAACATGGACGCCGAGGACCTGAGTTCGCTCATGATGAGCTATGCCAAGGCGTCGAAGCTCACCTACGACAACAATCTGACCACGTTGGGCTATGCGGACGAGGCAGATCCCATCTCGGTCAAGATTTTCCCGCGCGACTTTGAGGCCAAGGAGCGCGTGCTCGATCACATCGACGCGTACAACAAGCAGGTCAAAGCCGCCGGCCACGATAATCGGGCAATTTCGTACACCGACTACATGGGCATCATCATGGGTTCGGTAACCGACATCGTGAACACCATCAGCTTGGTGCTCATCGCATTCGTAAGCATCAGCCTGGTGGTGAGTTCCATCATGATCGGCATCATCACGTACATCAGCGTGCTGGAGCGCAAAAAGGAGATTGGCATTCTGCGTGCGATTGGCGCGTCGAAGCGTAACGTGGCAAACGTGTTCAACGCCGAGACCTTTATCGAGGGCCTCATTGCCGGCGTCTTTGCTGTTGTCGTCGTGGTGGCCGTGAGCTTCCCGGTCAATGCTTGGGCGCTTACGGCCAAACAGGTCCCCAACCTGATGAGCCTGCCCGTGCAGGATGCGCTGGTGCTCATTGCAATTTCGGTGCTGCTGACGGTTGTCGCTGGCCTGCTGCCGGCCCGCAGCGCATCCAAAAAAGACCCCGTGGAAGCCCTGCGCTCCGAATAATGCGACAAAGGGGCGGTCCCTTTGTCACGTTCGTTGATATGAGAGAAGAGTAGATGATCCTTTCGCTGGCCCCTATGGAGGGGATTACCGGGCATGTGTTCCGTCGCGTGCATGCGGAGTGCTTCGGCGCGCTCGATTGCTATTACACGCCGTTTTTGCCGCCGCCGCGGGTGGGAAACCGCTTTGGCGGCAAGGCGTTTAAGGAGATCGATCCTGCCAATAACCAGGGGCTCAACGTGGTGCCTCAGCTGATGTCCAAGAACGCGGACGAGTTTGTGTGGGCGGCACAGGTGCTCGCCGACATGGGCTACCGCGAGGTCAATCTCAACCTGGGTTGCCCCTCGGGAACGGTTGTTGCCAAGGGCAAGGGCTCGGGTTTCTTGCGTAATCTCGACGAGCTCGAGGCGTTCTTAAGCGATGTGTGCGAGCGGTCGCCGTTGCCGGTATCGGTAAAGACCAGGCTGGGGTTGGAGAGCGACGACGAATACGAGCGCGTGCTCGATCTGTATTGCCGCATGCCGCTGGCAGAGCTGATTGTGCACCCGCGCGTGCAAAAGGACCGCTATACGGGCTCGCCGCGCAAGGAGTTCTATGGCGAAACGCTGGAGCGTGCGCCGTTTCCGGTCGCCTATAACGGTGACATTTTTGATCTTGAGGATATGGATGCGCTGGTGGAGGCCTATTCCGGCACGCGCCATGTAATGCTGGGGCGCGGCCTCCTCGCGAACCCCGCGCTGGCTCGCATGGTCAAGGGTGGCCCTGCTG
Organism: Collinsella aerofaciens; assembly: GCF_039752985.1. GTDB lineage: Bacteria > Actinomycetota > Coriobacteriia > Coriobacteriales > Coriobacteriaceae > Collinsella > Collinsella aerofaciens_BT. Next base: position 57,138 of record NZ_JBDMHA010000001.1, read on the forward strand.
CCACGGCTGCTGAGCTGCAGCGCTTCCACGACACGCTGTTTGCGGCCTATGCAGAAGAGATTGGCGGTAACGCGGTCTTTCGTATGAAGGAGTGGTGGTTCTACGCCAAGTGCGCTTTCGCCGACCCCGCTACCGTTCACAAGCTCGTACGCAAGACTAAAAAGGTCGACGAATATCGCGCCGCCGTCGAGCGCGTCTTTCGCGAGCAGCCACTTGCACTCATAGCTCGCTTCCACGGCTAGTTGGTCGTTGGGGACGTTCTTTAACGACTAGTCATTTAAGAACGTCCCCAATGACTAGCTATAAAAAGTTGTACACCAGCATCCAAAGATGTCGAAAAATGTCGACTTTGGATGCTAGCGTACATGTTTGGGTCGGCGGGGGAGTTGAGTCTAGGCAATCATTGCATCGAGCGTGATGAGCTCTCTGAGTTGCTCCGTGCGTGTTTGCCCATGGCGCTTTGCTTTTGCGTCAAAGGCTTCAAGGACCGATTCGCCCACACGTGCCGATAAAACAACGCTTGACTCATCAGAGATCGACGGCCTTCCCAGCTTGATGGTGCGACCCTTCGGCCACCCATCTTTTTCGTATGCCTCTGCGGCTTTCTCCAACTCTCCGGGAGCAAACCCCATCATCTTTTCGAGCTGCTTAGCGTCCATAGCGCCTCCTATCGATCGACATAATGTCGAGCGCCGGTTCTCGGATTCTCTTTTTGTATACAATTTTGTAGACAAAAATACAAGCAGTTTATCGGGCTAATTAGCTTGTTTTGACCCGCCTGTTCGATAGGAAATGAGCATTGACGACTTCGCTACTCCTTTGCTTTTCAGCTTGGAATTTGGATGCTCATTGAACTTCCGGAGGGGAGCGCTTTATTAAGCTATCGAGATTCTGGGCAGGAACTCTCACTGGTCTTCGGTAATGGGACCAGCTTAATTCGCGACACAGTGTGTCGCGAATGGGAGTAGTCGTTAGGTGTCCTTCAATGGCTACTCATATAAGAACGTCTAAGTGTCGGATTTTGTCATTTAGTGTCGTTCTCAGCGACTATTCTGGAGGGTCGTGGTCAAAAAGGGCAAATATGAGTACTGTTGCCATTATGGTTGCATTTATTTTGCTATAAATAGCAGCTCCTGATGAGATTTGTTCCCATTAGGAGCTACTTTTATTGAACATATGAGGAGAAATAACGTCGTCTGCGGACGAGTGGAACGTTGAATAGTTCCTGAAGTGATCAAAATCGCTGCTACTAAACAGGTAGCAGTACTCATATTTGCCCTTTTTTGACCACAGCCCTCTCGGAAACCTTTCCAGAGGCGTCAAACAGCCATAATCCAAAGGTCGCCTCAAACAATTAGCTGGCTAAGAGCGTCCATGGCTACCCAAAAGCTGTACACCAGCATCCAAAGATGTCGAAAAATGTCGACTTTGGATGCTGGCGTACATGTTTGTGCCGTATTGGTTTGTGCGTTGGGGCGGGCCGACCGCAATGGCACACTAGAGCAGATTCTCCTGCACCCATGCGATGATGTCGCTTGACTCGTAGAGCGGTTCGCCATCGATGAATAGACAGGGAACCTGGCGTTTTCCGCCGACGGCGATGAGTGTCTGCTCGGCTTCGGTATCGGTCGAGATATTGCGTTCGGGAATGGTCACGCCGTTATCGGCCAAAAAGCGCTTGACCTTTATGCAATACGGGCAGCCGGTCATAACGTAGAGCACGAGCTCATGATTAGTAGCCATAGGTCTCCAATCGGTTGCTGTTTTGATTGAAATACCCAAAGCCGCCGCAATCTATGCGCGGGCCAGCGACGACTCGATGGCCTGTACCAAAAACGCCGTGGCTCCGGTGCCGCAGGGTTTGTCGTAGTAGCCAACAAAGCGCTGGTCGGCAAGATAACCGTGGACGAGGCCCAGGTACGCTTCGTTCTGGGGCTCGCATCCCCAGTTGAGAGCAATCCAGCGACGATGCATCGCGACAAGCTTGCGAGCCTCGTTGCTCTCTGGGTCGCCAATGCCCATGGCAATCGAGAGCTGGCCCAGAATAGCGCGTTCAAGTTCCTTCATGTCGTTCCATGTCTGAGGATCTATGTCCAGTAACGTTTCGTTTGCTGCATCGATAGCCTCATCGCCATAGCGCGCCCGCGCCTCGGCGCCGTAGCGCTCCTCGTTTTCCTGCACGGTGCGCCAGCGCTCCAGTTGCGGCAACACGGCGCCCATGAGCGAGACGGCATCGTCGAGCGACATACCGGTGTTTTGCGCCAGGCGCGGGGCGCAGTCCTCGATCATCGCCTCCATGGTGGTGTCGTAGGTGTACTTGCCGTGGTCGTAGCACCACTTGCAGTAATGGTCGGTCGTGGCGCCCGTGGCATCGGTGCCGCAGTCGTCGGGCTTGAGTATCATGCCGCAGCTCTGGCAATAGTGCTCGGGCATTTCAAGCAGATGAGACAGAGGCTCGCCGGTCACGGCGGCGACGAGCTTCATCATGTCGATGCCAGGTGTGACCTCGCCGCGCTCCCAACGGCTGACGGCTTGGCGTGTAACGAAGAGCTTGGCGGCGAGCTGCTCTTGGGTAAGGCGATGGGCGCGACGGACAGCGATGAGCTTTTCTGCAAAGGCCATAGCGGCTCCTTTCTGCTGGTTGATGGCTTAAGCATACGCGGCGGCAGGCGCCCTTCCAAGCAACCGTTGGTTGCACGACGGGGGACCGCGGCGAAGAATTGCGCACAACGCCTCACACCTTCATGCCGTACAATGACCGGCATGGAACCTATTGCACACATACATACCGATCTGCCACAGAAGTTCGGCATTCCGCGCAACAGCTTTTTGGCGCCTCATCTGCAGGGGCGCATCGTTTTTGAGCCGGAATTTGCCTCCAACGCAGCGGTTGAGGGTCTGGACTCCTTCTCTCACCTATGGCTGCTGTGGCGCTTCGAAAACGGAACGCCCGGTGGCACGGCTAAGGACATAGCTGCCGATGCCAAAACGCAGGACAGGTCCGGCACCAACGCAAAATGGTCGAAAACCGTGCGCCCGCCGCGTCTGGGTGGAGCCGAGCGTTTGGGCGTGTTTGCCACACGCAGCCCGTTTCGCCCTAATCCCATCGGGCTCACCTGCGTCAAGCTCGATCGCGTCGAGCTCACCGACGATGGGCCCATCATCCATGTGCTGGGGGCCGACCTGCGCGACGGTACGCCCATCTACGACATTAAGCCCTACATTCCGTTTGCGGACTGCCACCCGGATGCGACCGGAGGCTGGATCGAGGATGCTCCGTGGCAAGAGCTCGACATCGAGTTCCCTCAGACGCTGCAGGATATGGTCCTCCCCGCAAAGCTCCCCGGCTTGGTCGAGGTCCTTCGCCAAGATCCACGCCGCGCGGGCAGCAAGCACGAGCCAAACCGCGTCTATCATCTGGCCTTCGCCGGGCTCGACATATCGTTTACGGTCGACGAAACCCAGCTAACCGTAACCGCCGTCAACGACGCGCAAGACTAACCTGCCATTCGTCCGCACCCGTCAAATTAAGCGCCAAACCCCGCGCCAAAACTGTCCGCGCTGGTGGACAATAACGCCTACCAAAACAATCACTTTGCACGGGAGCTCAGCATGAAATACGACTTCAGCTCGCTTATCGACCGCCACGGCATGGACTCTATCGCCGTTGACTCTTGGGGTGAGATCCCAGGTATGGCTCCGAACGCACCCGACGAGGGCTTCGACCGCATTCCCATGTGGGTGGCGGACATGAACTTTGCCACGGTGCCCACGGTCCAGGAGTACATCATTCAGCGCGCCCAGCACCCCATGTTTGGCTATTTCAATCCGCGCCCCGAGTACTTCGACCGCATCATCGAATGGCAGAGCCGCCGCAACGGCGTTGAGGGCTTGGCGCCGGAGCATATCGGCTACGAAAACGGCGTGCTGGGCGGTGTCGTGTCGACGCTGCGTGCGTATGTTCAGCCGGGCGATGCGGTGCTGGTCCACAGCCCTACCTACATCGGCTTTACCAAGTCCATTGAGGCCGCGGGCTATCGCATTGTCCACAGCCCGCTTAAGCTCGACGACCAGGGCGTGTGGCGCATGGACTTTGAGGACATGGAGTGCAAACTCGCCCAAAACCACATTCATGCCGCGGTGTTCTGCTCGCCGCACAATCCCTGCGGCCGCGTATGGGAGCGCGACGAGATCGAGCGCGCTATGGACATTTATCGCCAGCACGATTGCGTGGTGATCTCGGACGAGATTTGGTCCGATATCATCCTGCCGGGGCACAAGCATATCCCGACGCAGTCGGTGAGCGAGGACGCCCGCATGCGCACGGTTGCCCTCTATGCGCCGAGCAAGACGTTTAATCTGGCGGGTCTGGTCGGCAGCTACCACATCATCTACAACGAGACGCTGCGCGACCGCGTGTGCGCCGTGTCCAACAAGACCCACTACAACGAGATGAACGTCCTCTCCATGCATGCGCTTATCGGTGCCTACCAGCCGCAGGGCTACGAGTGGGTGGACGAGCTCAACCAGGTGCTTGCCGGCAATATCGAGTACTTCTGCGATTACGTGGACGAGCATTTTGAGGGCGTGTCCTATTCACGTCCGCAGGGCACGTACATGGTGTTTCTGGACTGCTCCGAGTGGTGTCGCGAGCATGGCCGCGATATTCAGTGGCTGCTCGATGAGGGGGCGCGCGTGGGCGTGGGGTATCAGGACGGCCGTCCGTTCCACGGGCCCTGCCACATTCGCGTGAATCTGGCGCTGCCACTTTCGCGCGTGAGGGAAGCGTGCGACCGCCTGGACCGCTACGTTTTTAATGCACGGTAAGTGTGCGCTGCATGCGGGGCCTTCTGCCAAGTCGGCTGGAAGGCCCCGCATGGTAAATAAACGTCTGTAACCATTGGGCACTCGTGTGGTTTCGTTTGCTATTATTTTTAGCCATTTCAGTCTGTAAACAGGATTGTCTGGAGCTCGATGAAAAGACCTCGCCGCTCGGTTGCCATATCGTTACTTGTTGTGCTTGCAGTAGCGAGTGCCTTTGTCGTAGCGATAGCTGGCTGTTCTGGGCGTAATGACGAAGCCTTGACGTCTGCATTAAAAGGTCTGGACGCCTCGCAGGCCAAAGACGACAACCTTAAGACGCTCAACGTTGGTGGCGACCTCTATCCACCGTTTGTGTATACCGACGAGTACGGCGATATCGTTGGCCTGGATGTCGAGATATTGAGCGAGGCTTTGGCCCGCATTGGTTACAAGCCAAAGTACCAGCTGATCGATTGGGAAAAGAAGAACGAGCTGCTGGCGAGCGGCGAGCTCGATTGCGTCATGGGCAGCTTTAGCATGACGGGTCGCGAAAACGAGTATCGTTGGGCCGGCCCGTACCTTGCGAGCCGCCAGGTAGTCGCGGTCGATCCCGAGAGCGATATCTACACGCTTGCCGATCTTGAGGACAAGGTCGTGGCGGTTCAGTCTACCACCAAGCCTGAGGGCATTTTGCTCAATCGTACAAATGAAAACGTTCCGCAGATCAAAGAGCTCTACTGCTTTTCGGACCGCTCATACCTGAACCCGGCGCTCGTCGAGGGTCTGGTCGATGCCATCGCTGCGCATGAGTCCTCGCTGCTCACCTACGAAAAAGACTATGGTGTGACGTATCGCATTTTGGATGAGCCGCTGCTAGAGGTCGGTTTGGGTACCGCTTTCGATCTAAACGATACGCGCGGCATCGACGCTAAGCTTACCCATGCCTACCAAGAAATGCTTGCCGATGGCACCATGGAACGTCTGGTGTCAAAGTATTTTGATGACCCTTCGCCATTTTTGAATATGGAGGGCCTGTCATGATCGATGCGCCCGACCACGCCGCTCAGGAGCGGGACAATCGTTCGACAGGGGCATGGCTCCTTGTCGCTCTGCTGGGGATAGCGCTCTCGGTTGTTGCCGGCATGATGAGCTACGGTTACACGACAGCCCAAGCCGAGCAGCGCTTTGGCGACGTTGTCGATTACGTGGCGACCCAGAGCCTTTCCTACGATGCGTTCAATAGCGCCTATACGACCAAAAACCTGATTCGCGTTATGGAGATCGCCGGAGAGGCGGCGCGCGATATGGAGCGCGACGGCTCGGTGGATAACGCCACGCTGGAGCAATATGCTGACCAGTTCAACGTGAGCGCGCTGATCGTGACGGACGCATCGGGCAACCTGGTGTCCGAGTCCTCGACGGATAACGTGGGCTACGAGTCGCTTGCTGCATATCTCAAAAAAGCGCCCGTGCTGGAGGTGGCAACCCATCCGCTTAAGTCCTATACCACTCGTATTACGCTTGCGGATGATTCGGTTGCAGACATTGGCTGCGTTACTCGGCAAGATGGCGAGGGTATCGTTATCGCGGTAAGGCATCAGAGCGCGAAGGCGGTTGCGAGCAATACGCTCAAACTGCAGAGTCTGCTCGAAGGCTATGAGACTATCGATAGCGGCAATATCGTGATCGAAAACGATGGCAAGGTCGTTGCGACCAACGCCGTTGAACCCACCATCTTGGGCGTGTTCGACCTGCCTGCGACGGACGCCATCATTGTCGACGAAATTAAGGATCGATGCCTGCCCGGCAAAGTCCGACTGGTCAACGTCAACGGCGAGTGGTATTTGGGCACATACGGCAAAGCGCAAAAATTCTACGTGTACACCTATGCCTCGGCGCGGCGCTACTTTGAGGTCGTCGCCGCTGTTGCTGCCGGCGTGCTGGTGCTCTACAGCGGTGTTATAGCCGTTGTTGTGATGGCACGTCGCCGCGCTGATCGTCGACGTTTGACGGACTTGCTGCAGCAGGAGCGCGACTATGGCGACAGGCTAGCAAAGGCGGCACGTGAGGCCTCGTCTGCCAACTCGGCAAAGACGGAATTTTTGCGTCGCATGAGCCACGATCTGCGCACGCCCATCAACGGCATTCGCGGTATGGTTGAGGTCGGCGATGCCAATGCGGATGATCTGCAAAAGCAGACCGAGTGCCGCTCAAAGATCTGGACGGCATCGGGACTGCTGCTCGATCTTGCCAACGAGGCCCTGGATATGAGTCGTCTGGAGAGCGGGCAGATCGAACTGGAGCTTGTTCCCACAAACTTGGTGACCCTCAACCACGAGGTGCGCGATATTCTGGAGCGCCAGGCCGAGGAGCGTCTGGTGACAATTATCTGCGACCAGCAGACGCTTAATCATCCCTATGCGCGGGTGAGCGTGACGCACCTCAAGCGCTTGTTGCTCAATATTGCCGGTAATGCCGTCAAGTACAACCGCCGGGGCGGCTATGTTCGCCTGACATGCCGCGAGGTGGAGCCAGTGGATGGCGCCCCCGTCTATGAATACACGATCGCCGACAACGGTATTGGCATGAGCGAGGAGTTTCAACAGCACCTCTACGAGCCGTTTTGTCGCGAGGAGCAACAGGTGGAAGGCGCTTCATCGGGAACTGGCCTGGGTGCGCCTATTGCCAAACAGTTGGTCGAGCTTATGGGCGGAACCATGAGCTTTACGAGTATCTTGGGGCAGGGGACGACGTTTACCATCCGTCTGCCGTTTGAGAAGTGCAAGCGCTCCGAGATTCCTCAGGCTGTGCGCGTGGACGCGGGTGACGGCGATGCGCTCCAGGGCTTGCGCGTTTTGCTCGTAGAGGATAACGACCTGAATGCCGAGATTGCACAGTTTATGCTCGCCCGCGCCGGCGCCGTCGTGACGCATGCTAAGGATGGTGAGTCTGCCGTCGAGATGTTTGCCGCGAGCGCGCCGCACGAGTACGACGTGGTGTTGATGGACATCATGATGCCCGGTATCGATGGCCTTGAGGCCACGCGTCGGATTCGAGCGCTCGATCGCGACGATGCCGCGCTCACGCCGATTATCGCCGTGAGCGCCAACGCCTTTGCCGACGACCGTAGGCTTTCGCGCGAGGCGGGCATGAACGCGCACCTGAGCAAGCCTGTGAGCTCGCAGGAGTTCGTTGAGGCGCTTGCACACATAGCCGCCGACGCTTCATAAGCATATGGCTCGGTTCCAAGGTGGGTTGGAACCGAGCCATATTGCTATTGATGAGGCCTGATAAGGGGCTTACTTTTCTTGAATCTGCTTGCCGCAGAGATGCTCAATCGTAATCTCGTAGAGTTGGACGCCCTTAATGTCCTTGGCGATTTCCTCTTCGACTTCTTCGGCAGAAGGGTAGTACTTAAGTGCGAGCTGGCGGACTTTATCCTCGATAAACGCGGGAGTGTCATTTGCCAGGCGACAGCGGCCAAAGACTACGGTACTCATAACGTAGGGAGCCCAGTCGCCGTCCTGGTGCCATTCGTTGCCGTAAACGGTAAAGCAGACCTTGTCATCGCGCTTAAGTGCGTCGACCTTGTGGCCAGCCTTGGCGCCATGGAAATAAATCTTGTCGTGCTCGGCGTCAAAGAAGTAGTTGACGGGAATGGCGTACGGGTAGCCATCGTCGCCGTTGACGGCAAAGACGCCGCGCTTGCAGGTGGCGAGCAGTTTGCGCGCTTCCTCGTCGGTGATGGCGCGTTTCTTTCGACGTAAGGGCCTAAACATCGTTGGCTTCCTTTCTGGTCGTGCGTGGTTGCTGCAAAAACTATAGCGAAACGGATCCGTTTTTCTTGATGCGGGCGAGTATGTTTTTGAGCTTGTTAAAGTCGATCGGTTTGGACAGATGAGCGTTCATGCCGGCAGCGTGTGCCGTCTGGGCGTCTTCGGCAAAGGCGTTGGCGGTGAGCGCGATGATGGGGATATCGGCCGCATCGACCTTCTCGCTCAGACGAATCGCGCGGGTTGCCTCGTAGCCGTCCATGCCCGGCATCATAATGTCCATCAGGATCGCATCGAAGCTGCCGGCGGGATGCGACAGGTACAGATCGACGACTTCGTTGCCGTTGGCGGCGCGGGTGACCACGACGCCTTCGGATTCTAGCAGCGCCTGGGCAATCTCGGCATTCAATTCGTTGTCTTCGGCGAGCAGCACGTTCATGTTGGCGAGCGAGCAGTCGAGCGCTCTCTCGACCGTATTCGCCCGCGCCTGGGGGTTCTTGTCGATATCGAGCGGAATCTGGACGTTGAACGTACTCCCCACGCCAACCTCACTCGAAATCTCAATCGTACCGCCCATCAGTTCAATAAGCGACTTGACGATTGGCATACCCATGCCGGTTCCTTGGAACTTGCTGCGCGCATCGTCACCTTCTTGGGCAAACGGCTCATAGATTTGCTTTAAAAACTCGGGAGCCATGCCAATGCCGGTGTCCGAAACGCTAAAGCAAAAGAGCACACGCCCGTTATCGAGTGGCTTGGTCTTTGAGCTAAAGGTGACGGAGCCGCCGCGTTTGTTGTACTTAATGCTATTGTCTAACAGGTTGATCATGATCTGTCGGATATGGGTGGGACTGCCGATCATGTATGGTCCCGTGGCGTACGGCAGACTATTGTCCTGCAGTGTGATGCAGTTATCGGATGCGCGGAGCTTGCACAGCACCAGCGTATCGTCACAGAGCTCTTTGAGGTTAAAAGGCACATGTTCCAGTGTTAGCTTGCGGTCTTCGATTTTGCCCATCTCGAGGATATCGTTGATCAGTGAGAGCAGGTGATTGGCGGCAACGCGCGCCTTGGCACGGCTCTCGCGGGCGACCTGGATATCGCCTTCCTTCAATTCCTCGATCTCGATAAGGCCCAGGATGCCGTTGAGCGGCGTACGGATGTCGTGGCTCATGCGCGTGAGGAATGCCGTCTTAGCGGCGTTGGCGGCGTCGGCTTTCCGCTGTTCTTTCTGCGCACGTTGAAGCGACCAGGCAAGGATGACGATGCTGGTGAGCAAAATGCAGATGATAACAGTCACAATGGCGGCGCGGTTGCGGTAGAGAAGCTGGAACGTGTCCGATTCCTGTGCCGTGTACGACGTTGAGGAGTAGCTGCTGGCGGAGAGCGATTCGCCGGCATTGATGATGCCTTTATTAATGATTCCCAGCAGTTCGGGCTTGCCACGAGAAATCCAGCACGAGAGCTCACAGGTGTCAGGGAGCTCGACCGTCTCGCAGTCCTCGAGATCATAACGGTCGCCGATGGTTTTTACGCGTGAACTGGGAGCGACGATGCAGTGCACCGTTCCCTTCCTGAGGGCGTCGAACGCTTCATCGTCGGATTGGTATTCGGTTACGGTCGCTGTGGGGAACAGACTTTCAAGTGCATTTTGGTTGATAAGCGATGATTTGGTACAGGCGATGCTCTGAAGGTCTTTGTTCAGGTTGCTGCCGGTGTGGATGGCGGTGAGGGACATGGTCCCCAACGATACCGACTGCACAACGCCTGTTTGCTCGGCAAACCAGTAATCTCGGTATACCGGCAGCGCAACGTCTATGCTTCCCTTTGACAGGGCCTTTGACATCATCTTGTAGCTATCAAAGGCGACGGTTTTGACCGTAATGCCAAATTTATCGTGCAGCGTCGTCGCAAGCGATGCGAGCGAGCCTTCCATTTCGCCGTCTTCGTCTTCGTTACAGTAGGGGAGTTTGCCCGTAATGTAGCCGAGCGTGATGGTGTTGTCATTTGCTTTGAGCCAGGAACATTCGGGGCCGTTGAGCGATGATGAACCGCTGTTTTGGGTCGAGTAGCTAGATTTGACTTCGTCGTTATAGCGTGGGTTGACGCGGGCGATTGCCGTCATGGCAGCATTGATGTCGTTCATCAGGTCGGGGCGGCTTTTGGGAACGGCAAAGTAGTAGTCGCTCGAACCAATGTAGAACATGGGGGAGGCACTGGGCGACGAGATCGTGTCATTCATGATGACGGCATCGACCTCGTTGTTTGCGAGCGCGTCAAAGAGAACGGAGTCTCCGTCATACTCCCTGTATGTGCAGGCGATTCCTTCGTTGGTGAGCCACTGCTGGCCAACGAAGGTTTGCATAACGCCGGGGTTGTAGCCGATGGTAAGGCCCTGGAGCGATTGGGGGTCACCCTTGGCCAGATCGTCGCGATCGGGCCTGGCGTAGATGTAGTAGCGTTCGGTGCCCTCGGGGTTTGAGGAAAAGAGCAACTTTTGGGCGCGTTCCTCGGAGTAGGAGATGTTGGGCATGAGGTCGATCTCGCCCGCCTCGAGCATGTCCATAAGCTCGGTGAAGGTGCCGGTGACGTATTCGTACCGCCAGCCGGGCGTGTAGTACGACAGGGTCTGGAGGTACTCGTAGCCCCATCCCGAGAGACGCTCGCCAGGAGTGCCGTCCTGGAAGCCCTCGTTGTTGACGAGCCAGCCGACGCGGACCGTCTTGACTTGCTGATCGGAGTCGACGGCAAAGGCGGGGGCGGGCGCGACGGCGCTCAGTACGGTGAGCGCGGTAAGCGCAACGACCAGAGCGCGACATATAACTGAACGAAGGACAGTGGCAGTTCTCACATGCAATCCTAACGAATCGAGACATTACCGCATAAGAATACCAGCTCCGCCTGCCCAGTCGGCAGCAGCACCGCTAGACGGTTCCGCCCGGCAGTTGGGGTCAGTCCCTTTCTGCCGGCACAAAAGGAACGTTCCTAACTGCCGGTTGTGGGACAATACCGGGCGAGTGTGATTGGGCGTCTGGGAAAAGGGGTCGCGATGAACAAGTTGAGGACGCTTGCCGACGTGTTACGCCAGGCTGGTTTTGCGCGCATCACGGGCCTGTTTCTCGTCTTCTATCTGCTGTGCTCAACGGCTGTCTGGCTGTCCGAGCCCACGACCCTCACGTTTGGCGACGGGCTCTGGTTTAGCTTTGAGACCGTCTCGACCATCGGCTTTGGTGATATCCCGGCGGAGACGCCGGTCGCCCGCGCCATTACCGTCATCCTGAGCGTTATCAGCATCTTCTACATCGCTATGCTCACAGGCGTGGCAGTGAACTACTGCAATACGCTCATCAAGCTGCGCCAAAAGGACACCATGGCGCGCTTTATGGACGATCTTGAGCATTTAGAGGAGCTCGATCATGACGAGCTCGCCGACCTGTCGCGCCGTGTGCGCGAATATCGCCGACGCCAACGCTAGAACGGGCGCCGCGCGTCACGACGAGGGGGACTGAATATGAATATCACGGTATACCTGGGCGCCAGCGTTGGTGACGACCCAGCATTTCTGCCTGCGGTGCAAGAGCTGGGCAACTGGATTGGCTCCAACGGGCACGCGCTGGTATACGGCGGGTCCAAATCGGGCCTGATGGGCGCGCTCGCCGATAGCGTGCTCGATGCCGGCGGACATGTGACGGGTGTGGAGCCGAGCTTTTTTATCGAGGCCGAGTTTCAGCACGACGGTATTGACGACCTCATCGTGACGAGCGATATGGCAGAGCGTAAAGCAAAGATGATTGAGCTCGGTGACGCGTTCGTTGCCTTCCCGGGTGGCACGGGCACGCTCGAGGAGATTGCCGAGGTCATGTCCGCCGTGTCGTTGGGGTATCTCGATGCGCCGTGCATCCTGTACAACCTCGGGGGCTACTACAACGACCTCAAGGCGTTGCTCGAGCACATGATTGATAAGGGACTTTCGAGCCCGCAGCGCCAGCAAGGCATTTACTTTGCCGAGGATCTGCGCGAAATCGCATCAATTATCAACGGATAAGCCTTGAGCCTGTCCCGCCGTGGTTCCCGGTGGCTCCGTTTGCAGCGCAGACGGTTGGCTTGCCTGGGCCACGCTCGCTCTACAATAAAACGTATCTATGTCGACTTTGACCGCGGGAGGACCCGATGGATAACCTTGCCAAACCCACGAACCGCGCGCTGTTTTTAGTTAGTGTTGCCGTGACCGGTGCGTTCGCGGGTGCCGCAGTCTGGCTGTTCTTTTTTGCGATGGAGCACGGCATTGATTATTTGTGGACCGAGGTCCCGCATATGCTGGGTGTCTCTTCGCCCGAGCTCGCCAGCGGCCCGTTTGGCTTTTTGCCGTACCCGTTTTTTGTCTGCCTGCTGGGCGGCCTATTAATCGGTCTGTACGAAAAGATGACAGGCGCCAAGACCGATGACCTCAACCAGGTGATGGCTAAGGTTAAGCAAGACGGGCGCTACCCGTACGACAACCTGGGCAAGCTTTCGCTCGCGGCGTTGCTGCCGCTGCTGTTTGGCGGCAGCATTGGACCGGAGGCCGGTCTGACCGGTGTTATCGCGGGTCTGTGCAGCTGGGTCGGCGACCGTATGCGTTGCTTTGGCGCCGAGTTTAGGGAGCTCACGCTGCTGGGCACCCAGGCTGCCCTGACGGCGCTCTTTACCGCGCCCGTCTTTGGCTTTGTAGCACCGCTTGCCGGTAGCGCCGACGGCCAGGGCGAAGACGCCGACGATGAGTCCACGTCCGGCGAGATCACCATCAAGCTACCCAAGGTGCAAAAGACCGTGGTCTATGGCATCGCGATTGCCGGCGGTCTGGGCACCTACCTGCTGCTTGGCCAGCTTGTGGGCGGCGGCATGGGCATGCCCAGGTTCGAGTCCGCCGAGGTGGGCAACCTGGAACTTGCCTGGCTCATTCCGCTGGCGTTGGTCGGCACCGTTTGCGGCTGGCTGTACTTTGTCTCCGAGCACGCAAGCGAGGCGCTGTCTCATGCAATAGGGGAGCGTCCTGTCGTCAAAGCCATGCTGGCCGGTCTGGCGCTCGCCATCTGCGGCACGGTCCTGCCCTACACCATGTTTGCCGGCGAGACCCAGGCCGACGTGCTCATGGAAACCTACCTGACCATTCCCGCCGGCGTGCTTATCGCGACCGGTCTTGTCAAAGCCATGCTGACCCCCGCCCTCATCAACCTGGGCTGGCGCGGCGGCCACTTCTTCCCGGTTATCTTCTCGGGCGTAAGCCTGGGCTATGGCCTTGCTATCCTCACCGGCGCAGATCCGGTCTTTTGCGTCGCCGTCTGCACGGCATCGACGATGGGTGCGGTCATGCGCCAGCCGGTCATGGTCGTGGGCCTGCTGCTCATGTGCTTCCCACTCAAAGGTATCGTCTGCATGATCATCGCCGCCGTTATCGCTTCCGGCATTCCGCTGCCCAAGCCGCTGCGCAAGTAGTACGGTTTTCACGATTCAATTCCAGGGGTGCGAGATGATTCTGTACTTTAGCGCGACGGGGAACAGCGATCATGTGGCGCGTCGCATTGCAGCGGCGACAGACGACAAAGTTATGTCGATCGAGTGTTTTGATGCCGAGGCCCTTCACCTTGCTGTGACGGAAGGTCCCCGCCAGCTGGGGTTTGTCGCCCCGGTGTATACCTGTGGCTTGCCGACGCCGATGATCGAGTTTTTAAAGACTGCCGACCTGTCGATTGCTGCCGGCGCAAAGGGCGGCGAGCGCCCGTATACGTTCTATGTCTCGACATATGGTTCGACGACCGGGCAATCGGGCAAGTTTGCCCGCGATCTGCTACACGAGAGTGGGCTCGAGTTGGATGCAGCGATGAGCGTCAAGATGCCCGATACCTGGACGCCTGTTTTCGACCTGTCTGACCCTCAAAAGGTTGAGGGTATCAATAGGGCTGCCGAGGCGCAGATTGATGCCGTGATCGAGGCGGTGCGGGCGCGCCGCACGGGCAACATGATGCGCCATCGCGTGCCTCTGTTTGCATCGTGCGCGTATCACGCAATTGGGCTGCCGCGCATGCAACAGACGAGCAAGTTTGCCGTCGATGCCGATCGCTGCATCGGCTGCGGCCTGTGTGCCAAGCGCTGCCCCATGGCGGCGATTGAGATGCGCGACGGCCTTCCCGTCTGGACAAAGCCGGAGTGCGCAGCCTGCCTTCGTTGCCTGCACTGTTGTCCCATATTTGCCATCTCGCACGGTAAGCGCACGGCATCCCACGGTCAGTACAGGCATCCCAAGCCAGGTGTGAGGATGTAGCGGCTGCTGGCCGCGCTACTTCCAAACTGCGAGCGCGGCGGTGCCCAGTACAATGAGGGCGAGACCGATGACGCTGCGTCGTGAGAGTTTTTCGTTGAATGTCAGGCGCGCAAATAGTACTGATACGACAATCGATAGTTTGTCGATCTGCACCACGACGCTCACCTGGCCTGTGGCGATGGCGTAGTAATAGAGCAGCCACGATGCTCCGGTCGCAATGCCCGATGCCGCGAGAAATACGAGTTCGTAGCGGTCTACGTGCACGGCTTGGCCCATCTTGCCTTTAGCTGCCACGATTGCCCATGCCATAACCAGTACCACACAGGTACGGATTGCCGTGGCTAGGTTGGACTCGACGCCTTCGATGCCAACCTTGGCAAGGATGGACGTGAGCGCCGCGAATACGGCGGCGCCGAGGGCGTAAGCGAGCCAGGTCCGGTCTTGCTGCCGCTCGGGTCCGGCAGACTGCTTCTTCTCGATCATTAAAAACGTGCCGAGGGTGATGACAGCGGTTCCCACGAGCTTAACCGCAAGGTTGCTCGTCTCGCCAAAAAGCACGATGGCGATCAGTGCAGCGAGTACGGTGCTCATCTTGTCGACCGGTACGACCTTATTGACGTCTCCGATGCCCAACGCCTTAAAGTAACAGATCCACGAAGCACCGGTAGCGAGTCCCGAGAGGACGAGAAAGAGCCAGGATCTGGGTTCGATGCTGCCAATGGTTCCAATGGATCCAGAA
>NZ_JBDMHA010000002.1:0-47169 GCF_039752985.1 Collinsella aerofaciens
CTCAACCACCACATGCGGCACCAGCGCACCGCCGGCATCCACCACACCATCAGCACCAAAAGCCCCGCCGGCAGGCGTCACAAACCGCGCAGACACAAGCGACCCGCCCGTGCACGCAACGCCGCCATCGGCACCGGTCGCATCCAGCCACGAGGCGTCGACAGAAAGCCGACAGCCAGTCGCACCATCGCCAAGGCCCGCATCTTGCAGATACACGCCGCAGGCGTGCACGCCCGCTCCGGACCCGGTGCTCGCGGCAACGACGCGCCCGCTGCCGCGCACGGCCATGTCGCCTGCGATCGCGCCGGCGACCGCCTCGTCCGTAATATCGGCCCCGTCCGCCCGGGCATCGACGGTGCAGCCGTCCACCACGAGCGCCCGTGAGACGTGGATCCCGCACTGCGAGCCCGTCGCCGTCAGGGTCCCGGTGCCGCGAAGCGTCAGGTTGCCCCACGCCTCCATGCCGCACAGCGTGATGTCCGCATCGGGCGCATGCGACTCCGTCACGGAGTTCCGCCCGGCAAGCGTCAGCACCAGGTCGCCGTCGGCCCCGATGGCCTCGCCCGCGTAGCCGTTAAGCTCCAGGTGGTCGGCATCGGTCCACGCCCAGCCGGGGCCCGACACGCCCGGCTCGTAGTATGTCGCGTCCGCGATGATGAGGCTCTCCGCGCCCGCGGCATAAGAAGGCCCGCCCAGCAAAACGCACAGGCAGGCCATGGCGGTAAACATCTTGCAGTCCCTTTTAATGAGAAGGCAAATCGCTATAACCGAGTTTGTCCGAACATCGCGTAAGGCATGAGTCAGGTCGAAGGTGTTCATCGAAACGACAGGGACAGAGATGCCTTAATAGGTCGTCTCGATCTGGGCGAACCCCTCGTAGCTAGGATCGACGCACCTCGATAGAGAACGCGGGGGCGCAGTTTGCCGCATTCCGCTCATCGACAGTGTTGGGCCATCGCTTTAAGGAACCTGTCGATGAAAAGGGAGAGTCTGGTAGCGTATGGCCACACGCAGGATCTACCGGCGAGCACATTGCGCAACCTTTTGCAGAGCAAACCGCTGCCAGGGCCTGGTTTGGAGACGATATTCCAGCCTAGGATGGGAGGCAATCATCATTGCGCAGCTAAATCTCCAACAATGTTGAACAAATAGGATGTCATTTGCTTGAAATCCGGATAGCTTTGGTGGCGTCGATATTAAGGGAGCTATCGGAACAGCTCATCATGGCTGCCGGTGCGTTCAAAGAAAGCTACCTCTTCGTTTGATGACCATATGACAAGCCAGTCGCCAGAGTTTGCTACGTGACATTCGTTTCGCCCTGCCCAGTTGCCGCTTAGCCGGTGCATATTATGACGTCGTTTTAATATGTCCATTGACTCGGGTGTATTCTGTAGCACCAGGTCAATTAGCTTTTGAAGCTCGGATAGATCCCATTTACGGCGCTTTGCTTTTTTCTTTAAATCGCGGGAGAAGGCTGCAGAGAACTCTGCGGTTAACGTGCTCATTGTGCCATCGCCGCAGCGATAAGATCGGCGCCATTGTCAAAACGTCCTTTTTTGCCAGATGCAAGAAACGCGTCCCCCTCGCGAATGGCCTCAAGGCTTTCGGCATTGGGCTCCTCAGGGGCAAAAGTCAACGGGATGCGATGGGTGTTGACCATTTGCTTGAAGAATGCGCGCGTCACGGACGACAAATCAAGTCCATAGTAATCAGCCACTTCTGCTGCCTCGCGTTTGAGGTCATCGTCAACCCTAATGGTTAATGTTGAGCTTGCCATTTTTGGACCCTCCAATCGTGTGAGTGCAACCTTAGTATAACGCACATACACTAGTAGATTATGTAATTACAATCAATTAACTAAGCCTTTTAGTGGTACGGCACCTCATACATTGCATGCAGTAAAAAGGCAACGCTCCCTTTCGGAAAGCGTTGCCTTTAAAGCTTCTACAGGGCTCTTGTATTGCAGCTAGGCATGCCGCACGCCCCAACAGCGATATGCGGCACCTAGATGCCCCAGTCCCAACAGGAGTAGCGTAAAGGACGCGGCGATCCAATTGGTGTCGCCAGTCTTGGGGAGTGCCGCAGTTGTTGCGGTGGCAGCCTTGGGCTTGGAGACTTTGGCGACCGTGGTCTTGGTTACTGTCGTTGATGTCTTGGTTGTTGTGGCCGCGGGTTTCAGCGCCGGATTTGCCGTGGGCTCTGTGGTGGGCTCTCCGGCAGCGGGGTCGGCATCGGAGGAAGGCTCACCCGCCTCTCCGCCCGGCACGTCGCGCCCGCCAGTCTCCCCTGCCGGCGGCGTGGCGCCTTCGGGCTCAACCACCACATGCGGCACCAGCGCACCGCCGGCATCCACCACACCATCAGCACCAAAAGCCCCGCCGGCAGGCGCCACAAACCGCGCAGACACAAGCGACCCGCCCGTGCACGCAACGCCGCCATCGGCACCGGCCGCATCCAGCCACGAGGCGTCGACAGAAAGCCGACAGCCGGCCGCACCATCGCCAAGGCCCGCATCCTGCAGATACACGCCATAGGCGCGCACGCCCGCCACGGACCCTGTGCCCGCGGCAACGACGCGCCCGCCGCCGCGCACGGCCATGTCGCCTGCGATCACGCCGGCGACCGCCTCGTCCGTAATATCGGCCCCGTCCGCCCGGGCATCGACGGTGCAGCCGTCCACCACGAGCGCCCGTGAGACGTGGATCCCGCACTGCGAGCCCGTCGCCGTCAGGGTCCCGGTGCCGCGAAGCGTCAGGTTGCCCCACACCTCCATGCCGCACAGCGTGATGTCCGCATCGGGCGCATGCGACTCCGTCACGGAGTTCCGCCCGGCAAGCGTCAGCACCAGGTCGCCGTCGGCCCCGATGGCCTCGCCCGCGTAGCCGTTAAGCTCCAGGTGGTCGGCATCGGTCCACGCCCAGCCGGGGCCCGACACGCCCGGCTCGTAGTATGTCGCGTCCGCGATGATGAGGCTCTCCGCGCCCGCGGCATAAGAAGGCCCGCCCAGCAAAACGCATAGGCAGGCCATGGCAACAATCGCAATGTAATGACGGCTGGTGTAGGACTTGGCAGCAAACATACCCGCTCCGATCTTCGCAGGAGCCAATAGAATGTGCACCAGAAAATGCCCTGGTAGCAGCAGTTATTAGTTTAACGAGATCAAGCCGCAAACAAAGAAAATGCCCCTGAGCAGTGCCAATAATTAGGTGTAAATCGTTTTGCCAATCGGTGAATGGATCGGGTCACGTCAAACGATGCTCGTAAGTCATTGCGTATGCAACCGAGATTGTTGGCTTCGTCCGCAAAACTCTAATTTGATTTGGATTCTTCTACATATGTGAGGCTCCGTGAAACACTATCTTCAAAGGCTCATGGGCTTGGGGCTACATTTTCCAGCCGCGTGAAAACGTTGTGTATGCAGCGCTGATTCGTTTAAGAGTCATGAGTGTGACAATTAAAAAGTTAAGAAGAAAGAAGGCCGCGAGACAGAATAAGAATCTGGAAAATAGCTCATTGATGTTTTTGGTCAATGGGGCAATGCATAACAAGCCAACAACGAAGAGCCCGTCCAAAACAGTCCACATAGATATATGAAAAGATTCATCAACCATTGTAAGCTCGCGATCGAGTGGTTTTGGATCTTTTTGAGAGCTCATTTGTAAGCGCAATTGAAAGAGAAGTACCGCAACACCACACATAAGGCCAGAAATTATAGAAATGCAGCTAATTAGATTAGATATTAAATCTTCAAGGTTAATGCAGCTGTCAGGCCAATTAAAAAATAGAGCCACCGACAGCAAAGCGGGCGCAATTAGCTGAACAAATATATCGCCGTGCGATATTTTATTAGTTTGATAATTGCGGAGTGTAGCAATATATTTGATTAGAAGTTGCCAGAAGCTAATTTTGCCCATGCTACCGACCTTCCGGAGTAACCTAATAGACTATTTATCTCTATTGAAGACATCCTCTGCTCTGGCGAAACTATTAAGACAAACGGCGATAAACCGATCATCAGAAAGTGGCGGCTGTCCTGATTCATTTAATACTTCAGTTATGGGAACTGCGAATTCCTTATCAAGCATAAACGTCTTAGGTTTTCCGTCACGTTGCTTTAGCGTGGCAAAAACTTCTTCTCGACCAGAATAGTTGCTCGTAACGCCAAAATACTCCGCAACCGCTTTCTTGTCTTTAATCATATCAATTGTCGCTAGAGGGATGCGAAGACCTCTTTTATGTTTTGCAATGAATGATATAGTTCCCACGTTTGCCACGGTACCGTCTTCAATGTTTTTGGAGGGGCGATAACGGCGAAGTTCGAATTGCTCCACTCCCGTAAATGCGTCAAGTGCAGACCTTTCTTGTACGCGTTCTGATTTTAAGGTTATTCCCGTTGAATGACTGGCAATATAATTCTTTAGTGCTGTAACTGGCACTGAGGCGCCTCCGCCATTCGGAACTGATTCAATCCCAATCAACGCATAGCCTAATCCAGGAGTACATTTAATGAGTAGCCTAGAAGGGACCATGCCGGCCATTTCCTCTGTGTAGGAAATGCCACTATCGGTCATTGTTCTTGTGTCAACGACATCAACATGAAGTCCCGCGCGACCAGATTTTAGATTGACTAAAACACTGTCATTTATTTGCCTATAAGAATCGAACTGAATGAACCGTTCACCTTCATTTACTTGAAACGGTGCGTTATTGTCATTAACAAAGCTAAAAATGTAGTCTAGTAAAGGTTTGTTGCCGTAATTCGAGACATCGAGTCTTTCCTCCTTGTGTCTATAGGTATTTGCCCAAAGCCTATAGACAACAAGTGAGTGCATCGCGAACAATCCGGGCATTAGAGCATCTCCTAAAGCGATCAAATTAACGTTGATGCAATTTTATTCCTGCTGGTGGACAATTAAAAATACCGTGCTGCATGCAAAGTAAATATTTTTCAGCATTGGGAAATACCATTATAACCCCTCGGCTCTAGTTAAGATATTCTCCTAAACATAGGTTGCGGTTCAAGACGTAGCCTGGGCCAACACTACCGAAGTCAACATATGGGATCGTCCAATGGTTCTCCAGCAAGGAGTAATATACGGGTAATAGCAATTCAGTCATTGTTTCGAATATTAGATTGATAGTTTCTGCCCGGATGTATTTGATTTCCCATTTATGAAATCGACCCCCGAGGATCTCTTTCCATTCCTCAGGGGTCGATCTTAATTTATATAACAGTTTAGAAAACAGTTGATGATGCGGAGACCGGAAGGTCCCCGAAGATCGTGCCGAAAATTTAAGCCTGATTCTAAATCAAATTTTGTGGTGATGATGACCCTAGCAAAGGGTCCTTCATTTGTTTTGTTTAGCCAAGTACCAAATAGCGAAGACACATTCAAGTGCCTACGGAGGTTTACGTTGGTTCAAAAGTTGGCTTAGTCAATTTTTGAGCCAACGTAAGTCAAAACACATAGAAAGAGTTTATGTGAAAGTAGCTAAATTTCGACTTCCGTTATTCGCAAGCCGCTGCTTGCGTTGTTATTAAATCAATGAAAGATAAGCATGCAATCGAGATACAGACCGCTATCACCCAGAAGAATGATGGTCACCACTCCCCCATGCTTCAGATTACGGCATGAATAATGTGTCGAGTGTATATCTAAGCGCGGCTATCTCGCTACGCCCTCACCACAGGTGTCGCTCCCGAGCTTGATAGGCGACAGTTCGATGTGGTCTTTACTTGCGCCGAATTGACCCAGCAGGCCAGCTATGGCGGCGGATACACTATCATCGATGTAAAGACCGCATTTGCCTCCACGCTCAGCTGCTCGCGCGAACTCGACGAGCTCGTTGCGAATTCCCTCGCCGTCAAGCTGGAAGAAATACCGCTTGTTTTGAGAAGGATCCTCTTTGCGTACCTCGAAGTAGTCTGTTTTCCACCAGGGAGCGGGTACGTAAATGTAGCCATCCGTGCCGGAAACCACAAGCGACCCCTCAGATTTAGCCGCCTTGCCGAAAACCGCCTCGCCGTAGCCATCCTCGAATGCCAGTCGGATCTCACCAAACGCGTCAAAGCCAGCGTGACCTTCAAGGTCGGCCCTTACAAAATCGGCTGATTGATAATTAGTTCCGAGTAGCTGCAAGATGGGCAGCAACGCTGCTGGACCCCAGGCTTTGGAGCTCGACCACTTGCCCTCAACGCTCGAGATGTCCTCACTGCCAAGATCAACAAGGCTGGTGCATACAGCGCGCACCGAAAGAACTCGTCCAATGTGACCACTCTTGGCAAGCAGAAGCAGTCGATGGTAGGCCGTTGAATACGCCGTCTTGATCGCGTCGGCCAAAACGAGGCCCTTTGAGCGTGCGAGCGCCTGCAGTTCCTGGCACGCCTCACGCGTTGAGGCAATGGGGCTCTCACATAGAACATGTTTGCCTGCCTCAAGCGCTCGCTTAATCTGTCCATAGTGCTGATTGGGATGCGATGCAAGGTAGATTGCGTCGCATCGACCGACTATCTCATCGAAATCATTAACCTGTTCGACTAAGCCACAGCCTGCGAGGCTTCCATCACTGTCGATCATCGCGCAGGTGGGGTCAACGCCATTCACGAAGGCACTTTCACGCAGATACTTCTCCACTAGCACACGCTTGCCCACGTACCCCATTCGTAGATGTCCACTTTCGGCGCGAAGCTCGGTGCTCGAGACGCCTTGCGTACGATCAAGGTAGACTACCTCACAGTATTCCCTGAGATAGTCGAACTTACCAACCCAGTCAGAGCCTACGGTGAACACATCAATTCCCATACGTCTGATGTCGTCAATCTTCTGGCCCTCGTACTCTTCAACGATTACTTCGTCAGCAATCCCGAGCTCTTGGACAGAACGCATGCGCTCGTTGAGGGTTTGGGAAACGTTAATCTTCCCGCGCACCTTGTCGAAGCCATCGGCGGTTACGCCCACGACCAGGTAGTCGCCGAGCGCCTTGGCGCGTTCCAGCAGGCGCACATGGCCCCGGTGCAGAAGGTCGTACGTTCCATATGTGATCACTTTCCTCATGGGCCTCACCTTCCCTTTCGTGGCTTGTTTAGTAATTGCCGCAGTGCTCGAGCTTCGCGACGTGGAAGGCTTTCTCCCACCCATGGGCCTCGTACCAAGGCCACAGTGGCTCTATGTAGCAGTACAGCAAAGGTATGAGGCCGCGCGCGGCCACTTCGACGGCCAGCGATGAGAGCACCCGCGCCCCGACACCCTTCTCCGCACCAGGGCGTGCCTTGAGCCCGGCGCAGACGGCAACATCGTCGGACTCGGCATAGGTCGCCATATGCGCAGCAATTCCTTCGCTATCCCTAATGACTATGCTCCTGCAGCCCTGAAGCCGCTCTCTCTCGCACAACTGAGCCACGAGCGCGCTGACATCGTAGTGCTTGCCAATCTCCTCGTCGCCGCAGATGAGCCTGGCGATCTCAGGATAGTCGGCCTCGGTCGCCCTGACCGCCGCGGGGTCTGGTACCTGAGTTCCGTCAGCCCGCATAACCCACCCCTCAGACAAACTGTAGTCGGCGAGCACGGTGGCGAGCTCTGCCGCAGCACTGTAAGAGGTTTGGACCATGGAGGGGTCCATTTTCTCAACGAGGGTCGCGACGGCCCGGATTGCGCGGTGGCCTGCCTGCCCGCAGAAGACGACCTGGAGTCCGTCATAATATCGGTAAACGACCGCCTCGAGTCGGCTTTCGTCGAAGACCTCCCAGCACGCAACGTTGTCGCCCTCGAACCCGTAGGTCAGCGCATCGATAAGTGCGTAGGGGTTTTCAACGCGCTGACCTTCCAGAACACGCCGCAAGCCCTCGTCCCAGCAGGCCACTTTCTTCACATTCACGTTCGTTTTCCTTAAAACTCGTAGCTCGATACCGGCGAGTGCTGCCCTCGGCGGTCCTCGGGCGGCAACTGCATGTAGTCACCATAGATGTAAGTGAGGATCGCGTCGAAGTCACGTGTCCCCATCAAACGTTTCCCTTCGAACTCGTACTCCGACAGGTCCTTAAACCACTCCTTAGGCATCGCGTAACGCTCTTCGAGCGGATTTTCTCGATAGAGGGTACCGGTAGCTGGAAACAGCAGCGTCCTCACGCGGTTGGGGCTGTCGTCCGTGCTCTTGCGCTCCATTGGAGCGGCTAGAGCATAAACCGCCTTTGCGGGTATCTTGGACAATAGCGAGAACCAGGCCCTGAGCGGAGCCGACACGCGGGGGTCGAGTCTGCCGACCTCAGACCATAGGACCTTGCGCAGGCACATGCACCAGAAGTCCTGCAGAATTTGGCCGCCCACACCAAGAGGCGCGTCGTCCATGGGGAACACGTCGACAAAGACTCCTGTTTTGCACTTCAAGTGCTCCTGTCCGACCCTCACGTACTTCGTTCCGGTGCGCCTGAGCTTGCCGTACCCCCACCTGTATTCAGGATCGCTCAGATGGTCCTGGAAGAAACAGATGGACGGGTCCATCTCATGGGCGACAGAACGGAACCTCTCGTAGTCCTCACGAAGCATTGCAATATCAGCATCATCATCCCAGGGGATATAGCCCTTGTGGCGCACTGCGCCAAGGAGCGTCCCGCCGAAGATTGTGTACGCAATCCCGTGAGCGCGACACACGCGGTCGAACTCCACGAGCATGTCGAGCTCCAATAGCTGCATGCGCCGGAAGTCCTCTCCTTCTATGACCTTTACCTGTTTCATCTGCGCCCCCACCTAGAACAGACCCTCGGCCGATAGCGAGGTCAGGCAGTCGATAAGCCTGTCGTTGTCCTCCTCTGTGATGGCACCGATGTGCCCGATGCGGAACACCTCGTCGCACAGCGCGCCTCCGTTTGGGCACAGCCACATGCCGTACCCGGTTTTGGCGCGCTCGATGATTGCCTTCGCGTTGCTCGCGGGGCAACGGAGCGCCGTCACTGCATTGGAGGGGTTCTCGGGGACCATCTCGAGTGTGGTGCTCGTCAGGGCGTCGCGCACGGCCTTCGCGCGCGACGCGATCTCGGCGCGCTCCGCGTCGATCCCGCGCGCCTCGATCGACCTCAAACGCGCATTGATCTCAAGCAGCGTGTTGACAGCAGGCGTCCAGGGAGTCTGCCCACGCTCGCCGTTGCGCAGGGCTTCCTTTAGGCTCAAGTAGGAGCAAACCTCGGGATTCTCCGCTACCCTTTCCTGTCCGCGCGGCGAGAGAGCCATGAGGGAGATGCCCGGGTGGCAAGCTAGCGCCTTTTGCGAACCCGTCAGCACCACGTCGGCGCCGAGAGCCGCCATGTCAATCTCTTCGGCGATGAACGCGCTCACTGCGTCGACGATCAAGAGCATCTCGCGTTCGCGGCAAAACTCGGATAGGAGCCTCATGTCGTACAATAGTCCCGACGAGGTCTCATGCATGTTCACGAGCAACGCACCGCAGCCGGATTCCACCGCATCCTCGAGGTTTTTCCGCGTGACCTGACGCCCGAACTCAAGCTTAATCTCGTTGACGTTGTGCCCGTGAAGTTGGCATAAGTCGACGAACCTCTGCCCGAAACTGCCGCCATTGACCACTGCAACTCGCTCAGCGGGCGCTAAGACACTCATCACAGCAGCCTCCATAGCGCCTGTGCCAGAAGCCGTTAGAAACACGCAGCGTGAATCCTTGGGTGCGGACAACAAGTCCAACATAATGCGCTCGTTCTCTAGCATTACCTGAGAGAACTCTGGTGTGCGGAAATAGGGTGCGCTCTTGGCTGAAACTTCCAGCACCTCGCTGGGACTCATAACCGGACCAACGGTGAAGTTAAGCATCTGCATTCTCCTTAGTGTCTTCGTTCACGCACCATGCCTTCAGGCAGTGCGTCTGTCTTTTGTCCTCCGGCGGCAGCTGCATGTAATCCCCGTAGCACTTGGTCAGGTATTCGTCCCAGCAGCCCATGGCGGGGAACATGTGCTCCTCGAACTCAACCTCGACCATGTCCTCGTAGCCTTCCTTGGGAAGCGACCACCCGTGTTTGGCCAGTCCGAGTACGCTGCTGACGCGGCTTGCCGCGTCGTAACCAGGCTCGGTTGCAACGCGCTCAGCCATTGCCATCATCTTCGTCTTTGCGTGCTCCGGATTAAGAAGCGCTTTGGCTGCGTTCTTTATGAAGCGTTTTCCCATTGAGTCCGAATTATGATTGGCGCTCGACCAAACGCTTGCACGCGAGGCCTTGTTCATGCGGACTTGCATGCGCTCAATCTCGCTCTCGTCAGAAGAAACGCCATCCATAACGAAAACATCTATCCAGAGCATTTGATCCATGACCCCTTCATAGGTAGGCTCTTGAGCTCTAATACTTTCGGTGCAGAACTTGCGCCAGGGGTAAACAAACGGGCTGTTCTCGGGGCCAACGAGCCTGAGTCCAGCCGGCAACTCGCCAGCAAGCGTTGCAAGACGATCATAATCGGGGCGCGGCATACAGACGTCGATATCGTCATCCCAGGGGATGAATCCCTTGTGGCGAATAGCGCCAAGCAAAGTGCCGGCTGTAAGTGAGTATCGAAGGCCGTGTTCGGAGCAAAAGGCATCAAACGCTTCAAGAAGCTCCAGCTCCTTCTGGTGTAGCTCTTCGATAGAGAGCGGGGTGATGTTACTCATGCAACTTTCCCTTCCTTAAACATTCAATCAGCGCAAACCCCCTGGTTCCAAGTAGCGCGACCTCGGCTATGCAGCGGATTACGCAGATCGTGAGCAAAGATGACCGGCCGAGAAGCGCCATCGCGAGGAGCAGAGCAGCGTTAATAACACCTGAGGCAACAGTCGAGGCGGTAAGTTCGTTGACCTTACCCAAAGCGCCGAGTACCGGCCAGCCAATCAAGATCGAATAGAAAGAGAGCGGCAGGACAGGGCTGAGGGCAACCATGACCCAAGAACCCGCAACGTAGCCCTGTCCGCCAAGTAGAAAAAACACCTGCGGGGACAGCAGGCAATACGCAACGGTGCCGACCAATAGGGCGGGAGCTGCCATAATCGCCATCTTCCTAACAGCGCCCAGATCCCGATGCGCCACAACATGGGGATACAGACTGCTGGATATTGGAGAATAGAGCGCTTGAACCGCGCTCACGGTTGTGAGGGCGAGCGACCAGTACGCGATTTCCGTCGGGTCGGTGAGCACGATTCCCACGACGAAAGTGGTGAACCCCGAGACAAGGGTGGTGCCGATGTTCGACACGCAATACACGGCAGATCTCTTTAGCTCAGCCAAGGCGTTTCGGAAGCCACCGAAGGAAACCCGCACGCCGTAGCGGGTTCGAACGGTCATGAAGCTCCAGATAAGCGCTACCAAGCCGCCCAGGGCATCCGCAACTGCGACGAGCAGAAGATCCTGCGGTCCATGGACCACCAGAAGAGTCAGGCCGACCGTGATCACCTTTGCCGCGAAGAAACGCGTGGTGAGCGGCTCCATGTCCTCAAAACCTTGAAACATGAAATCCGGTAGCAAGGCCCTGAGCACGGTGGAAACATAGGCAATCAGTACATACCCCATATTGTCCCAGAGCAGTGGGATGAACTGGGCGACGACCACGACGACCGCGCACAGGCCGGCGGCGAGGAGAAGACGAGCGAGCTCTATGGAGCCGAGCAGGCGTGAAAGGACCTCGCAGTTGTCCCTCAGGTCGACGACTTGCTTTGTTCCGGAAAGCATGAAACCGAAGTCAGCGAGCGTCTGGACGATTCCCATGAACGACAACACGTAGGCATAGACGGCGTAGCCACCCGTGCCCAGCACGCGCGTGAGGTACGGCACGAGGATGAGGGGGAATACGTACTTAAGTACTTGTAATCCGTACTGCCAAATTATGTTTTTGGCGAGTGTGTTACTGCTTTTCAATATCTATATCAACCCAAACAAATTTCAGTTTTCGTTTCTATTCGAGCTAAAGCGCAAGGCAATAAAGAGCGGGTGCCTGAGCCCTTAAAGCGAAAGCGACGCCAGCCGCCAGAGGACGCTATCGACTTCCAAAAGAACATTCTCGGGATGGCCCATTCGCCTTCATCAACTCGGTAGCAAAAGCAAAAACGCAGCGAGATTCTTCGTCAACGAGCGCGACCGTGAGGTTTGCAAACAAGATACCGAGCTGATAGAGAGTCTGGTCATACATCCTCTGGTGAAAAGGAAAGGCCAATGTCCGGCGCAAAGCAAGCATGGCTTCGATCGTGAAGTACCTGTCTATAGACCTCTTGCTCGACAGGCTGTTCGAGGTTAACGAGTCAACTTGCTTTTGGTATGAGTAGTCCAATTCGTCGATGGTCGACCCCTGAACCTCAGCACGATCATTTATGTCCGCACAGTGTCCTCAAACCACCCATCTTTGAGAAGCTCTAGGCCTTGCCGCGTCTCGCGATCGAAGATCCTTCCCCACGCAACGCCGCTCGAGTGTTTCGTCCCCACAGAAATGACCCGCCCGAGCTCGCTGATATAGCGGGGAATAATCACGGTGATGTCGACCAAAAGTGTTGCAGGTCATAAGTCGTGGAGCTCGGGCGAGGAACGTTAAGTGGTGGCCGAAACCCGGGTAAGCGCTCCCTGGCCACGCAGATTCAGGAGGTCCATCCGAAGCCCCTCGCGTGTGGTACGCGAGGGGCTTCGGATGGACCGAATGCTTGGCGATCCTCCCGAGATTGTTCAACACTAGTCCCATTTAACAATCCTCATGAATCTAAACAAGCTGCCAGAAAAAGGAAAAAGGAACGACACCGTGCCATTGCGGCCGGTAGACCATAATTACTACAAAAAACACGGCCGTAACTGCGCATATGCCGTAAACGAGGAGGAACTTGAGCTTTGTATCGATCTTTCGGAATCGCAGCGCCACGTATAAGACAAGGAAAAACGAGGTAAACGTCGTCAGCCTCTGGAAGATGTTCACGAAGCAAGCGAGGAACTGGAAGACGACCTGGAGCATGGATCCATGAAAAAGAACCCTCTCCTCCCTGTCGTCATCCGAAGCCCCCACCCCAAACAAATGGGAAACGACAATCAGCAAAGCGTCCATGGCGGTCATGATCGGCGCCGCGAGCGCATTCCCCCCCGACCACGAGGACATGCTATACGTCGAGTACTTGTCAAAGTTCTTCTCAACGAAGCTCCACACGACATCAGGGGAAAGGGCCAAAGCCAACGCGACGACGCCATAACCCAGCATGACTTTCTTTGTCGGTGCGAGCGCCGAGAGCGGAATGAGCGCGAGCATGACGATGGCGGTCGAGTGAAACAGGGAGCCGAAAATGACCGCCGCAGCGAAACGGATCCTCTTCCCGGACTCCAGCCAAGGTATCGCCGCGATGATGATTGCGGCGGCGATACCTTGGCGCATGAGGTTCATAAAGGAGGCGTACGTCAGAAGTGTCACATAGAGGAAGAGTGCGAGCACGGGATTGCAGTCCGACTTATAGACCACATACCCGACGCAGGCGGTCATGACCGCACTGGTGAAGAGAAGAAGGAGCTGCGGATTGGGGCTGACCACGTTCAAAGCCCGGAGGAGGTACAGGAACCCGGTTTCATACCAGGAGTGTGCCATCCACGCCGTCAGGTAAGCGTTCCAGTACTGGAGCGTATCCACTCCGACCGCATAGCTTCTCAGGCCGGAGAACGCGAACAAGACCAGGCAGGCCAAGATGATAAAGCATCGTCTCTCAGCATCCCCGCGCGACACGCCCGTGATTACACCGAGAACGAGAATCACGACTATTTCCATCAGATAAATCGTCATGCGCGCCCAATCACCTTGAGATAATCGGTTCGAATCGACTTGGCGATCGAGGGCCACGAAAACAACTCCGCAACGCGACGTGAGGCCAGGGCCATCTCCGCATAGGCCTCAGCAGAGCTGGCGGCGGCGACGATGGCTTCCCGCACGGATTCGGGAGAAAGGTCGCAGACCCATCCGGCTCCCTCTGCGAGGATGACGTCAGACATGTTGGTACCCGGGGTTACCACGCATGGCAACCCGTAGGCGCACGCCTCGAGCAGACCCATCGGCATCCCCTCGTAGCGTGATGTGAGGAGAAAGATGTCCGCGGCGCGCAGAACCGCATCCTTCGCATCCCCGTATACAGGGCCGCGAACGGCAACAACGTCTGAAAGCCCCGCGGCCTGTAGCTTTTTCTCCATCTCATTTGAGAAGCCGTTGACGGAGTTGCCGTAAATCGAGAGATGGAAGCGCGGTGAATCCGCGCGAGCATTCAACGGAGTAAGTGCTTCGAGGAGGATGTCCAATCCCTTTTGATAGGGCTCCACTCTGCCAACGAACACAATTTCAGGCACGTCGCCATGCCACGACTCCCGATGAGGGCGCTCCTTGGGCACTTCTATGCCGTTCGGCTCGATGAAGCTGTTCCGGTTCCATTTCTCGCCGGACTCATCGCGTTCCTTCTCGGTAAGGTAGTGGATCGCAGCGGCGCCTTGAGCGAAACGGTTGTAGAAAACGGCGTTGCAGATTCGTTTCTTAAAGGTTTTCTTCCCCTGGTCTCCGCTCGTGAGGGCGCAGTGCGGCTCAATCACATATGGTATACCCGAAGACAGCACGCCCAAGAGGGTCGCGTTGGGATGAAACGCATAAAAACCCTCGAAAACGATTAGGTCAGGGCCCCAGATTCGACTGGTGAAATCTTCAATGTTGAAAGCAAAGTCGTTAGGGTTCCTGTAGAAAGGAAGACCCCTCCATTCTTCGCGCTCGACAGGTCTCATGTTATACCAGACAACCTCTTCGAGTTCGGATAAGGCCCCGATCAGTGCAGGCACACAGTACGTAGGGCCCGCGAAGCCCTCAAACTCAAGGTTCGAGAGAAATAGAATCCTCATTCAGCCTCAATCCTAAATCCTTTTAAGCACCGCGTGCGTCAGCTGCCAGAACAGACAATACGCGGAATAGACTGGGTTTATCTTCTCCACTTTTCGGTAGGCGTTCCACGTGCGGGAAACTGCACGGAATTTATTAGCGGAGCGGGAGCCGCCATGTTTCCTGTTCTTTGCAAGCACCTCGTCGAGGCCGCCGGCTGGAACGCCACTCTTGAGGACCTGGAGCCAGACGACCATGTCTTCAGGGAAATCGAACGAATCCCCGAAATCGGGACAAACGAGAAGACTCAGGGGTATTTTCGAGAGGTCGAACGCGATGGTATGGCTGCAGGTCACGGTGTTCTTGAGAAAACCGTCGTAGTCGATGCTCTTGGGTACGTGTACGTAATTCCTATGCTGTCCGTCAGACTCAATGGTCTCATACGAGGTGAAACACATCCCCAGACCACAATCCCGCATGTACGCAAGCTGGTGATCAAGTTTATCCGGAAGCCATGCGTCATCGGCGTCCATGAACGCGACGAAATCGCCGGAAACGTGTTCGATACCGGTATTGCGCGACTTAGCCGCACCAACGTTGTGCTCGTTGGGATGAACCGAGATACGACGATCCTTATTCTCGTATTCCTTCGCAAGTCGAAGAGATGCGTCCGAAGAGCAATCTTCGACCACGATGAGCTCCCAGTTCTTATAGGATTGAGAAAGAACGGAGTCGAAGGTCTCGACAAGATACGGCTCAGCATTGTAGAGGGGCATAATGATTGAAACCAGGGGAGAATCGGTCATACGTTACTTCCCCCTCCTCATCGCCTTGAACGTTTTTACGAACACGCGGGTATCCAACCCGAGCGACTGATGGCGCACATAAAAGAGCTCACGAGCTTGCCTCTGACCACTTCTCCACGTGGATTCATTGCGGTCAGTCGCAGCCCACCAACCGGTGATGCCAGGCTTACATGCGAGCACCTCATCGCGTGCATCGCCGTATTCATACGTTTCCTCAAGTGTTACGGGACGAGGGCCAATGACGGATAAATCACCCGAGAGAACGTTAATGAATTGAGGAAGTTCGTCCAACGAAGTGCGGCGAAGAAAGCGGCCTACACGCGTGATTCGGGGATCATCGTCAACCTTCTGTTCGCGCTGCCATTGCGCCAACTGCTCGGGAGTCATGTACTTCTCAGGATGCTCGTGAGCATCAGAGACCATGGTTCGGAGTTTGAAGATATAGATAGGCTTGCCGCCCTTACCGACTCGCTTTTGGCGAAAAAACGGCTTGCCGGGAGAGTCAATCTCTATGGCGATGCATGCAGCTACGACGGGGATAGCCAATACCACACAGACGCCAGCAGAGAACACGATGTCAAAGGCTCGCTTGAAGGCAAAGTAGCCTGGCCCACCTTTCTTGGGAGCAGCAGCATTGGGATCGGCAGCGGGTGCCTTATAGCTTCCTGTCGCTACGAAACCTTGCGCCGGAGCAGGGTTCTCGACGGGAGGCGGAAATTCCGTCGCCACAGGAGCATGAGAGCCATTCTGCCGATCAATGACTTGACCGATCATTGACGTACCACAAGGAACATCAGTTATATATTCAGTTTTATCCGACACGTTCTCTTCCAACACTTCGTCCCCGGGTCGGGGATCCTCCCTGTTCTGTGTAGCGACCGTCTGCAGCTAGGCGATCGCCTTTTTAAAGTTGCGCATGACGCGCTGCTCGTTTGAAAGAACGGCAAGGCCAACGCGGGTGGTTACGCGCCGGCCGCACAGGTCGAGCTCCAAATAAGCAGTGCACTTGCGTCTATTAATGGTTTTGATGAGGCCTTCGTGGCCCAGCAGTGGACCAGCCGTTACTACGACCTGGTCGCCGTTTTTTAGGGCCTCACTCATGGGCACTACGCGGTCTCCCCTATGCGTAAAGCTGCTTATGAGTTGGGCCTCTTCTTTTGCCAGCGGCACAAACTGACCGTCCTGGGCAAGCACCCGGGCAAAGTCGTCCATGCGCAGCAGATACTGTTGCACGGTGCGAGGGTCTGACGTATCGCAGATGAGATAACCGGGGAACAGAGGCTTGGTCGTGTTGACCCATTCGCCGTGTACCTTGATCTCGGTTTGATATTGGGGATAAAAGAGCTCTTGCATGGCACCAACCGGCACCATGCGCTCAATGCGCTCGCGCATTACGTCTTCGCGACCGTTAATGACTTGGATCACATACCACACGAGCACCACCCCCTTGCTGTCTTACGTGTGGCTCACGGGGTTTGGGTATGGCTTCGCCAGGGCGCTTGTGCGCAAAGGCGCTCCATATTCAAACCCTGAGCCCAGTCAGACAAGCACGTGGCTCTGCCCCACCGTGAACGGTATGTACAAATGCAGTTGCTAGAGGAGCGGACGCATATCGCAAAATGACCGCGCCCCAGTTGGCTGCGTGCGAGCCAGTCAAGCAGGTACGAAACTGGACCGCACGCAAACAGCTGTTGGACTGCTGTGGTTTGCCAAAGCAACTTATTGCAGTACCTAAAGCGAACTAATTAATTAGACGCAAAAGCAAGAATAAAACGTGCATGGCAATCAATATTGGAGCTCGTGGTTTTTCTAACACCGCCGTTACGGCCGGATGCTGATCGACCCTGCGCTTTGTGACTTGCTGGAGCCGTGAGCACAGTGAACTCATGTAACGTTATGTATAATAGCACAAGCTGTTAGTGAAACTGATTTGGGCAGTAATGGACAACATTTCGTTCATTTAGCGTGTTCAAGAGGGCTGTTTTGCGATGTTGTTCACATTGATGCAGGTTATTAAGGTACTGGCGGTGATTAGGGGCGTTCCTGAAGCTCAAATGAAGCAGCGAGCTGCGCCGATGATCGCGTTCGTCTAACAAACTATGTACAGACATGGGAAATAAATTGTGCAACTTTTTGTTGCCGAAGGAGGGGTTTGTGGCGCGAGGTATTTTGAAATGAAAAAAGGCCTCCGGGATTCCGAAGGCCTTTGCATTCACGATGGTGGAGACGAGGGGAATCGAACCCCTGACCTCTTGACTGCCAGTCAAGCGCTCTCCCAGCTGAGCTACGCCCCCGTGACGGGAAGATACTATAGGGGAAGTTGGCGCGACGTGCAAGGACTTTTTTGGTCAGACTCTAAATGCCTAATGATATAGGTAAGCGATGGCGGTGCCGGTGTGAACTTGGATCTTTGCTGTACCCCTGACGACGTTGCTAATGCCCATGTCGGCTAGCAGGCCCAGGGGGCTGTGGTCAAGCTCCCATTCTAGGCCGTGTTCGCTTACAACTGTCCCAGGGGCTATGGCGATGATGGAGAACGTCTTGCCTTCGGCGCCTTCGATGGTCCACGACTCACCTGCGCGAATGATGCGGGCGACTACCTTGTCCTCAGCAATCCAGACAGGGGCATCCTCGTAGCCCGCGAGCAGGCCCAGTACGGATAGCGCCATGTCCGGACGGCCGCCGGTGGCGCAGGTCGCAACCACTTCGGATCCCGACCAGCGACGGTGGACGGAATCGAGCGCCAGCGCCAGATCGGTGTAGTCCTTGTACGGGTCGTGGCGCTCAACTTCAAAGTCGGTGGCGGCATCGACTAATGCGCGGCCCGCATCACTCACCGTGTCGGCATCCCCCACATACACGTCACAGCACAGTCCCGCGCCCAGCAGCGCGTCGAGTCCGCGGTCCACGGCGACAACGTGATCGCACTTCCCAGCTAGCCTACGCAACAGATCCGCACTCGCCACCACGGGTGAGCCGCAGACCACTAATACCTTGCAAGCCACAGCCCTCGCCTATCCCTCAAACGAAAGCACGCGAGCCAGGTCAAGCTCTTCGTAGCTGTCGATAAAGATATCGCAGTTGGCGCGTACGTCGTCGCGCTTCATGCGGCCGTGCGGGTCATAAATACCCACACGCTTAAAGCCGGCTACCCCAGAGCTCTTAAGGCCAAAGACCGCGTCCTCAAACACCCATGCGCGCTCAAACTTGTGCCCATGGCGCTCCTCCAGGCGGCGCTGCGCCAGCTCGTACACATCGGGGAACTGTTTGGAGCGTCCAGCCTCGCCCGTCGTGGTAACAAACTCCATATAAGCGTCGAGCCCGGCGCCCGCAAGCGCAGACTTAACCAGCTCGGCCGGCGTGGACGTGGCAACGCACATGGCAATGCCCGCCGCCTGCGCCTGCTTCAAAAATGCCAGGAGCCCCTCGCGCGGCGGCACCTTGGAGTACCCATCAATCAGAATATTGCTCAGCTCGCGATACAGCTCCTCGCCATTCGCGCCAATGCCCCAGGTGTCGTGGTAGGCCTGGCACTCATCCTCCAGCGACAGGTGCTCAAATTGGGCAAAGTCATCCACGGTCACGTCAATCCCGTGACGATGCAATAACTCGGGCTGGGCATAGGCCCAAACGGGGGTGCTATTAACCAGTGTGCCGTCGCAATCGAAAATAAAAGCAACCTTGGGAGCGGCGGTATGGGACATAAACGAACCTTTCAATGTCAAATGGTAAACAACCTGCTAAAAACGTTTTACCAAACGTCAGGCTAACAATTTTGAAACCCTAATTGGTAAAACTGTCAAGAGTTTTACTACGGCAATTCTGCCAGTGGTATAAACATGTCGCTTACCGATTAAACGCCCCCGCAAATCCGCTTTCGTCCATAAAACTAACGCAAGGGTGTTATCGTAGTTTCTGCCGAAAGTTCCACCGAGCACGCGAGGTGGAACGAATCACAGAAACTTCGCCGTCCCTTCGATTCGTGCAGCCTTGGACCTTTCGCATCTAGTCACCAAGGCAACACGCTGCCGCGTCATGATGGGATCAAACGTGAGCGATACAAAGCTAAAGCCAACGGCTAAAAAGCCCGCAACCCGCAAACCGGCTCCGCACGCACCGGAGCTCACCAAGGACGATGTCTATTTGTTTGGCATCGGCACGTGGGAGCGCAGCTGGGAAAAGATGGGCGCGCATCCCGACACGCAGCAGCGCACGCGCGGCTGGCGCTTTTGCGTTTGGGCGCCCGACGTAAAGAGCGTCCATGTTATTGGCGAATTTAACGACTGGGATGAGGAAGCCAACCCGCTGGTGCCCGTGCATACGAGCGCTATTTGGGAAGGCTTTATTCCTGGCGCCGAGCAGGGCCAGCTCTATAAATACCTCATCGAGACCAACGAGGGCGAAAAGCTCTACAAGGCCGATCCGTATGCCTTTAAGTCCGAATGCCCTCCGGGTACCGCGAGCGTGCTGTGGACCCTCGATGGCTACAAGTGGAACGACGCCGCGTGGCTCAAGCGCC
Organism: Collinsella aerofaciens; assembly: GCF_039752985.1. Classification (GTDB taxonomy): domain Bacteria; phylum Actinomycetota; class Coriobacteriia; order Coriobacteriales; family Coriobacteriaceae; genus Collinsella; species Collinsella aerofaciens_BT. The sequence goes on from NZ_JBDMHA010000002.1 coordinate 20,160, forward strand.
GCGCCGGCCACAACCACATGTCGCAGCCGCTTAACATCTACGAGGTGCATATTGGCTCGTGGAAGCGCCACGGCGACGCGCCGCAGGGCGATCCGGACGAGTACGGCAACTACCCTGGTCCCATGGATCCCTTCCCCGCCCAGCGCGGCGAGTTCTACACCTACGACGACCTGTCGGTGGAGCTCGTAGACTACGTGCGCGACATGGGCTACACGCATATCGAGGTCATGCCGCTTATGGAGCACCCCTTCGATGGCTCCTGGGGCTACCAGACGACCGGCTACTATGCCGCCACGTCGCGCTACGGCAACCCGCAGCAGCTCATGCACTTTATCGATGCGTGCCACGAGGCGGGCATCGGCGTGATTATGGACTGGGTGCCCGGCGGTTTTTGCGCCGACTCCCACGGCCTTGCCACCTTTAACGGCCACATGCTGTTTGAGCACGAGATTCACCCCAACTGGGGCACGCACAAGTTTGACTTTGCCCGCGGCGAGGTCCGCTCCTTCTTGGTCTCCAACGTGCTGTATTGGCTCGAGAACTTCCACGTGGACGGCATTCGCATGGACGGCGTGTCCAGTATGCTGTACCTCAACTTTGGCATCGACGATCCCGGCCAAAAGAAGTTCAACAAGTACGGTACCGAGGAGGACCTGGACGCCAGCGCGTTTATACGCCAGGTCAACTGCGCCGTGGAGGCCCACTTCCCCGACGTGATGATGATGGCCGAGGAGTCCACCGCGTGGCCGCTCGTGACCTATCCGCCGCAGGACGGCGGCCTGGGCTTCCACTACAAGTGGGACATGGGCTGGATGAACGACACCCTGCACTACATGCAGACCGATTTTCCGTGGCGCCCCGGCAACCACGGGCTGCTCACGTTCTCCATCATGTACGCCTTTACCGAGAACTTCATCTGCCCGCTGAGCCACGACGAGGTCGTGCACGGAAAGTGCTCGCTCATCGGCCGCATGCCGGGCGACTGGTGGCGCCAGTTTGCCGGCCTGCGCACGCTGGCCTTCTACCAGATGACGCACCCCGGTGCCAAGCTCAACTTTATGGGCAACGAGATCGGCCAGTTTATTGAGTGGCGCTATTACGAGTCCATTCAGTGGTTCCTGACCGAGGAATATGAGACCCACCGTCATCATCAGGCGTTTATCAAGGCGCTCAACCACCTGTACACCGCCGAGCCCGCCCTATATGAGCGCGGATACACCGACGACGGCTTTACCTGGATCGACGCGGACAACTCCAAGCAGTCTATCGTGAGCTTTGTGCGTCAGGGCGAGGACGTCGACGACGACCTGGTGATCCTGATCAACTTTGACCCGGCGAGCTATGAGAGCTTCCGCGTGGGCGTACCGCGCGAGGGTGACTGGGAGGTCATCTTCGATTCCGACCGTCCCGAGTTTGGCGGCAGCGGATACGCCGGTGAGGAGCCCTACACCTGCTCGAGTGAGCCCTATCCTTGGAACGGGCAGATGGACTCCATCGAGATCAAGGTGCCCGGCCTGGCGGGCGTGGTACTCAAGCGCCGCGGTCCCAGCAGCTATAAACCGCCCGTGGTCGAGGAGCCCAAGAAGGCGACGCGCAAGCGTGCGTCCTCGGTGAAACCCAAGACCGCGGCAGCCAAGAAGGCTCCGGCTAAGGCGAAGGCTACCAAGTCTGCCGCCAAGACCACGGCCAAGGCCGCAGCCAAGAAGGCAGCTACTAAAAAGGCTGCTCCCAAGGCTAAGGCAGGCGCCCGCAAAGCAACTAGCAAGGACGCGTAACAAAGCTCTTACCTCTGCAATTACCCGCCCCGCAGGGGCGTAGGATACAAGTCATAACCGTTCCGGGAGAAACATCCCCGGGGGAAAGGAACGTATGAATAAGATCTTCGATAACAAGCAGGAGTTTACCGAGCTCTATCGCGATGCCGTCATGAGCATCAGCGGCAAGAGCGTCGAGGCCGCCAGCGACCTCGACCGCTTTAACGCCCTGGCCAAGCTCGTGGCCGAGAAGGCCCGCACCGTTGCCACCAAGAGCGACGCCCGCGCCACCGCCGAGGACAAGAAGCGCGTGTACTACTTCTCGATTGAGTTTTTGATCGGCCGCCTGCTCGACAACTACCTGCTCAACTTTGGCGTGCGAGACATGGTCGCCGAGGCGCTCGACGACATGGGCTTTGACCTGTCCGTCATCGAGAACCAGGAGCCCGATCCGGCGCTGGGCAACGGTGGCCTGGGCCGTCTGGCCGCATGCTTCCTGGATTCCATGGCAGCCGAGGGCATTGCCGGCTACGGCAACGGCATGCGCTACCGCTACGGCCTGTTTAAGCAGGAGATCGTCAACGGCAGCCAGGTCGAGGCCACTGACGAGTGGCTCACCCACGGCTATCCCTGGGAGGTCCGTCGTCAGGACAAGGCCGTGACCATCAAGTTTGGTGGCCGTGTTGAGGGCTTTGAGGAGAACGGCCGCACGTTCTACCGCACGGTGGACACGCAGGATATCCTGGCTGTCCCCTACGACATCCCCGTGGTGGGCTATGCCGGCGAGACCGTCAACAAGCTGCGCGTCTGGGCTGCCGAGCCGGTCGAGGAGCACTTTGACCTTGAGGCCTTCAACCGCGGCGACTATGCCCAGGCCGATGCCGAGCGCGCCGAGGCCGAGGCCATCAGCGCCATCCTCTACCCCAACGACGCCGGCGAGCACGGCCGTCTGTTGCGCCTGAAGCAGGAGTACCTGTTTGTTTCGGCCGGCATCTACAGCCTGCTCGACACCTTTGAGAAGGAGCACGGCGAGAACTGGGAGCTGCTTCCGCAGTTTGTGGCAATCCATACTAACGACACGCACCCCGCCATGTGCGGCCCCGAGCTCATGCGTATCCTCATCGACGAGAAGAAGCTCGAGTGGGACGACGCCTGGAACATCGTGACGCAGGTTGTGAGCTACACCAACCACACCATCCTGCCCGAGGCTCTGGAGAAATGGCCCATCGGCACGTTCTCCAAGCTCCTCCCCCGCGTGTACCAGATCATCGACGAGATCAGCCGTCGTTGGCACGAGTCGTTCGACACCACTCAGGAGGGCTGGCAGGAGCGTCTGCGCCAGACCGCCATCCTGTGGGACGGCGAGATTCGCATGGCCAACCTGTCCGTGATCTGCAGCCACAGCGTCAACGGCGTGGCCAAGATCCACTCCGACATCATCAAGAACATCGTGCTCAAGGACTTCTATGCCCTGACGCCCGAGAAGTTCAACAACAAGACCAACGGCATCTCGCACCGTCGCTTCTTTGCCGAGGCCAACCCCACCTATGCCAAGCTCGTGACCGAGGCCATTGGCGATGGCTGGCTTAAGGACGCCTTTGAGCTGGAGAAGCTCAAGGAGTTTAAGGACGACACCGAGTTCCTGAAGGCCGTGGGTGCCTCCAAGCGCGCCAACAAGGAGCGCCTGGCCGCCTACGTCAAGGCCGAGACCGGTCTGGTTATCGACCCCAACACCGTCTTCGATGTCCAGGTAAAGCGCTTCCATGCCTACAAGCGCCAGCTCATGAACATCATGAAGGTGATGGACATCTACAACCGTCGCATCGCCGATCCCAACTTCCACGTGACGCCGACGACCTTCATCTTTAGCGGCAAGGCTGCCTCGAGCTACACCTTTGCCAAGGAGACCATCCGCCTCATTAACTCCGTGGCCGACGTCATCAACAACGACCCGCGCGTCAACGAGGTCATGAAGGTCTGCTTTATCCCCAACTTCCGCGTGAGTAACGCTCAGCTCATCTACCCTGCCGCCGAGATCTCGGAGCAGATCTCCACGGCCGGCAAGGAGGCCTCGGGCACGTCCAACATGAAGCTCATGATGAACGGCGCCATCACGCTGGGCACCCTCGACGGCGCCAACATCGAGATCGCCGACCTGGCTGGCCGCGAGAACGAGGCCATCTTTGGCCTGACCGCTCCCGAGGTCGAGCAGCTCTGGGCATCCAACAGCTACTTTGCGTGGGATACGCTCAACGGCGACCGCGAGCGCCTGGGCCGCGTAATGGACGAGCTCAAGGACAACACCTTTGCGGGCCTTTCGGGCAACTTCGAGAGCATCTACAACGAGCTCATGAACAACAACGACCCCGACCTGGTTATGGCCGATTTCCGCAGCTACGTGGATGCGTGGGAGAAGCTCACGAACAGCTACGGCGACCAGGAGACCTGGAACCGCAAGGCGCTGCTCAACACCGCCTCCTCTGGCTGGTTCTCGAGCGACCGCACCATTCGCGAGTATCGAGACGAGATCTGGCACGCGTAAAGGCCGCGAGCTCCCCTATGCCAGCACGGCATTACTCGACGGGCGCGGCACAACGTCACGCCCGTCGCTAATGGGTTTAAGAACATCGATGACAGAAGGAGAAATCGATGAGTAAGAAAGAATGCATCGCGATGCTCCTCGCAGGAGGACAGGGCAGCCGATTGGGGGCACTCACCCAAAAGATCGCTAAGCCGGCGGTTAGCTTTGGTGGCAAGTTCCGCATTATCGACTTCTCGCTCTCCAACTGCTCCAACTCGGGCATCGACACGGTGGGCGTTCTGACGCAGTATCGCCCCTACCTGCTGCATGCCTATGTGGGCTCCGGCGAGGCGTGGGATCTGGACAGCCGCGACGGCGGCGTGTCAATCCTGCCGCCGTACGAGACGCAGACCGGCGGCGCCTGGTATGCGGGCACGGCCGACGCCATTACGCAGAACCTGGACTACATCAAGGCCAACGACCCCAAGTACGTCCTGATTCTTTCGGGCGATCACCTGTATCGCATGGACTACCGCAAGATGCTCAAGACGCACATTGAGAACAACGCCGACCTCACGGTGAGCGTTATGCCCGTGCCGTGGGAGGAGGCCAGCCGCTTTGGCATCCTGACCACCGACCCCGAGGACGGCCGCATCACCAAGTTCACCGAGAAGCCCGATAAGCCCGATTCGAACCTCGCGTCCATGGGCATCTACATCTTCTCGGCCGACGTGCTGATCGAGGCGCTCGAGGAGGACGCTCTGGACCAGCGCTCGAGCCACGACTTTGGCAAGGACATCATCCCCAAGCTGCTCGGCGAGGGCAAGCGCCTGTACAGCTACGAGTTCCACGGCTTTTGGAAGGATGTCGGCACCATCGCCAGCTTCCACGAGACCTCGATGGACCTGCTGGGCAACAACCCCGAATTCGATCTGTTCGACAAGCACTTCCCCATCATGTCCAACATCACCACGCGTCCGCCGCACTACATCGGCCCGGATGGTCGCCTGGACGACTGCCTGGTCTCCAACGGCTGCAAGATCTACGGCACCGCTCGCCACTCGATCCTTTCGACCGATGTCATCATCGAGGAGCGCGCCGTGGTCGAGGACTCCGTGCTGCTGCCGGGTGCGCACGTTAAGAGCGGCGCGCACATCTGCCGCGCTATTTTGGGCGAGAACTCCACGGTCGAAGAGGGCGTGAAGCTCGGCTCTGTCGATACCACCAAGGATACGGCCGTCGTTGGAAATGACGTCGTTATCGGGAAGGGGGAATGATCCGATGATCAATCGCAAGGCCATCGGTTATATCACCGCTAACTACTCTTCGACCTACGGCAGTGTGCTGCTCAAGGACCGCCCCATCGCGTCCGTTCCGTTTTTGGGCCGCTACCGCCTGATCGACTTCCCGCTGTCCAACATGATGAATGCCGGCATTAAGACCGTCGGCGTCGTCATGCCGGGCAACTACCGCTCGCTGATCGACCACGTGGGCTCGGGCAAGGACTGGGGCCTGGACCGCAAGAAGGGCGGCCTGTTCATGGTGCCCGGCAACGCGTATGGCACCACCAAGGGCGGCATGCGCTTCCTGCTGCGCGACATCATTTCCAACAAGACGCTGTTCCAGCGCTCGGACAAGCCCTATGTTGTGATGATGGGCACCAACATCATCTTTAACATGGACCTCAACACCATCATCGAGGCGCACGAGAACTCCGGTGCCCAGATGACTGTGGTGTACTGCAAGGCCACGCGCAACGTCGATGACGAGACCAAGCTGCAGATCAACGAGAACGGCCGCCTGACGGGCGTGAGCGCCGGCGTCGTGTACGGCGACAACGCCTCTATGGACTGCTGCATCGTCAACCGCGAGACGCTGCTCGAGATCATCGACCACTACCAGGCCGCCGACTATCTGGACCTGCTCGAGGCGCTCCAGGGCGACTTTGGCAACATCGACGTGTGCAGCTACGAGTACAAGGGCGAGGTCGTGGGCGTGTTTAGCGAGAAGTCGCTGTATCGCCGCAGCATGGACCTGCTCGACCAGACCGTGGCCGACCATCTCTTTGACCCCGAGCGTCCGATCCTGACCAAGGCTCACGACGTGCCGCCTTCGCGCTATGCGACCGGCAGTCACGCATGCAACTCGATCATCTCGGCCGGCTGCATCATCAAGGGCACCGTGCGCAACTCGATCCTGTCTCGCGGCGTCGTGGTTGAGGAAGGCGCCTCGGTGACGAACTCGATCATCAACCAGAGCTGCGTCATCAAGAGCGGCGCCCGCGTTGAGAATGCCATCCTGGACAAGAACAACGTGGTTCCCACCAATACCGAGCTTCGCGGCACGCCCGAGAACATCCTGGTGCTGGGAAAGGCCCCGTTAACTTCTGATATCACCAACGCGAGCTAGCTTTGGCACCGCAACATCGCTCGTAACACGTAGAATAGCCGCCCGGTTTGCGCCAGGCGGCTATTCTCGAATTGCAACAGGGAGACAATATGGCTGATTCCAGCAAAAAGATGCAGATCGTGTTTGCCTCGGCCGAGTGCGCACCGTTTGTTAAGACCGGTGGCCTGGGTGACGTGGCGGGCTCGCTGCCTGCGGCGCTTGTACGCGCCGGCGCCGAAGTCATCGTGATGGTGCCCAAGTACGCCACCATCAAGGACGAGTACAAGGCGCAGATGGAGCACTTCTCCGACTTTTACGTGAGCCTGGGCTGGCGCAATGAGTACTGCGGACTCGAGAAGCTCGAGCACGACGGCGTCACCTATATGTTCATCGACAACGAGCGCTATTTTGCGCGCGACTATCCGTACGGCTTCTTTGACGACGGCGAGCGTTTTGCGTTCTTCTCTAAGGCCATCACCGAGAGCCTGCAGCACCTGCCGGCCGGCTTTGAGTGCGACATCCTGCACTGCAACGACTGGCAGACGGCGCTGGCGCCCGTGTTTTTGCGCGAGTTCTACCAGGGCCTGCCGCTGTACGACCGCGTCAAGACCGTGTTCTCGATCCACAACGTGGCATTCCAGGGCCAGTTTAGCGACACCGTGATGGAGGACATCCTGGGCGTGGCGCATATTCCGGCGGCCGCCTCGCAGCTGCGTTGCGACGCCTGCAGCATTAACTACATGCTGGGCGCGCTGCGCTATGCCGACGCCATCACTACGGTGAGCCCCACCTATGCCAACGAGATCCAGACGCCCGAATTTGGCGAGGGCCTGGACGGCGTGCTGCGCGAGCGTTCTTACGCGCTTCAGGGCATTTTGAATGGCATCGACGTCGCGGGCTTTGACCCGGCGACCGACAAGCGCATTGCCGCCAACTACACCGTGGAGGACCGCTCCGGCAAGGCCGTGTGCAAGGCCAAGCTGCAGGAAGAGCTGGGGCTCGAGGTTCGCGACGACCGTCCGCTTATGGTCATGGTCACGCGCCTGACGCGCCAGAAGGGCATGGACCTGGTGATGTACGCGCTCGACCGCATCCTGGCCGGCGGCGTGCAGGTGGCGGTGCTGGGCACCGGCGACCGCGACTACGAGGATGGCCTGCGCTACTTCCAGGGCAAGTACCCCGGCACCATGGCCGCACGCATTGAGTTTGACCCGGCGTTGTCGCAGCGCATGTATGCCGCCGCCGACATGTTCCTAATGCCTTCGAAGTTTGAGCCCTGCGGCCTGTCGCAGATCATCGCCATGCGCTACGGTACCCTGCCCATTGTGCGCGAGACCGGCGGCCTGAAGGACACCGTGCAGCCGTACAACGAGTTTACCGGCGAGGGCACGGGCTTCTCGTTTAGCAACTTTAACGGCGACGAGATGGGCGATGCGGTATTCCGCGCGGCGCGTCTGTTCTGGGATAACCGCGACGCCTGGAACCAGCTGGTCACGCAGGCCATGAGCCAGGACTTTAGCTGGACGCGCTCAGCCGATAAGTATCTGGATCTGTATTTCTTTATGCACCCGGAGATTGAAAGGCCGGCGGCTGTGGAGGCTGCGGCCGAGAAGGCTGAGGCCGAGCCCGAGGTTGTGGCTGAGGCCGAGCCGGTTGTTGAGGCACCCGCTGCTGCCGAGGAGCCCAAGACTGAGGAGAAGCCGGTTGAGGCTAAATCTGAGGTGAAGGTTGAGGCAGCTCCCGAGGCTGAGGCTAAGCCAGCTGCGAAGCCTACCGCCAAGAAGACCACGACGCGCAAGACGACGGCCAAGAAGGCTACGACAACCATGGCCGCTGCCACCAAGACCGACGCAGCAAAGACGACTACCGCCAAGGCAACGACCACGCGCAAGCGCACGACCGCCGCAGCCAAGAAAGCTGCCGAGGCCGAGATCGCTCCCGAGGTAAAGGCCGAGACCGCCACCGCCGAGGCTAAGCCTGTGGCAAAGGCTCCGGCCAAGTCTGCCGCCAAGAAGACGGCCGCGTCCAAGACCGCGACCACCAAGAAGGCCACGGCTACGAAGTCGACGACGACCAAGGCTGCTACGACGAAGGCCGCCGCGAAGACGACCGCGAAGGCCGCCGCAAAGTCCGTCGTCAAGGTCGAGGAGGCACCCTCCGAGCCCAAGGCCAAGGCAGCTGTCGAGGCAAAGCCGGCCGCCAAGACCACCACGCGCAAGCGCGCTACGACGACGGCCAAAAAGACCACGACCAAGGCTGCTGCTCCCAAGGCAGAGGCAAAGGACGAGGACAAGCCCGCAGTAAAGGCCGAGCCTGCTCCGAAGGCCGCAGAGGTCAAGACCGCTCCCAAGGCTAAGGCAAAGACCGAGCCCACCAAGGAGACCCCGGTCTCCCCCGCCGCTAAGACTGAGGAAAAGGCTCCGACCAAGAAGACCTCCGTCCGTAAGGCAACGGCCACCCGCAAGCGTCACTAGTCAGGACGATTAAAACTTAATCCTCAAAGCAAAAGAGGGCGCCCCAACTAGGCGCCCTCTTCTTGGTTGAACTTCTGTATTAAAAAGAGGGCCGGTTTACTACGACAAAATGGCTCCAGCCGACCACGGCGGGTAATCTACGAAATTGGCAACGCCTCTACCTGCGGTTTTAATATCACCAAAATGACTGTGGTTGAGATCATTCAATTCGTCGTAGTAAACCGGGTTACTTTTGTTTAGCTACAAATAGTATCGGTATAGGCACATTTGAATATCGCGATAATTTGAATGGTAAAACGATTTTCTAGGACAACCGTTCGCCGATGGTAAACGGATGTTGTTTATACAGCCTGTATACAAAAGATATACTTACATCCTGTGCGTAAAGCCCATGGCCCGCAGGCCGTGATTCTATTGAACTGGACCGTATTATGAGATTGATTCACAACAGCCGTCTGCCGCAGTTTCGTACTCCGTTTGGCGCTGTGACCACTGGAACTTCCGTTTCGCTATCGGTGATTTTGGAGGATGCCGACCCCAACCAGGCAACGCTCACCCTGCGCACCTGGGTCGATGAAATCGGTGAGTCTCTGTATCCCATGACGCACGAGGGCGACGGCATATTTACCGTAGAGCTTGAGTGCACTGAGCCCTGTCTTATCTGGTACAGCTTTATCTGCAACATCGAGGGCCAGCCCGAGGTACGCCTGGGTGCACCGCAGGGTCGCACAGGTGGCGAGGGTGTGACCTACAGCTACGCCGAAATTCCGTCCTTCCAGATTACCGTCTACAGGCACCGCGAGAACCGTCCCACTTGGTACGAGCGCGGTATGGTCTACCAGATCTTCCCCGACCGCTATGCACGCGACGAAAACTGGCGCGAACGCACGCTTGCCGAAGTTGAAAAACCGCGCAAAGGAATCCAGCGCCGCATGGTCGAGGACTGGAACGAACCGCCCGAGTACGAGCGTGCCGAAGACGGCTCCATCAAGACCTGGGATTTTTACGGCGGCTCGCTCAAGGGTATCCAAAATGACCTGCCCCGCATTGCCGAGCTAGGCTTTACGGCCATCTACCTCAACCCCATCTTTGAGGCCGCGAGCAACCACCGCTACGACACGGCCGACTACACCAAGATCGACCCGATCCTGGGCACCGAGCAGGACTTTACCGAGCTGTGCCAGGCAGCCGAGAAGCTGGGCATCTCCATCATCCTGGACGGCGTCTTCAACCACACGGGCGACGATTCAATCTATTTCAACCGCTACGGCAACTATCCCGGCGTGGGCGCCTGGCAGAGCGAGGATTCACCGTGGCGCGATGCGTTTTACTTCCATGAAGACGGTTCGTATGACTGCTGGTGGGGCGTGGGCAACATGCCCGCCATCAATGAGAGCTCCGAACTGGTGCGCGAGCGGCTCCTGGGCAAGGACGGCGTGATCCGCAAATGGCTGCGCGCCGGCGCCCATGGTTGGCGCCTGGACGTGGCCGACGAGCTTTCCGATGACTTCCTGGCCGAGATCAAAAAGGCCGTGCTCGCCGAGAAGCCCGACGCGCTACTGCTCGGCGAAGTCTGGGAGGACGCCTCCAACAAGATCAGCTATGGACATCTACGCCGCTACCTGCAGGGCTCCGAGCTCGACTCTGCCATGGACTACCCCTTCCGCGACATGGTCATCGGCTTTTTGATGGGCTACAAAAACGCCTACCAGGCTGCCGAGGATATCGAGACCCTGCGCGAGAACTACCCGCGCGAGGCACTGGCCTGCGCGCTCAATCTGCTTTCGAGCCACGACCGTCCGCGCATCATCTCGGTGCTCGGCGGCGGCCCCGACGAGTCGCAGCTGCCCGAGAGCGAGCGCAGCAAGTGGCGCCTGGACGAGAACTCCATGGGCCTGGCCAAGAGCCGCTTTTGGTTGGCGACGCTCATGCAGATGACCTTCCCAGGCGTGCCCTCGATCTATTATGGCGACGAGTACGGCTTGGAGGGCCTCACCGATCCGGGCAACCGCCGCACCCTGCCGACCAAGGACCAACTCCACGACTTCGATACGCTAGCCATCGTTAAGAACGCATCTGCCATTCGCCGCGCGTTACCGTTTATGGTCGATGGCGAGATCAAGGCCTTTGCGCTCAACGACGACGTCTTGGCCTACACCCGCACGGGCAAAGACGGCGAGGCCGCGACGGTTATCATCAACCGCAGCCTGCGCAATTCGCACTGCGTGACGATTCCGGCGCTCGGCGAATGCGCAAGCGACGTGATCAGCGGCCACGAGTGCGAAATCCACAACGGTACCGTCACGCTCGACCTGTACCCGCTGGGCTCTTCGATCATCTATCACCATGCCGAGAAGCGCCTGCAGGAGCCGCTCGACCACGGCGCGGGCGTCGTATGCCACATCACCTCGGTGCCGACCGATGACGGCAAGCCCGGCACAATCGGTGCGCCCACGCGTCGTTTTATCGACCACCTGGCCGCCATGGGCATGCGCTACTGGCAGGTCCTTCCCGTCAACCCGACGGACTTCTTCCGCTCCCCCTACGCCGGTCCTTCGGCCTTTGCAGGCAATATCGACCTGCTGCCCGAGAGCCACGAGGAGCTGGCCGCCGACTTCGTCACCTGGAAGACCCGCGGCGGCGAGGATGCCGACCCGCTGTACACGGCGTTTAAACATCGCAACGCCGACTGGCTCGAGAAGTACTGCGTCTACATGGCGGTAAAGAAGCACTTTGAGGGACTGTCGCGCCACGAATGGCCGGCGGATGTCGCGCGCTACAACGAGCACCTGATCGATGACAAGCGCTTCCACGACGAGGCCGAGCTGCAGGCGTACATGCAGTATCGCTTTGACCTTGCTTGGTGCGAGCTTATGAACTATGCACACAAGAAGGGCATCGAGGTCATCGGTGATATCCCGATGTATGTCTCGGACGATTCGGCCGATGCGTGGAGCGAGCCCGAAAACTTCTGGCTGTCCGACACCGGCAAGGCGATTGAGATTTCGGGGGCGCCGCCCGACAACTTTGCACCCGAGGGCCAGGTCTGGGGCAACCCCACCTTCCGCTGGGATCACATGAAGGAGAATGGCTATCGCTGGTGGCTCGACCGCCTGCGCCGTGCGTTCGCACTCTACGACCGCGTGCGCCTGGACCACTTCCTGGGTTTCCACAGCTACTTTAGCATCCCCGCCGGCAAGGCCTGTTCTGACGGTCGCTGGCTGGCTGGCCCGGGCAAGGACCTGTTCCAGACGGCCTACGACGAGCTGGGTCCGCTCAACTTTATTGCCGAGGACCTGGGCTATTTGACGCCTGGTGTTCGCGCGATGGCTTCGACTTGCGGCTTCCCCGGCATGGACGTACTGGAGTTTAGCGACTACGACGTTCGCTGCGGAATTCATCCCACGCCGGGCAAGATCCTGTACACCTCGACGCACGACACTTCGACGCTCGCCGGCTGGTGCACGCGCTCCTTTGCAGGTGGCGACGAGCCGAGCGGCATTGCATTGGCAAGCGAGCTCATGGGCGATGCCCTGGCAAGCGATGCTCCGCTCGTGATGATGCCGCTGCAGGACGTGCTGGGGCTGGGCGACGACGCGCGTATGAACGTACCGGGCGTGGCCACGGGCAACTGGACTTGGCAGGCTGACGAGGCCGACGTTGCGGCAGCCGAGGAGAAAACTGCGAAGCTCCTGCGCAGCACCCATAGATTCTGGGGCGAAGCGTGATAAAACCCTCGATATAGGGTACAGTTACAGCTGTTTGAATTTTTGCGGGCAGAGCGATCTGCCCGCTTTGTGCTGAAAAGGAAGTATTATGGCGCGCTACGATTACAAGTGCACGAGCTGCGGCAACGTGTTTGAGGTAGAACACCCCATGTCCGAGACGCCCGAGGTCGTATGCCCCAGCTGCGGTGCCCCGGCATCCAAGACGTTCTCGGCCAGCGGAATTAAGTTCGAAGGCAGCGGTTTCTACAACACCGACCAGCGAAGCGGCGGCTCCAGCACCAACGCCACCAGCGGCTGCTGCGCCAACTGCCCGCATAGCCACTAGTGACAAGCGGCCCCGCGATCAACTCCGATCGCGGGGCCGCTTCTTTGCGCTATGGGTCGATAATTATTTTTAAAAATTAGTATATTTTAAAATCCGCCCATACCGGCAGAATAGGGATCGTCACAGGTACCATCGCTATACCAATGAGTAGACCCCACATAATTGCCATTTTCGTCATAAACATCCAGAGTTTTAATGACTACTTTACCGCCGCCGTTAGAGGAGCCTCCCGAATAGCCGCTTCCACCAGAATAATTATTACCGCTATAAGAATTGTTGGAATAATTATTTTGCTGAGAAGCCTGCTGCTGAGTCTGCGCCACTTCCTCTTGAGTCTTCGCCTCAGCCTCTGCTTTTGCCTTATTTACATCATCAATACGAGTTTGATAACGACTAATCTGTTCATTGATTTGATCAATGAACAGATTAGAATCCTTTTTGGCATCTTCAAAAATAAGCTTCTGATTATCTTTATTAGAAATATCATTAAGAAGACCATTGAGGCTATTAATATGCTGTTGGAGAGAGTCAGTATCTTCAGTAGAATTTACATCAAAATTAACATGGTCAGTTACAGAAGTATTCCACTCATCATTTTGAGCATTACGACAGTCTTTAATAATGGAATCGTATTTATTGAGCAACTTTGTCCAATCAGGGGAAGTGCCATCCGCATACTTAAAACTGTCATTAGAGATTTCTTTATTCAAAATCTCTTTATTATTTTGAGCATTTTTAATGGTATCAAGACGTTGCTCAAAAGTTAGTAACCCAAGATCAGCCTTAAAGGCAGCAACACTATCGCTAGCCTTTGAATACAAAACTTCAACCTGCTGATTATGTTCACTACATGCTTGTTTGTAATTGTAACCAGCATAACCACCGACACAACCAGCAATGAGCAGAGCAACAATACGGGCACCAATAATTACCCGCTTTTTAATCGAAGAATTCTCAACCTTTTCATTTTCCTGAGTATTATCTTCAGGATTGTCAATCTTGTCACTATTAAGATCGATCATTTTAACCCCTCAATATTAAATCTGCGAGCGGTTCATGCATCCAGAAACTTACCAAACCCAACCGCTTACTTTCATATCCGATTTATTAATCCCAGTCCCAGAAAAATCTTCCTTATGAGTTGCGGTGAAATAAGGACTGTTTGGCGGGTAGAAGCCGCTATTCAATCCCTATTTCACCGCAACTTAGTAGTTACTTGTGGACCAGGCGGGCGCAGAAGTGGCCGTCGTAGGAATCGGCGTTTACCGGCACGCTCTGGAAGAGGCCTCGGTCGTTTTGGCGGACGGCAACCAGCTTCTTGGCCTGCGCAAAATCGGGAAGCTGCAGAATCTGGGCTTCGGTGAGCGGCGCCACGGTAAAGCCGGCACCCTCGGGAGAAGCCAGGAAGGCATCCACGACCTGTGTGTTCTCTTCGTCAAAGACCGAGCAGGTGGCATAGATGAGCTCACCGCCGGCAGCCACGCGCGCGGCGGCTTCCTTGAGCATCGTCAACTGCAACTTGGGCAGCTCAACCGTCACATCGTTTTCGGTCAGACGCCACGGAATCTCGGGATGACGGCGCATGGTCCCTGTACCCGAGCACGGGGCATCGATAAAAACTGTATCGAACAGGGCAGGTTTGCCAAGCATGGCATCAAAGGACGTGAGCACCTCATTGAGCTCGCAGGCATCGCCCGAGACCGTGCGAACACCCTGGATGCCTGCCTTGCGCAGACGCGCGAGATTCTGGTCGCACTTGCGCTCGTGCAAATCGAGCGCGGTATGCTGGCGCTCGTACCCAGCACGTTTGGCCTGGCACATCATCACATAGGTCTTGGTGCCGCGGCCGGCACCAATCTCCAGGCAGCGCCCGGGACGGGTCGCCGCGGTAGCGATGAGCTGGGCGTTAAGG
This sequence comes from Collinsella aerofaciens, assembly GCF_039752985.1. Taxonomy (GTDB): domain Bacteria; phylum Actinomycetota; class Coriobacteriia; order Coriobacteriales; family Coriobacteriaceae; genus Collinsella; species Collinsella aerofaciens_BT. The sequence goes on from NZ_JBDMHA010000002.1 coordinate 35,262, forward strand.
TCCGAGGCAACCGCAGCAGCGCGCTCAAAAACGCCGGACGCAACCGTGACCTGCGCATCGACCGGTGCATGGCAGCCCGGGAACACGGGCGCAACAAGCTGCGAGATATACAGGTCGGGTTTGGTGGCAAAAGCGTTCTCGTGCAAAGCGAGCGGCGCGGGAGCCAGATTGCCGGCAAAGTTGAGCGCGCCCTCGGGCGTGTCGAACGATGCCACAATGCGAGCGCATAGCCAGCGCGGCAGGCCCATCAAGCGAGACAGACGCACCAGGCGGCGCTCGGAATCATCGGCATCCGCAGCGGCGGCAAAATCCTCGACGTTGTCCGCAACCTTATGCAGCACAGCATTGGCCAAACCGGCGGCAGACTTAGCGCCGCTACGCACAAGCTCAACGCCCTGACTCACCGCAACGTGACCCGGCGTATGCAGATAGAGCATCTCGAAGGCCGAGATACGAAGGGCCATGCGCACGCGCGGCGCGACCTTTTTGGGCTTATCGAGAAACTGGTCGAGCAGCTCGTCCAAAATGCCCTGGGTGGCTGCAACGCCAAGTGCCAAACGAGCGGCAAAAGCAGAATCGCGCTGGTCAATGGCCTTGGCCGAAGCACGGGACGAGAGCATGTCGCGCGCGTACATGCCGCGGCGATCGGCCTCCATCAAAACATCAAGCGCGAGCTTGCGCGCGGGAGACAACTTGCTCATGACAAAACACCCCACGAAAGATCCGCACCCTGCAGGCCGGCAGCCCAGGCAGAAGCAGCCATAGCACGCTTGCCATCGGGCTTAACCTCGAGTAGTTCGACCGCGCAATCGGAAAGGCCCAGGTAGAGGCGCTTGGCCTGAACGGCGACGAGTCCCTCGCCAAGCGACACATCTGCCGGTGCTGCATCGAGCACGCGAACGGTCTTGCCGGCAATCACGCAACGAGCGGGAGCGGTATCGGACGAGGCAAGCACATGACGCACGCAATCAAGCGCCGCCATCTGAGGATCCAGACGCATCTCCTGCTTAGAAATCTTGGCGGCGTGAGTGACGAGCGACTCATCCTGTTCAGTCCACACGGCGGTGCCATCGGCAAGCGAAGGAATCGTATCGGCAAGCAGCTTGCCGCCAAGCTCAGCAAGTTCCATGGTCAGTGCCTCGGCATGCTTACCGGCAACCGACGTGGAAGCCTGAGCACAATAAGCACCAGTATCCACGCCATGCCCGATGCGCATAATGGAAACGCCAGCAACCTCGTCACCAGCGAGAATCGCACGCTGAATAGGAGCAGCCCCACGCCAACGAGGCAGCAACGAAGCATGAACATTCACAATGCCGAGCGGTGCCATATGCAGCACCTCATCAGGCAAAATGCAGCCATAAGCAGCCACGCAGAAAATGTCAGCCTGGGTAGCCTGAAGTGCCTCAACAACCTCAGGCGTCATGCGATTAGTCTCAACAACAGGCAAACCCAGCTCGAGCGCCTTAGCCTTAACAGGAGAAGGCTCGAGCTTCTTACCACGCCCACGAACAGCATCGGGACGAGTAACAACAAGCGCAATCTCGTTGCCAGCCTCAACAAGCGAAGTCAGCGAAGGTACAGCAAAATCAGGCGTACCCATAAACACAATACGCATAAAGAACGTCTCCCCTCAACAAAAGCCGAGACGGCTACAAATAACAGCGGAAAGCCAAGTACCCAGCCCATCCGCAATAACAGTTCAACAAGAACAAATATACCCAAAGCCAAAGAAAGAGCCGCATAAAAGCAGCCCTCCCAACAAAGCACCTATCAGCGAAGACGCCCTTCCCTGGCCCGACGGCACCTGGGCGAAAAGGAGCATGAAAACGCAGTCCCCTTCCGCCGCAGGGCTTAGGTTATTGCTCCACGCGCAGTTCCGCACGAGCCGAAGAGCACTTAATGTGCTCTTCGTGCGAGCAGGACTGTTTGAGCATGGAGCAAAACCTAAGCCCTGCGGCGGAAGGGGACGGACGACTTACTCCGTCTCGCCCGGTCGAGCGCCGCGGGCCAGGGCGTCCTGGTACTCCTTGACGGCCTTGAGCCTCTGCATGGGCTTCAGTCGCTCGAACATGGTATTGCCGTGCAGGTGATCAATCTCGTGCTGCAGACACACGCAGAACAGGTCGCCAGTGGCCTCATAGCGAATCAGGTTGGCGTCCAGGTCGTACGCCTCGACGACGACATGATCGGGGCGCTCAATCTCGCAGCTAATGCCGGGGATGGAAAGGCAGCCCTCGCTAAATGGAACGAGATGGTCGCTCTGCTCAACAATAACAGGGTTGATGAGCACGTACGGGTCGTAGTCATTCTTGTCGCTGTAGTCGCAGTCGATGGTGACGAGCTGAATGAGCTCGCCAATCTGCGGGGCGGCCAGGCCGCAACCGCCGTTGTCGAACATCATCTTCATCATCTTCTCGGCAAGTGCCTCGATCGCCGGGGTAATCTCCTCGATGACGGCGCACTCCTGACGCAGACGAGGGTCGGGCGAAAGTACGATTCCGTTGGCTTCCATGGCCATCCTTTCGGGTTGTTACATCAAATCATAGGCGTCGACGTCAACGCTCACGCTCACGCCGCGCACGGAGCCCGCCTCTTTGAGGCAGGCATCGATATCATCAGAGACATGGTACCCCACGGGCGACTTCACAAGCAGGTGGAAGCGATAACGGTCCTTGGCTCTCTCGATTACACACGAAGCCGGGCCAAGCACCTGGGGCACGGCACTCCCCGCCCGCAAAAAGTCGGGAGCGGCGGCATGCCAACGGCGCTTGAGCAGCTTTGCGATGCGCCCGATATAGTCCTGAGCGTCATCCGCGTTCGCGGACCACACCAAAATGTTGACCAGGCGCACGAAGGGCGGATACAGCGCGTCGCGACGTTGGTCCAGGTCGTAGTCGGTAAAGATCGAACGGTCGTGCTCGGCGACGGCGCGAATGACCGGGTCCTCGGGCAGATAGGTCTGGATGACGACCTCGCCAGGGCGATCGCCGCGTCCGGCACGGCCCGCGACCTGCTCCAGCAAATCGTAGGCGCGCTCCCCCGCTCTAAAATCGGGCAGCTTTAACGCAAAGTCGGCATTGACCACACCCACAAGCGTGACCTCGGGAAAGTCGAGGCCCTTGGCGATCATCTGTGTGCCCAGCAGCACCGCGCAATCGGCGGCATCGAACTGCTCGAGCAACTTTTTGTGCGCGTCCTTGCCACGCGTGGAATCGGCATCCATGCGAATGATGGCGACATCCTCGGGCAGCATCTGGTGCAGCGCGTCCTCGATCTGCTGCGTGCCCAGGCCCATTTTTGCCAGATAACGACTGCCGCATTTGGGACAGCGGCTCGTGGGCGCCGGATAGGGCTGCACGTGCCAGGACGATCCGCAGGTGTGGCACTGCAGCGTATGCGTGCGCTCGTGGTACGTGAGCGCGGTGGAGCAGTGGTTGCAGGTGGGAACGCAACCGCACTCGCGGCACATCAAAAACGGCGCAAAACCGCGGCGGTTGTGCAGCAGAACGGCCTTCTCGCGGCGTTCGACCACGCGTTCCAAACCTTCCATCAGCGGTTTTGAAAACATGGAGCGGCTGCCGTGCGAGAACTCGCGGCGCAGGTCGGCAATGCGGACCGTGGGCAACACGGCGTGTCCCGGGCGCTCGGGCATCTCGACACGCGTCCAGGTGGCACCGTTGTACGTGCCGCGGCGGCAGCGGTCGAGGGCCTCGGCAGAAGGCGTGGCCGAGCCCAGCACGAGCGGGCAGCGATAGCGGCGCGCCATCTCGGCCGCCACCTCGCGCGCATGGTAGCGCGGACTGGAGCCCTGTTTGTAGCTGGTCTCGTGCTCCTCGTCGATGATGATGAGGCCCAGGTCGCTGAGCGGGCAAAAGAGTGCCGAACGCGCGCCGACGACAACACGGGCGGCGCCACTTGCGACCATATCCCACTGGTCCAGGCGCTCACCGGCCGAAAGACGGGAATGGAAGACCGCGACCGTCTCGCCAAAGCGCGAACGGAAGCGGCCGACGGTTTGAGCCGTCAGCGAGATCTCGGGCACAAGCACGCACGCTGAGCGCCCGGCCGCGAGCACGCGCTCGATAGCGGAGAGGTAGACCTCGGTTTTACCGGATCCGGTGACGCCGTCGACAAGGACCACATCGCCGTGTGCGTCCAGGCGAGCACGCTCAATCTGCGCGAGCGCCTGCTGCTGGCCGTTCGTGAGCGCGACCGGCGCCTTGCCGCTTGCCGAGGACAACGTGGTCTGCTCGCTGCAGCCACGCCAGGCGCGGCGCTCCTCCACCACCACGACGCCGCGTTTTTCGAGCGCCTTGATGGTCGCCGACATGTTGTTGTAGAGCAGGTTGAGATCGCGCGTCGTGACGGGGCCGCACTGAAGCGCCTCGATGAGCTGGCGTTGGCGAACGGCAGTCTTGGGCGGCGTATAGTCAAAGCCATCGGGCGTAAGCATCACCCAGCGGTTTTGGATAGGCTTGACGGCGGGGCGCTCAACGGTCCACACGCCGTCATCGCCCTTGACCACGCGCGGACTTCCACCCGGAGGCAAGAATAGGCGCAGGCACTCGGAAAGCGTCGCGACGTACTCGCGACTCATCCAGCGCGCAATGCGTGCAGCCTCAGCGGTAAAGAGCGGCTTGCTGAGGATAGCCTCGATAGGCTTGATGCGCGCGGGGTCGAGGGCGTCGTTACCTTGTAGGTTGGCAAGCTCGGGCGCGATGTCGACGATATAGCCCGCGGCCGCACGGTTGCCAAAATGGACTAGGACGGTGGAGCCGATCTGGGCATCGTTGGCGAGTGACTGCGGAATGCCGTAGGCAAACGGCTCGGACAGCGCACGGGTCGGGATGTCGAGAACCACGCTCGCGTAGGCGGCGACGGGCTCAGATGCGGGCTCGGGCTGCGCCGGGGCGGCAGCAGGGGCCGCGGACTTCGGAGCTTCCTTAGGTTCCGGCGAACCAAACAGCGAAAGTTGCTCAGCCATGGTCTCTGCACCTCCCATCCCATACGTCTTTAGAAACAAGAGCCCCGCTCGGGTGAGCGGGGCTCAGATACATGCGTTTACGCTACTGCTACAGCGCCATCGTGCGGGCGCGGTCGATGCGCGCCAGGCAGTCGTCGCGGCCGACGAGCGCCATGGTCTCGCCCAGCGGAGGGCTCACCATGTTGCCGCAAACGGCGACGCGCACGGCCTGGAACACCACGCGCTTCTTAAGGTCCATCTGCTCGGGCAGCGGCTCAAGCGCGGCGTCGATGTTGGCAGCCGTCCACTCGGTAACACCCTCGAGCGCGACCTTGGCGGCATCCAGGATGGCACTCATGCCTTCCTTGGCCAGCCCCTTGTTGACGGACTTCTCATCATACTCGAGCGTATCGGCCGTAGCGAAGATGGGAGCGGCGACGGTCACGGCGTCGGCCGGCATCTTGGTGCGCGGCTTGACGATGGCAGCGAGCGCGTCGATCCAGTCCTCGCCGTACTCGACGTTGCCCTCGATGAGGCCTGCTTCGTGCAGCTCGGGGACCATGATCTCGTCGGCAAACTGGGCATCGGTCATGCCGTTGATGTACTCAGCATTGACCCAGTCGAGCTTCTTGGGATCGAAGGTCGCCGGGTTCTTGGAGATGCGGTCGAGCGAGAACTTGCTGGCCAGGACATCACGCGGGATGATCGTGGTCTCGCCGTCGAGCGACCAGCCGAGCAGCGCCAGGTAGTTGACGAAGGCGTCGGGCAGGTAGCCGGCATCGCGGTACTCCTCCACCGAGGTGGCGCCATGGCGCTTGGAGAGCTTCTTGCCGTCGGCACCCAGGATCATGGAGATATGGGCAAACGTGGGCACGGGCGCACCGAGGGCCTCGTAGACCATGACCTGGCGCGGGGTGTTGGACAGGTGGTCGTCGCCACGAATGACATGGGTAATCTTCATCATGGCGTCATCGACGACGGTCGCGAAGTTGTACGTGGGCGTGCCGTCAGAGCGGAAGATGACAAAGTCGTCGAGCTCCTTGGCGTCGAAGGTCACCTCGCCGTGGACGGCGTCATGGATGACGACGTCGCCGCGGTCCTCGGGCACCTTGATGCGCAGGACGTAGGGCTCGCCGGCCTCGATGCGGCGGCGTGCCTCCTCGGGATCAAGATCGCGGCAGCGGCGCTGATAGCCCTGGAAGGGGTCTTTGCGCTCCTGAGCGGCCTTGCGATCGGCGTCGAGCTGCTCCTTGGTGCAGAAGCAGGGATAGGCCTTGCCCTCATCCCAGAGCTTCTGGGCGGCCTGCTTGTACAGGTCCAGGCGCTCGGTCTGGGCATAGGGACCAAAGTCGCCACCCACCTCGGGACCCTCGTCCCAGTCCAGGCCCAGCCAACGCATGGCGCGCAGGATGATCTGCGTGTTCTCGTCGGTGGAACGGGTGGGGTCGGTGTCGTCGATGCGCAGGATGAACGTGCCGCCGTTTGCGCGGGCAAAAGCCCAGTTATAGATAGCGGTGCGGGCGCCGCCGATGTGCAGCTTGCCCGTCGGTGAGGGTGCAAAGCGGACGCGAACGTCTGATGCCATGGAAATCTCCTCGATTGCAGGATGGATGTCTAACTGCACCAGTATAAAGCAACAATGCCCACCTCCGCACAAAGGGCATCGACCTACTCATTGGGGACAGGCTTAAATGACTACCCAATGAGCACCCGACTGGTCATTTAAGCCTGTCCCCAATGAGTGGGTGCGGAAAGGAGTGGGTGCGGAAAGGGTGTGAATGTTGGATTTACGCGCTATGATGTCCCCTTGCATACAGAGCCCGGCGGAATGGTAACGGTCGCCGGGACGCGTTTTGAAAGGACAATCATGTCAGAAGAACTTCGTTCCATCCCACCCCAACACGGGTCCTTTGTGTTTACGTCGGAGTCGGTGACCGAAGGTCATCCCGATAAGATCGCCGACCAAATCAGCGACGCCGTCCTCGACGCAATCCTCGCCAAAGAAATAGAGCTGCAGGAGCAGGGCTACATCGCCCCCAACGGCGTGCCTGCCAACGTGGAGAACGTCCGCTGCGCCTGCGAGACCCTCGTGACCACCGGCACCGTCATCGTCGCCGGCGAGATTCGCACCCAGGCCTACGTCGACGTACAGGAAATCGCCCGCGGCGTTATCCGCCGCATTGGCTACAACCGCGCCAAATTCGGTTTTGACTGCGACACCTGCGGCGTCATGAGCCTCATCCACGAGCAGTCGCCCGATATCGCCCAGGGCGTCGACGAGTCCTTCGAGACCCAGACCGGCGCTACCACCGACCCGATCGACCTGATCGGTGCCGGCGACCAGGGCATGATGTTCGGTTATGCCTCCAACGAGACCAAGACCCTCATGCCCATGCCGCACTACCTGGCAAGCCGCCTGGCCGAGCGCCTGGCCGCCGTGCGTCACGACGGTACCCTCGCCTATCTGCGTCCCGACGGCAAGACCCAGGTCACCGTGCGCTACGAAGATGGTAAGCCCGTCGAGGTCACGACCATCGTCATCTCCGCGCAGCACGCCGCCGAGATCGAGGACATGGGCAAGATCAAGGCCGACCTCATCGAGCACGTCATCACCCCGGTCATGGCCGCTGAGAACATGCCGTGGGACAACGCGGACATCTACGTGAACCCCACCGGTCGCTTTGTCGTGGGCGGCCCCATGGGCGACACGGGCCTCACCGGCCGCAAGATCATCGTCGATACCTACGGCGGCTACGGCCGTCACGGCGGCGGCGCCTTTAGCGGCAAGGACTGCACCAAGGTTGATCGCTCCGCCGCGTATGCCGCGCGTTGGGTCGCCAAGAACGTGGTCGCCGCCGGTCTGGCCGACCGCTGCGAAGTCGAGCTTGCCTACGCCATCGGCGTTTCCAAGCCCCTTTCAATCATGGTCGACACCTTCGGAACCGCCAAGGTTGCCGAGGACACGATCGTTGAGGCCGTAGAGAAGACCTTCGACCTGCGCCCGGGTGCAATCATCCGCGACCTAGACCTGCGTCGCCCCATCTACGAAAAGACAGCAGCCTACGGTCACTTCGGCCGCGAAGACCCCGACTTCACCTGGGAGAAAACCGACCGAGTCGAAGAACTCAAAGCAGCCTGCGGCCTGTAATTAAGAACCGCTAAGGTCACAACAACATATGCACTTTCAAAAGAAGTACCGGTTCCAACCGGTACTTCTTTTTTTATTTAACCGGTAGCGAAGATGAGCCGACCTGGAACATGGAATAGGTCACAGGCCGATAAATTTTGCAGTATAGCAACTCCAACCATGTATCCTTAGTCCCGAGGGGCGGGGCATAAGGTCGATCGCGAGTTCCGCACGAGCCGGAGAGCACTTAATGTGCTCTCCGTGCGAGCAGGACTGTCCGAGCAGGCGACCTTATGCCCCGCCCCTCGGGACGACGGGACAGATTAAAGGAGCACCCATGGCAGGCAAGCCGCAAACACTAGCTACGACCTCGGCATTCGAGATCTTGGGCCCCGTCATGGTCGGCCCCAGCTCATCGCACACCGCCGGCGCCCTGCGCTGCGCCCAAGTTGCCGCCAGCCTGTTAGAAGGCCGCATCGCCAAAGTCACCTTTGGCCTATGGAACTCCTTCGCCCACACCTACCGCGGCCACGGCACCGACCGTGCGCTCGTCGCGGGCATCCTGGGCCTCGACACCGATGACGAGAACATCAAGCAGGCCTTCGACCTCGCTCGCGAGCAGGGCCTCGAATATCACTTTGACATCAAGGGCGACGACGCCTCCATCCACCCCAACACCGTCGACATCGATATGGTCGACGACACGGGCGCCACGGCGCAGGTCCGCGGCGAGAGCCTGGGCGGCGGCAAGATGCGCATCAGCCGCATTAACGGCGTCGGCGTCGACATCTCGGGCATGTATTCCACGCTCTTCGTGGCGCACAAGGACGTTCCCGGCGTGCTCGCCGCGCTCACGAACCTGCTCGCCTACGCCCACGTGAACATCGCCTTCTGCCGCACCTACCGAACCGAAGTGGGCGGCCAGGCCTACTCCGTCTTTGAGACCGACGGTGCGCCCGACGACACCGTCGTCCCCATGTTACGCAAGCTCGACAATGTCGATTACGCGACCTTTATCGAGCTCCCCGGTTCTGCCTCGTCGCTCTCCCCCGGCGTCTCGGCCAAGGAGATCTTCGACGACGGCGAGCAGCTGCTCGATGCGTGCGAGGAACTGGGGCTCAGCATCGGCGCCGTCATGGCCGTGCGTGAGGCGCGCCTGACCGGCGAAGCCCACGCCGTCGACGCCATGCGTCGCGTGCTCGACGTCATGCGGGAGGAGACCACGGCCCCCATCGCCAATCCGCAGCGATCGCTCGGCGGGCTTATCGGCGGCGAGGCCAAACTCGTCGATGCCACCGGCCGCAACGATTTGAGCACGAGCCTGATGGGCACCGTCCAGACCGACGCCGTAGCCCGCGCCATGGCCGTGCTCGAGCGCTCGGCCACGATGGGCGTAATCGTCGCAGCTCCGACGGCAGGATCCGCGGGTGTTGTGCCCGGCTGCGTGCTGGCGCTCGCCGATCGCCTGCAGCTCGACGACGAGCAGGTCATGGACGCGCTCTACTGCGCAGCCGCCATCGGCCTCAACCTCACCACAAGCGCCTGCGTCGCCGGCGCTGAGGGCGGCTGTCAGGCCGAGGTGGGAAGCGCCGCCGCCATGGCGGCCGCCGCGCTGGTGCAGATGCTCGGCGGCACGCCCGAGCAGGCGCTCGACGCCAGTTCCATCGCGCTGAGTAACCTGCTGGGCCTCGTTTGTGACCCCGTCGGTGGCCTCGTGGAGGTGCCCTGCCAAAACCGCAACGCCATCGGCGTGGCAGCGGCCTTTAGCTCGGCACAACTCGCCCTCGCAGGCATTAAGAGCTTGGTGCCGTTTGACCAGATGGCACATGTCATGCTCTCGGTGGGCCACGCGTTGCCAGCCACGCTGCGCGAGACGGCAAAGGGCGGCATCGCGCAGGCTCCGGCCGCACTTTCGGCCTGTGCAAAATGCGGCGTGTGCGGATAGCGACAAAGAACGACTCAAAGGTGGGACAAATGTCCCACCTCTTTTGAATGCCACCGTTTCCGTACCACAAACAGCAGGGCAATCGCTATAATGCAAGCCCAGTAAAAACACGATGAACCGCAAGGCGAAAATCGAAGGATATGCATACGATGTCGCAAAACGATCGAACTCAACTGATTCCCGATCCGCAGCAGCCGAGCAGGCACGCCGGAGGCGTTCAGTCGCCGCGTCCTATCGCGCCGAGCCACGGTCAGCAGCGTGGTGCGGCAAACGCTTCTCAACGCCCGAACCAACAGCGACAGCAGCGTCAACAACGTCAGCAGCACCAGGCAAACGGCAATGCGCCCAAGCAGCCCCCCACGCACGCTCGAGGCGATCGCGGCCCCGCGCGCAAGTCCGCCGGCAACAATAAGTCGGGCAAAAAGACGACGCTCTTTGTCGTCCTGGGTCTAATCGTCATTGTCTATATCGTAGGCGTCGTAGCATTTTCGCAGGTAGCCTACCCCAACACCACCATCGCCGGCGTCGACGTCTCGTTCTCCAACGCTTCGTCTGCCGCCACCAAGGTCAACTCGGCATGGAAGCACTATAAGCTCACCGTGACAGGCGATGACTTTAACTGGACCTATCAGCCCGAGTCCGATGAGCCCATCGTCGACGGTGAAGCTGCCGCAAAAGAGATTATCAGCCACAACGAAGCCTTTGTATGGCCGGTCCGCCTTGTGGAATCCTTAAGCGGCAAGACCAAAACAACCGCTACCTCCAACGAAGTCGATCTTGATCAAGACGTCGACCTGTCCATGCTCTCCGACACCTTTGACCAAAAGAAGTTTGAGAAGGATCTGGGCGCCGCCATCGACGAGTTTAACGAGGGCCGTTCGGGCACGTTCGAGGCAAATAGCTCCTATGACGAGCAGGCCGGCAAGTTTACCGTCGAGAAGGCGCGCTCCAACGAAAAACTCAACCGCGAGCATGTCATTAAATATGCCGAGCTCGAGCTTGCCTCGCTGGCCGAGACCGTAGATCTTTCCAAGCTCGGCAACGATGCCTATGAGCCGCTCAATGGAACGCTGACCGATGATCAGATTCAGGCCGCATGCGATGCCGCCAACAACTTCCTGGGCGTCAACGTGACCCTCAAGCTCAACGGCGAGGATGCTGGCAAGGTTGATGGCAGCTCCGTATTGCAGTGGATCAGCTTTGCCGATCCGGCCAACCCAACGCTCGATACGACGCAGATCAGCAGCTGGGCAGCCGAGCTCGCTAACGGCTTTAATACCGTGGGCTCCACTCGCTGGTGGACGCGCGCCGATAGCAAGCAGTGCGCCGTCGAAGGCGGTGACTTTGGTTGGTCCATCGACAGCAGCTCGCTCGCCAAGCAGGTCGAGGACGCCATTAACAACCAGCAGACTGGCGAAATCGAGATCAAGTACTCCCAGAAGGCCGACACCTTTACCGCAAAGGGAGAGCCCGACTGGAAGGCGTATATCGACGTCGACTTGTCCGAACAGCACGCGCGCTACTATGACGAGAGCGGAAATATCGTTTGGGAGGCCAACTTTATCTCGGGCAAGCCGGGCGAGGACGCCACGCCCGAGGGCGTCTGGCAGATCAACAGCAACGACGGCGGCAGCACCCTGATCGGAGCCAAGGACCCCGAGACCGGCAAGCCCAAATACGAGAGTCCGGTGAGCTACTGGATGCCGTTTGAGGGCAACATGATCGGCTTCCATGATGCCACCTGGCAAAACGACAAGAGCTTCGATAACGCCGAGTCGTACAAATGGTGCGGCAGCCACGGCTGCATCAACCTGCGCCTGGCAGACGCCAAGGCACTTCACGACTGCATCAAAGTCGGCCTGTGTGTGGT
>NZ_JBDMHA010000002.1:47319-57653 GCF_039752985.1 Collinsella aerofaciens
GTCCCCACGACCACCCCGGGCCCGGATGATACCGAGCACACGCTCGAAGATGTCACCGAAACGATTCCTCTGATTACAAACGTACATGCCGATAAGCAGAGCGGACGCGCGAACGATGCGACCGAGATTTCCGATGAAGAGGCATATGCCAAGCTCAAGGCAAAACGTGCCGAACGTCGACGCAAAAAGCTCATCCGACGCGGCATTGCGGCCGGCGTCGTGGCCGCCATTGTGCCCATCGCCGTTGTCGTGACCCTGGTTATCAATGCGCAGCCACAGGGCACTAGCGGGCCTGTGACCGACATGGTGACCGAGGGCACGTTTACCACAACGGTCGAGGCGAAAGGCCAGCTCAAACCAATTTCGTCCTCAGTGGTCTCCCCTTCTGTCGACGGCACGGTCGATTCGATCAACGTGCAGGCGGGCCAATCCGTCAACGAGGGCGACGTGCTTATGACCATTAAAAACGACGAGCTCGATCGCAACGTTGCCGAGGCACAGCGTGCAGTTGCTGCCGCTCAAGAAGACCTCGCTAATGCGAAGAAAGCCGCAGCTGCCGCTCAGGCCACCCCAACGACGGACGTCGATGGAGCTTCCGCAGCGGCTGGCGTCTCCGACGCATCAGCGGACACGAACGCCGTATCGGCCGCGCAGCGCAGCCTCGCTTCGGCCCAGGCAAACCTCGATCAGGCGAACGCCAAGGCCGCCAGCCGTACGGTCACGGCCCCGAGCTCGGGCAGCATCGTGGAGCTCAACGCCAAGGTGGGCGCCACGGTAACAGGCGGCATGATTATGGGCGAAAGTGATACGAGCGGTGGCAAGCAGTGCATGCAGATCGCCGACCTATCCAAGATGAAGGTGACCGTACAGGTGGGAGAAAAGGACATCGCCAAGATCGCCGTTGGGCAGAGCGCCAACGTCACGTATCCCGCGTTTCCCGATATCGTGAGCCAGGGCACCGTCACGGCTATCGCGTCGGTGGCAAACTCCGACGCCGCTAACGGTGGCGGCGGCAGCGTAACCTTTAACGTCGACATCCTCATCGAGGCGCCCGACGCGCGCCTGAAGCCGGGCATGACGGCCGAGGTCTCGGTGGTGACCGAGCAGCTCGACGACGTGGTGATGGTGCCGACGATGGCGCTCATGACCGAAGACGGCGAACACTATTACGTCAACGTGGCAACCGATGACGAGGGCAAACAGACCCGCCGCGTGAAAGTGACCGTCGTGACGCAAAACGACAACGAAGCCGTAGTCGGCAAGACACAGGTCAAGCGCGACGACCAGGGCAACGAGATCAACCCTAACGTGCCGATTACCAAGCTGCGCGATGGCGACACCCTCGTCATGGACACCGGAGCGGACGCAACGGCTGACGGCGGCTACAGCACGGATTCGGGCAGCATGTCTGACGACGAGGGCATGTAATGCGTCCCGTTATCGACATCCGCAACGTGCACCGCATCTTTGAAAGCGAGGCAGGTTGCGCCCACATCCTGCATAACGTGAGACTGGCGGTAGATCCCGGCGAGTTCGTCGCCATTACTGGCCCCTCGGGCTCGGGCAAATCAACCCTCATGAACATCCTAGGCTGCCTGGATAAGCCGACGGCGGGCGACTACTACCTGCAAGGGCTCAACGTGGCCGAGCTCGATGATGACGAGCTCACCGAAGTCCGCGCCCTGAGCATTGGCTTTGTCTTTCAGAGCTTCAACCTGCTGCCGCGCCTGTCGGTTATCGAAAACGTGATGCTGCCGCTGGCCTACACCAATGTGCCCCGTAGCCAGCGCGAGATGCGCGCCGTGCACGCGCTGCAGGCTGTCACGCTGCCCGTCGACCACTGGGACCACCGCATATCCGAGCTCTCGGGCGGCCAGATGCAGCGCGTCGCAATCGCGCGCGCCCTCGTCAATGATCCGCCCATCATTCTGGCTGACGAGCCGACGGGAAACCTGGACTCCGCTACCGGAGCGCTTGTGATGGAGACCTTCCATAAGCTCCAGAAGCGCGGCAAAACCATCGTGCTTATCACACACGACCCCGGCATCGCCGCCGAGGCCGATCGTGCCGTGACCATCCGCGACGGTCGCATTCACGACGGCGCGTATATTCCACATGCACCGCGGACCCTGCGCAGCGCCGTAGATAGCCTGCCCATGATTTCCGCCTCCGCCAACCCGCCGAAAGGAGAGATGGCATGAGCGCCCGCGATCTCATCCAGGAAGCCCTTCACTCGCTCGAGGCCAACAAGGGGCGCAGTCTACTCACCATCCTGGGCATTGTCATCGGCATTGCCTCGGTTATCGCCATGACTTCGCTCATCGGCGGCATCCAAAACAGCCTGGTCAACAGTCTGGGCCTCAATGCGGCACGCATGGTGCAAATCTATTCGTCGCAAGAACTCACCGATTCTGACGTTCAGAAGCTTCAAAAACTGGTGCCGCAAATAGAGCAGATCGGAATTGTCGACAGCGCGTACACCGAGTACAAGACCGGCGATAAAAGCTATACCGTCATGGCACAGGGTGTCGATAGCAACATGCTCGACGCCGTGGGGGCCAGCAAGCTCGTTGCGGGGCGCACCTATTCCCAGGCCGAGTCCCAATCGGGCTCGCGCGTGGCGCTCATCAGCCGCGGCGGCGCTGATCAGCTTTACGGCAACGAACAGGATGCGCTGGGGAAAACCATCAAGGTGGCCAACGGCGAGGTGCAGATTATAGGCGTGATTGATGGCGGCAACGACTCCATGGGCTCGCTCACGCTGTATATGCCGCGCGAAACCATCTCAGGCCTGTTTGGCGACGAAAATCCTTCATTCCCCAGCGTGACGGCTCTTGCCGCCGAGGGCACAGACATGGACGAGCTTTGTAAGACCATCGAGTCCAAGGTGCGCGCAATGAAGGGCATCGCGGAAGATGATGAGTACGACAGTGTATCGGCGACCTCCATGAAAAGCGCCATCGATGCACTCAACTCCTTTATGGGCGCGTTCTCGCTCATCATGGGCGCTGTCGCCAGCATCTCGCTGCTTGTCGGCGGTATCGGCATTATGAATATGATGCTCACCAACGTGACTGAGCGCATCCGTGAGATCGGCATTCGCCGTGCCCTGGGCGCAAGTCGTCGCGATATCACCGCGCAGTTTTTGGCCGAGTCCTCGGCGCTGTGCGTCACCGGCGGACTGTTGGGTGTCCTGATTGGCTATCTGCTGGCATGGGGACTCACGTTCTTTGCCGCAAGCTCGGGCATCATGAGCGAGTTTGGAGCTACCGGGACGATCACGCCAAGCTTCTCCATTACAACAGTGTTGATCGCGTTTGCCGTATCGGTCGGCATCGGCGTAATCTTTGGCTTCTACCCCGCTCGCCGTGCAGCAAAGCTCGACCCGGTGGAATGCCTACGCTACCAGTAAGCCACCACCAACAAGTTGCGGTGAATTAGGGACTGAATATGCTATTTAGCAGCAAAAACAGACGCTATTTCACCGCAACTTATTGAAGGGCTGCTTGCGCCAGTTCCGTGCGTCGTCCTCGAGCGATTGGCGGATGACAGGCTTGTACGGGTTGAGCTTGCTCGGGGCGCTCCTCCTCGCAGGCGGGAGGGCACGCATGCGCGGCGAGCGCCTAGCGCGCAAACTCCCGTAAGAGCGCGTCTTCCACTTCCCTAAGCGAAAGGGCCCCGCCTCCCTCGGCGGGACGGGCGACCACGATACAGCGCGCTCCCACGTCGCGCGCGGAGGCGATCTTCTCGGCCGTGCCGCCTACGGTTCCCGAGTCCTTGGTCACAAGCCACTGGGCGCCCACCTGCCGAAGCATCGCCTCGTTGAGCTCGCGGGTGAAGGGCCCCTGCATGCCGATGACGTGCGACGGCGAAAACCCCGCGTCGATGCACTTCGTTATAGCACCGGGCAGAGGGAGCACACGCACGAAGAAGCGCTCCGCGAAATCGGCGACGCGCGTGTAGGGAGCAAGCTCCTTGCTCCCCGTCGTGAGAAGCGCGCGACCCGGGTTCTCGGAGAGAAAGCGCGCCGCGCAGGCGATCGACGCGACCGACACGACGCCTTTGGGCAGCACCTCGACCGGGCGCGCAAGGCGCAGGCATCGTGCACCCACGGCGAGCGAAGCGGCCCGGATGTTGCCGCTTGCGAGCGTAGCGAAGGGGTGCGTGGCGTCGACGACGATGCGCGCGCCGGAAAGCTCACGCTCCATGTCGGCCTCGTCGAGCCTGCCCGCATGCACCTCGATGCCCGGAAGCTCGCCCAAAAGCTCGCCTCCGTACTCGGTTGCCGCGTAGGCACGGGCGGGGATTCCCGCCCCGCTCGCCCATTCGCACAGGAGGCGGCCCTCGGTGGTGCCGGCGAAGATGCGCAGCGCCGGCGCGGATGCGGGGGCCGTCACTTCGGGCCGCCTGGGCGTGTGATCTGGTAGAGCAGCGCGTTCATAATGGCGGCCGCCACGGTCGAGCCGCCCTTGCGACCCCTCGCGACGATGGCCGGCACGCGTCGCGCGAGTAGCTCCTCTTTCGCCTCGACCACGTTCACAAACCCAACCGGCACCCCAACGACGAGCGCGGGCGCGATCTTCCCCGCGTCCATGAGCTCGGCGAGGCGCAGAAGTGCTGTGGGAGCGTTGCCGACGGCCACGATGAGCGGACCCTCGATGCCGCAAGCTTTGTCCATGCTCGCAACGGCGCGAGTCGTGCCCGCGGCGCGCGCCGTTGCGGCGACATCCGGGTCGGCCATAAAGCACACGGCCTGGCAGCCGATCTTCGCGAGCGCGGGCTTGCTTATGCCTGCGAGCGCCATGTTCGTGTCGGTGAGCACCGTGGCCCCTGCGCGCAGTGCGTCGAGCGCACAGTGCGCGGCGTCATGGGTGAACACGAGGGAATCGGCGTACGAGAAGTCGGCAGTGGTGTGGATGACGCGCTTCACGACGGGCTCTTCGAGCGGCGGGAACGTGCGGCCGCCGAGCTCTTCGGTGATGATTTCAAAGCTGCGCCGCTCGATGTCGCCGGGCGCCATCTCCTTGGAATCCATCTAGTACTCCACTCCTTCCCTTGCACATATCCCCTGCTCGTAGGGGTGTTTCTCGCACCGCATCTCGGTTATGTAGTCGGCCTTCTCCACGATCTTGCGGGAAGGCGCGCGCCCGGTGAGCGCTACTTCGACGCCGCGCGCGGACATATCGAGCGCGCGGTCCACGAGCGCCTCGTCGACAAGCCCCTTCGAAAGCGCGTCGAGCGCCTCGTCGAGCACGAGCAGCCCCTCCTGCGCGCCCTCGAGCTCGGCGAGCGCGGAAGCGAGGTTCCCATCGTGCAACTCGCGCGTCGCGGCAAGTTCTTCCGACGTCATGGACCAGGTAAACTTGTCCGACGCCTTCCCCGCGAACACGGGCACGCCGAAATGCTCGGCGAGCAGGCGCGCCTCCCCGCTTTCGCCGTCTTTCAGGAACTGCACAACGACGACGCGGCGGCCTGCGGCGAGCATGCGAAGGGCGAGCCCCATCGCCGCCGTGGTCTTGCCTTTGCCGTCGCCATGATACACGTGGATCATACGCCCTCCTCGATAATGCGGTAGACATACTCCATGTCGAGCGCCCCGCGCACGGAGTCGGCCAGGCGGTCGAACTCGCGCGCACGGTGATCGGCCGCGGACACCGCGCCCTCAGCACCCACGACGCTCTCGGGCAGGCCGCGCATGCGCGCGAGCGAGCGCGCGAGGGCGAGTGCCACCCCCGGTTCGTCGAACAGGCCGTGGAGATAGGTTCCGAACACGTTTCCGCAGGCCGCGCCTTCTGGTTTGCCGCCAATCGTGCCCGCAGGGGCGCAGGAGACGGTCGTATCGCCGTCGTGAATCTCGTACCCGCGCGCCGTCATGCCGTTCCACACCGAGAACGCGCCTTGGGCGCCCGTGATGCGCAGCTCCGACTGGGCGAGGCGCTTTTCCTCCTTGAACACCGTATTTGCAGGGATGAGCCCGAGCCCGCGCGCGGTGCCAGCGCCTTCCCTGCCGTGCGGGTCGGAAAGCTCGTCTCCCAAAAGCTGGTAGCCTCCGCATATGCCGAGCACCGGCGTGCCCGCGCCCGAAAGCGCGCGTACACAGGCTCCGATGCCGCTAGCCGCAAGCCAGCGCGCGTCGTCGAGCGTGGACTTCGAGCCGGGAAGCACCACCAGGTCGGGTCGGCCCAGATCGGTCGTCGAGGAAACGTAGCGCACCCCCATGCCGGGCACGCGCGAAAGCGGGTCGAAGTCGGTGAAGTTCGACAGATGCGGAAGGCGCACGACGGCGACGTCGATGACGCCGCGCGCCTCGCGGGCAGATAGGCGCGGCGCGAGCGAGTCCTCGTCGTCCAGGTCGAGCGTAAGAAACGGCACGACCCCCACGACGGGAACCCCGCACATCTTCTCGAGCGGGGCCAAACCCGGGCGGAGGATTTCCACATCGCCGCGGAACTTGTTCACAACAAGCCCCCGCAAAAGCGCGCGATCCTCGGGCGCAAAGAGCGCGACCGTGCCGTAGAGCTGGGCAAATACCCCGCCTGGGTCGATGTCGCCCGCGAGCAGCACGGGGGAGGACACGGCGCGCGCGAGCCCCATGTTGACGATGTCGTTTTCGGCAAGGTTGATTTCGGCGGGGCTGCCGGCGCCCTCGATGACGATGACGTCGTTTTCCTCCGCGAGCGAATCGAACGACTCCAAAATCTGCGGCATGAGCGCCTTCTTTCGCGCGAAGTAGTCCCTCGCAGCGAAGGCTCCCTGCGCCTTGCCGGCCACGATGAGCTGGCTTCGGTGGTCGCTTTCGGGCTTGAGCAGGATGGGGTTCATACGCACGTCGGGCACGATGCCACACGCCTCGGCCTGCATGATCTGGGCGCGCCCCATCTCGAGCCCGTCGGCCGTGACACCGCTGTTGAGCGCCATGTTCTGGCTCTTGAAGGGAGCCACGCGCAGGCCGTCCTGCGAAAGCACACGGCACAGCCCCGCCGCAAGCAGGCTCTTCCCCGCGTTCGACATGGTGCCCTGGATCATGATGGGCTTCGCCCTACCCACGGGTATCGACCTCCTTCGTCGAGCCTCGGCCATACGCGCCCGCCATAGCGCCGCTGCAAGAAGCGCAGCCCCGTTTGTCGGGTTCGCCTTCGCCCGATGCGCCTTCCGCCCGAAGCGCGCGGCCGAACGCCATCGCAAGCCGGGCATTCTCCTTGCGCGTGCGCACCGCGACGCGGCACCAGAAACGGGACAGTACCGAAAACGAGTCGCACGTGCGGACCAAAACCCCCTGTTTATACAGGCGCTCGGGGATGTCTTTCGCCGGTGTCCGGACTAAAAGGAAGTTCGCATCCGACGGCACGACGGAAAGCCCGAGCGAGGAGAGCTCGTGGGAAAGCCACGCTCGCTCGCCCGCCAATACATCGCGCGTGCGCGAGACGTATTCGACGTCTTCCAGGGCGGCGATACCCGCGGCCTCGGCGACCGAGGAGACGGGCCACGCCTGCCCCGCCCGGCGAATCCCCTCGAGGAGTTGGGCGTTTCCGCTGATCAGATATCCTAACCGCAACCCCGCCATTCCGTAGAGCTTGGTGAATGCGGAGAGCACGGCCACATGGCGCGAACACGCGGCGCGTGCGGCCACGCTCCTTTCGCGGGCGTCGGGCGCAAATCCGAGGAAGCACTCGTCCACGACGAGCAGCGCGCCCACCTGCTCGCAGCGGCAAGCCGCGGCATCGATCACGCGGGGGTCGACGAGGCGCCCCGTCGGGTTGTTCGGATTGCAGATATACGCCACGTCTCCCGGCCCCTCGATCGCGCGGGCGAAGGAGGCGGGCACGTCGAAGTCGTCCGCTTCGGAGAGCGGGAACTCCTGCACGCATGCGCCGTAGTACGATGCCGCCTCCGCATATTCAGAGAACGTCGGCGCGCACACGACGATGCGTTTCGGGCGCACCGCCGCGGCGAGCCGCCAAATGATGTCGGACGCGCCCGCGCCGCAGACGATAGTATCTTCGGGAATGCCCTGGGCACGCGCTAGGGCGCGAACGAGGGCGAGGCTTTCCCTATCGGGGTAGGCGTCGATTCGAGAAAGCGCCTTGCAAGCTGCGGCAACGGCGCGCGGCGAGGGGCCTGCCGGATTCACGTTCACCGAGAAGTCAATGAGGTCGGAGGCGCCCCCTTCGCAAGCGATGCCGAGCGATTGCGTGCTACCCCCATGCGCACGGGCGCGCAGGATTCCCCCGGCAGCCCGGGACGCGGCGTGGTCTTCCCTCATACCATCGCCCCCACGGCGAGCACGACCGCCGCGCGTGCGGCGCCGAAGACGACGAGCGCGCATACGGACGCGGCGAGCATGAGCCTAGTCGCCCGGGCGATGTCGCTCCACTCAATTTCACGGGACGCGTCGCCTATCGTCGGTTTCTCAACGAGCTTGCCGAAATACACCGCGGGTCCTGCCAGGCGCAGCCCGAGCGCGCCCGCACACGCTGACTCGGTCTGCGCCGAGTTGGGGCTCGCATGGCGACGCCTGTCGCGGCGCCAGATGCGCGCCGCCCCGCGAGCATCGAGCCCGACGATCGGGCACACGGCGATCATGAACAGGGCCGATAAGCGCGAGGGAATCCAGTTCACCGCATCGTCGAGGCGCGCCGAGGCGCAGCCGAAGTCGATGTAGCGCTCGTTTTTGTAGCCCACCATGCTGTCGAGCGTGTTCACCGCCTTGTACGCCATGCCCAAGGGCGCACCCCCGATCATAAGGTAGAAAAGCGGCGCGATGACGCCGTCGCTCGCGTTCTCCGCCACCGTTTCCACGGCGGCGCGCGCAACGCCCTGCTCGTCGAGAACAGACGTGTCGCGTCCCACGATGAGCCCGACGGCTTCGCGAGCTGCGACAAGGCCGCCCTTCGAGAACGCGCGGGCCACGGCCAGGCTCTGGCGGCGCAGCTCGCATGCCGCGAGAATCTGATAGCTCGCCCATGCCTCGGCCACGAAGCGCAAGCCGGGGTGAACCATGCCGCAAAGATGCAGGATTCCCAAGGTCAAAAGCCCACACGCAAGCGGAAGCGCCACGGCGAGCACAAGCCCTGCGGCGCGCGTGCCCGCGGACGTTTGCGGGAATGAGCCC
This sequence comes from Collinsella aerofaciens, assembly GCF_039752985.1. GTDB lineage: Bacteria > Actinomycetota > Coriobacteriia > Coriobacteriales > Coriobacteriaceae > Collinsella > Collinsella aerofaciens_BT. Next base: position 56,432 of record NZ_JBDMHA010000002.1, read on the forward strand.
CGCAGGCGGCCTTCGGCCCACGTGATCGCGCGCCCCATGGCGACAACGGGATGGGGAAGCCAGCGCGGGTCGCCGAAGGCAAGGTCGGCTGCGAACCCGGCGGCGGCGGCAAGAATCGTCATCACCGGGCATCGCCCCCCGAAGCGGGACGAACGTCGCGAAGGCAGCGCCCATCCCAGGTGGCGGCCCATGCGCCGCCCGGCTCGGTATGCACGTCGAAATATCCCATTTTCGGGACAGCTAGCTCGGAGAGCAGCGCTTTCACGGTACCCGCGTGAACGACGAAGACGGCGCGCCCACTCCCCTGGGCGCGCTCCGATTCGCACGCCTCCCGAAACGCCGCGACGACGCGGCGGGTGAAATCGCTCTTGCCCTCGCCATGCGGGCAGCGCGTCTCGCACCAGGAGTCTACCCAGGCGCGGTAGCGCACATCCTCTTTAAGCTCGGCGGCGCTTCGCCCCTCGAAGTCGCCGAAATCCATCTCGCGCAGACCGGGGCACGCCATAAGCTCCGCGTTCGGGAAGAGGATGCGCGCCGTCTGGTCGGTGCGGGCCATGCCGCTCGTGATAACACGGAACATGTCACGATCGCACGCGAGGTCGCGCAAAGCGCGCTCGCCCGCGCTCGACAGGGGCTCATCGGTGCCCGCCCCGCTGTAGCGATGGTCTTCCGTGCCCGCCGTGGCACCATGGCGCACGAAGACGACTTCCAAAGGCGCGCCCGCGCCCTGCGTCCCTCGAGGCGCATCGGCAAGGTTTCCTTTGATGACCTGGGGAATCCCGCACGTCATGCGCACGACGACGTCGGCACGCGCAGCGAGCGCGCATCCTAAGCGCCCCGCGCGCTCGCGCCATTGGGCGTCTTCCGCACGCATGGGGACGACCCCCGAGCCGACCAAGGGCAGAATTACTGCGTCGAAGCCAATCAGCCGCTCGAGCGCCCGGTCTGCGTCGAGCGCGCGTACGAGCTCCTCAGCACGGTACGCGACACGGCCGGCAAAAGCCGCGGGCACGCCGCCCTCCGCAAGCTGCGCCGCATCGACGAAATCGTCCGCCGCGAACCCGAGCTTTTCGCGCACGAAGGTCCTCTTCCCCGAATGCGCGCCACCTACCACGAGCATCATAGGAGCATGCCCCCCGCCACCAGCATGGCAAGCATCGCGAGCTCGGCCCATTGCAGAAACCATCCGGCCAAATCCCCCGTCACCCCGCCGAAGCGGGAC
>NZ_JBDMHA010000002.1:57803-71999 GCF_039752985.1 Collinsella aerofaciens
CCCCGCGGCCATGCCGTCCGCCCGCGCGGCAGGCCAGCATTCTACGGCGAGCCCCGAAAGCGCGCGGGAGAACACGAGCGAGCACAGAAGCGCGAGGAACGCCCCCGCCGTAAGCGGCAGCGCGGTGAACAGGGAAAACTGCAGAATAAGGTACACAACAACACCGATGACCCCGAAGGCGCCCGCCCGCGGGTCGTGCATGATCTCGAGCTTTCGCTCGCGCGGGGCCCAACTTGCAAGCGCATCGGAGGTGTCGCAGAGCCCGTCTAGGTGGATGCCTCCCGTCACCGCCACAGGCAGCGCCGCGAGCACGGCCGCGACGATGGTCGCGGGTACGCCGAGCAGGTTCGCCACGTACCCCCACGCCGTCATGAGGAAGCCTTCCGCAAGGCCCACCAGGGGAAACGCGGCAAGCGCATGGGTTGACCCGAAATCGGTCCAGGCCGATTTCGGGACGGGGATGCGCGAGAACGTTCCGAACGCCGCGCCGATTGCCTCTGCTATCTTCACCTTATAGGTCCTTCGCCTTTCATCCACACGGGAATCCCGCATACCACTTCGACTGCGCGGTCGGCCAGCGCCACCACACCCGCGTTCACGCGCGCGAGCGCGCGCCTCCATGCCTCGGTCCCCTCATCGTAGCGCATCCCATCGGCGAACACGTCGACGGAGACCACCACCGTATACGCAGCGGCCTGAGCGAGCCGTTCGATGCCTCCGAGCACCTCGCGCGCCGCAGCGTCGGGGTCACGTGGGGACAAGCCGCCTTCCGCGAAAAGCTCGTTCGCAACCAGGTTGCCCACGTCCTCCAAAAGAAGCGTGCAGCCGCGCGGAAGCCCGGACACTGCGGCGCCCACGTCACGCGTGCGCTCGAGGGTGGAAAACCCCTTGCCCTCGCGCAGCGCCCGATGGCGCGCGATGCGGCGGGCGCCCTCTTCCCCGAAGGGCTCCATCGTTGCCAGGTACACGCGGGGTCCGTCGTGCCCGAGGCACAGGGACTCGGCGTAGGCGCTCTTGCCGCTCGCGGCGGCGCCGATGACGAGCGTTACCGTCATTTCCCGGCCTCGAAATGCTCGTAAGCAGCCATGCCAGTCGCCGTGAACGTCTTCCCATCCCGGTACACGCGCAGCGCCGAATCCAGAAGGGGCAGATACGCCATGGCGCCCGCGCCCTCGCCCAAGTGCATGCCTGCGTCGAGGGGTGCCTTTATGCCGAGCTCGCGAAGGAGCTCCTGGCTTGCGGGTTCGCTTGATGTGTGGGTGCCCACGAGGTAACCCAAGGCGTTGGGGCACAGGCGCGCCGCGCACAGGGCCGCCGTGCAGGATATGACCCCGTCGAGGAGCGCCGGCGCCTTCGAGGCCGCGGCCCCCAGGTAGAAACCGCACATCGCCGCGATGTCGAAGCCGCCCACCTTCGAGAGCACGTCGATCGGGTCGGCGGGATCGGGCGAGTTCGCGTCGATAGCGCGCTCGACCACGTCGCGCTTGCGCGCGAGCGAGGCGTCCGAGAGCCCCGCGCCGCGCCCGACGAGACTCCGCACGTCCGTCCGGAGGAGCACTGCGGCCACCGCCGCCGAGGTGGTCGTGTTGCCGATGCCCATCTCGCCCGCGGCGAGAAGGCGCACGCCGGCGCGGGCAAGCCCGCACGCGACGGCGATTCCGACCTCGATCGCGCGCACGGCCCCATCGCGAGACATAGCGGGGCCGTACGCGATGTTGCCGCTCCCCCGCCGCACGTTCGCGCGCACCATGCGCGCGTCTTCTATGCCCCAGGCCATACCCACGTCGACGGGCACGACCACGGCACCCGCGAACGCCGCCATGCGGCAGGCGCTCGTGGCCCCCTCGCACATGTTGCGCGCGACGACTCGCGTCACGTCTTGCCCGCTTTGCGACACGCCTTCGGCAACGACCCCGTTGTCGGAGAAGAATACCGCGAGCGCACGGGGAAACTCGACCACCTCGGCGCTCCCCTGAGCTGCGGCGATACACGCGACGGCGTCTTCAAAGTCGCCCAATCCCCCCAAGGGGTGCGCGATGGAGTCCCACGCGGCGTACGCGGCGGCGCGGGCGCACTCGTCTGCGGGCGCAATCCGGGAGAGCGCGGCTTCGAGCACGGCGCCCGGCGCCGACGAGAACGCGCGCTCGACTTCCTCGCGGATGCAGGCAAGCGCGGTTTCGGTTGCTTCAGCCATGCCGTCTCCTCTCTGCGAACGACGCTGCGGCAGACGCGAACGCGCGCGCAACGTCGGGGTTCGCAGGATAGTACACATGCGGGAAGCCCGCAACCAGGGACGGGGTGGTCGTCATGCACGGCCAGCCCTTGTCGCGCCGGGGCTTCTGCGCCCAGAAGTCGCCGCCCGGGCAGGTGGACTGCCAGTAGTGGAACTCGTGCGCGCGGATGCGTGTGCCGCGCGGCCCGTAGAGCCCGTCGCGTTGAGAAGTGAGCTCCACGTACCCGAAATGGGACAGCCTTCCCCCGTTCTCGCTTACGCCCTCAAGGGCGCCCGCAACAGGCCAGCGCCGCCCCTCGCTATCGGCGATTTCGCGCTGCAGATACAGAAACCCACCGCATTCGGCGACCGTCGGCATGCCGGATTCAACCGCGCGCCGCATCGCCTCGCACATCGGCGCGTTCTCGGAGAGCTGCCGCGCATGGAGCTCCGGGTAGCCGCCCCCCAGATAGAGGGCGCTTGTCCCCCGGGGCAACTCGCTATCACACAGGGGGCTGAAAAAGGCCAGCTCGCAACCCAGGTCCTCGAGCGCGCGCAGGTTCTCCTCGTAGTAGAACAAGAACGTCTCGTCACGCGCGACGGCGACGATGGGCCGCGCTCCCGCGATCGGCTCCAACCGATAAGGTTCCTCGCAGATATCGGGTGCCGTCGCCGCTATTTCAAGCAAGCGGTCGACGTTGACGCTCTTTTCCACCAGCTCGGCCATCTTGTCGATGCGCGCGGAGAGCTGCTTGACTTCGTCGGCGGTCACAAGCCCCAGATGCCGGCTTTCGAGCGAGAACGCCTCGTCGGCGGGGATATTCCCCAAAACCGCGACGCCCGTGTGCTTCTCGATCGGAGGCGCCGCGTAGGCGCAGGCAGCGGCGCTCGTCTTGTTCAGCACGACACCGCGCACGTTCGCACAAGGCAGGAACTCGGCGATGCCGCGGATTACGGCGGCGAGCGATAAAGACGCCCCGCGCCCGTTCACCACTAAAATGACCGGCGTTTCCGTGTCGCGCGCAACCTGGTAGCTGCTCGCGTCGGCCACGCCGGGTGCCATGCCGTCGTAGAAGCCCATGACCCCCTCGAGCACCGCGACATCCGCGCCCGCGGCGCCGCGTGCGAGCAGGGCGCGCAGCGTCGGGGCGTCGGTGAAGAAGCCGTCTAAGTTACCCGAGCGCGCGCCCACGACGCGGCGATGAAAGAGCGGGTCAATGTAGTCGGGGCCGCATTTGAAGGCCGCGCATGCAAGGCCGCGGCGCGCGAGCGCGCGCAGGAGCGCGCACATAACGACCGTCTTGCCGCTCCCGCTCGAGGGCGCAGCGACCATGAAGCGCGGGATGGACGTGCTCACCGGGCACCGCCTTCCCCACCTGCACCACGCGCGCTGACGAGGAACACGGGATTTTGCGCCTTCATAAGATGGTGCGAGCCTACAGCCTCGGCGCGGGCGGCCGACACCTGGCACGCCTCGAACCCCTTAAAGCGCGAACCCGAGAGGAGCGCGCACGCCTCGGTGAGTGTCTCAACGGTGACGCATGGCACGCACAGGCGAACCTGCGAATTCTTCTCGAGCGCCGCCTCCACGATGGAGGGAAGCTCGCCCGCGCTCCCGCCGACGAACACGGCGTCGGGGACGGGCAGTTTCGCGAGCGCTTCGGGGGCGACACCGGGGACCGCATGCACGTTGCCGCACCCGAATGCATCCGCGTTCTCTCGGATGAGCCGCACGCCGGCCGCGTTGCGCTCGACCGCCCATACCGATCCCGCTCGCGCGACGAGCGCCGCCTCGATCGACACGCTCCCCGTGCCGGCGCCGACATCCCACACGGTGTCGGTCGCGGTAAGGCACAGCTTCGCGAGCGCGACGGCGCGCACCTCCTGCTTGGTCATGGGAACGTCGCCGCGGATGAAGAGCTCGTCGGGAATGCCCGAGGAAGCGTACGGCCAGCGAGAGCTCGCGGCACGGGATGCGCCCGCAGAGTCCGCCGCGGGCGCAGACGCGCCGACCGGCGCCTCGGAGGCTGCGCTAGAGCCCGCAGGCGACCCGGCGCCGCCTGCGAAATCGATAAGCATCACGTTCAAGTCGTCGAACGTCTGACCTGCGATTTCACTTGCGGTCGCACAGGTGATGCGCTCGTCGGGGTACGACAGGCGCTCGGCCACCGTCACGCGCGCGTCCCCGAAGCCCGCCTGCACAAGCTCGCCGGAAAGCCGCGAGGGGTCTTCCCCGCCCGACGTGACGAGGAAGAGCTCACCTGCGCGCTCGGCCTCGGCCACGATGTCGCACGCCACGCCGTGAGCGCTCGCAAAGCGCCAATCCTGCCATGGACGCGCGAGGCGCGCGGCGAGATACGACGCTGAGCTTATGCCGGGAATGACGCGCACGTCCACCTGCGCGTTGCCGGAGAGCGCCTCCACCAGGCGGCGCGCGCCGCTGAACAGCCCCACATCGCCCGTCATCACGACCACGGCGCGCTGCCACGACGCCGCATCGGTGAGCGCGGCGACGATGTCCGCCGTCTTCACGAGCTCGCATCTCACCACGTCGGGCGGCACGTCGATGCCGGCAAGCGCGCGATGAGCGCCGATGACCACGTCGGCGATGTCGATCGCGTCGAGCGCCGCGCGCGAGAGCAAGTCGGGGTTTCCGGGCCCCGCCCCGATGATCGTTACCTTTCGCATGGAATCTCCCGATACCCGCGCGGCGTGACCATACGGCCGCCTACGAGCTTCGTGTCCGCGTTGCCGACGAACACGGTGGTGAACATGTCGGCGTCGATCTCCCCCAGCTCGGAGAGCCTGCACATGCCCGACTGCTGCCCCTCGCGCCCGATGTTGCGTACCCAGCCGCAGAGCGTGTCGGGGGCCTTCCATTCGAGCATAATCTTCGCCGCGCGCGAGAGCCTGTCGGCGCGCTTTCTGCTGCGTGGGTTGTACAAACAGATGCAGAAGTCGGCGCTCGCCACGGCGGCGAGCCTGCGCTCGATGACCTCCCACGGCGTGAGCAGGTCGGAGAGCGACACGACCGCGAAGTCGTGGGCAAGCGGGGCGCCGAGCACCGCCGACCCGCTCTGAGCCGCGGTGGCCCCGGCGATAACTTCCACGTCTACATCGGGGTAGTCCTCCGCAAGCTCCAGCACGGGGCTCGCCATGCCGTACACGCCCGCGTCACCGCTGCACACGAGCGCCACGGCTTCTCCGCTCTGCGCGCGCGAAAGCGCCAGGCGGCACCGTTCGACCTCGTGCATCATCGGCGTCGCGAGATGCGCCGCGTCGGGCACGGCGGCGAGCGCGAGCTCCACGTATTTCGTGTACCCCACAACGATGTCGGCCGCCTCGAGCGCGCGCCGGGCCGCAATCGTCATGCCGTCGGGGCCGCCCGGGCCGATCCCCACCACGAAGAGCTTTCCCATCACCGCTCCTTAAACGAAAGTTTGATAGTTACCTTGGAAAACGCGACGGTCACGCCGCCGTGAGCGAGCTTCGGGAAGATAAGTTTGCCCCCGTCCGCGAGCGCCGCGCGCTCGCACACGTTGTCGACCCCCACCGTCGCGCGCACGAAATCAGATGGCGAAACGCTGCCTTCGACCTGCGACAACTCCTCTGCGGAATACGTCGCAAGCGGGATATTGCGCGCGCGGCAGAAGGCGACCAGACCCTCCTCGTGCGCTTTCACGTCGATCGTCGCCGCCTCGCGCACGGCCGAAGGCGAGATGCCCGCCTGCCCGCACGCGAGAAGAAACACCTCCCCGATGGCTTCGGCGCACGCACCGCGACGGCACCCTATGCCCGCAACGATGCAGGGCACGACAAGGCGAAGCGGCTCGGGCGCAGGCGCCTGCGCCCGCACGCCCGCCGGCTTCCCCGTCTCACCGGCGGGCACGACCTCGCCCGTTGTCTCCGCCGCGCGAACGGACGCACCTGCATTCGCGCCAGCGAACGGCGACACGACGATATCGGCCCGAGCGCGGTCGGACGCAATGTCAACCCCCTCAGGCGGCTGTCCCGAAATCGGCATGTCGGAATAGAGCGCCACGCGCCCGCCCGAAAGCAGCCGCGCCGACACTCGCTTGATAGCCTCGGGATTCGAAACGGCGAGCCCCGCACAGCGCGCCCACGTATCCACCGCCCACACGCCGCGGACGTCGGTCGCCGTGGTGATGACGGGGATGGCCCCTGCCGCGCGTGCCACAGTTTGCGCAAGCTCGTTCGCACCGCCCAAATGCCCCGACAAAAGCGGGACGGCAAAGCGCCCCGCCTCGTCGATCACCACAACCGCGGAATCGGTTGCCTTCGAGGCGACATGCGGCGCGATCGCCCGCACGGCGATGCCCGCCGCGCCCACGAACAGAAGCGCGTCCGACGCTTCCCACGCGAGCGCCGTCCATGCGCGCAGGTCGGCCTTCCCCTCGCCGAACCCGCGCGAAACGGAAACGTCCCAGCCAGGGTCGTCTTCACCTGTCTGCGCGCAATCGGAAAGCGCGTGTGCGGTGCGCACCGCCAACGCATACCCCCTCTCAGTGAACGCTATGCAGGAAACCCTCATCTAGCGCACCACCATCGTCGAGAAGTAGCTGCCCCGATCGGGCACATCGTCGAGCGAGCGGTACACGCGCTCGCCCGGAAGCCCACAGTCCTCTACAAGCTCGGCACCGTCGAAGGCACCCTCCTCGCAAAGGAAGCGCTTCGTGTCCGCAAGCGAGCGGCGCGCCTTCATGACCACCTTCGTCCCCGGCCAGCCGATTGCACGGCGCGCCCCGTACAGAACGCCTTTACTCATACGTCGCCCCCAATTTCCCGATAACTGCATCGGCGCCCGACGTGCGGAAAAGCTCGCGGCGCTCGGCGTCGAACACGACCGCGGCGATGTCGCATGCGCCCGTCGCGCGGCGGCGCAACCTGCCCTCAATTGCCGCAGCGAGCGAGGCGCGCGCAGCGTCCCCAACGCCGGCGGCCTCGATTACCTCGAGCGCCGCCGTGGTCGTGACGGACGACATGATCTCGCGCACGGTCTTCGCGCCCGCGCCGGCCATGGCCGCGTGGGCGGCCAGAATCTCCGCGCGGCAGTCGGCGGTACGCGAATGGGTGTCCATGATGCCGCCCGCGACCTTCACCAACTTGCCGATGTGTCCCACAAGAAGGACATTGGTAAATCCCTCGCGAACGCAGCAGTCAATCGCATCGCCCACAAAGTTGGAGATGAAGACCACCGGCGCACCGTTTAGGTGGAAATGCCCCGAGATGAACTGCCCGCCGTAGTTGCCGGGCGTGAGCACGACTCCGCGCCGCCCCATAGCCGCATGCTGCCGGATCTCGAGCTCGATGCTGTCGCGCAAGGCAGCGAGGCTGCGCGGCTCGACGATGCCCGTCGTGCCCAGGATGGAGATGCCGCCCTCTATCCCCAGATGCGGGTTGAAGGTCTTTTTGGCAAGGGCAACACCCTCGGGTACCGAAATCGTCACAGCAATATTTCCAGAAAAGCCGTGCGCGGCGCACACCTCGCGCACCGCCGAAGTGATCATCGCGCGCGGCGTCGCGTTGATGGCGGCCGCCCCCACCGGCTGCTCGAGCCCGGGCAATGTCACGCGCCCCACGCCCACGCCGCCATCGACGGAAACTTCCGATTCGCGCGCGGGCACGTCCTTGCTGCCCGCAGCACCCGTGCCCGACCCCGCATGTTCCACGTGCGCGTACACGAGTACGCCGTCAGTCACATCGGCATCGTCGCCTGCGTCCTTTCGCACGGCGCACTGGGCGCACCCCTCGCCGATGCATGCGTCGACCACGTTCGCCTCGACGGGCAGCCCGCCGGGGGTGACGATCGACACGCGGCCGACGGGCTTTCGTGACAAAAGCATCTCGCAGGCCGCCTTCGCCGCGAGCGCGGCGCAGCTCCCCGTGGTGTAGCCGCAGCGCAGGCGGGTCGTCCCGGTATATATGTAGTGCTCGAAGGCCACGCTAGCTGCTCGCCTTCCGATACCCCGTGGCAAACGAAGGGTCGTAAAGCTTGCTGCGCTCGTACGACTCTGCTTGCGCGCCGTTGTGCGAAAACCCGCCGCGAGCTCCGAGCACGCGGCCCACCACCACGAGCGCCGTGCGGTCGATGCCCTCTCGCGCGCCCGCATCGGCGAGCGTGCCCACTGTGCATCGCACCACGCGCTCCTCAGGCCAGGTCGCCTTGTACACGAGCGCGGCCGGCTCGTCGGAGCTGCGGCCCGCGGCCAAAAGCTCGGCGGAAAGCTCGGCGAGCATACCCGAGCTCAGGAAGATGACCATAGTCGAGCCACTTTCCGCCATGGTGCGCATGCCCTCGCCCGCGGGCATGGGGGTACGTCCGGAAAGCCGCGTGATCACGACCGACTGGCTGATTCCCGGCAGCGTGTATTCCTGGCGAAGCGCCGCCGCGGCACCGCAAAAGCTCGACACGCCGGGCACCACCTCGTAGTCCACGCCGCGCGCGTCGAGCGCGTCCATCTGCTCCTGGATGGCGCCGTACAGGCACGGGTCGCCCGTGTGCAGGCGCACCACGTCCTCGCCCCGCGCATCTGCCGCGCACATCACGTCGAGCACTTCCTCCAAGGTCATGTGCGCGCTGTCGTAGACGATGCAGGATTCCTTGCACTCAGCGAGCAGCTCGGGGTTCACAAGGCTTCCCGCCCAAACGACCACGTCGGCTGCGCGCAGAAGGCGCGCCCCGCGCAGCGTGATAAGGTCGGCGGCGCCCGAGCCTGCGCCAACGATATGAATCATCCGAGCCTTCCCTTCCCGTTTCTCATCGCAACCGTTTACGCCGCCATTCGCGCAGCGGGCAAAACACGGCGCCTGCGGCGGCAATCGGCGCAAATACGCAGGCAGGAGGCGCAATGCCGCCCGCCCTGGCTTTGACACGTTCACAAGTGCCCACTATCATAGTAAAAGATTCGGCAACGAGCATATGACAATCGGATAAAAGGAAATGACCGGCGCGGCGCCCGCACAGCCCGCGCTGGCTTGCGGAGGGAACCAGGTGGGAATCCTGGGCAAGGGACATTACTGTATAGGACGCGCGGGCGAACCGCCTCGCGCCCCAAGCCAGACTGCTTCGCCTTTTCCTCACGGCATCGCCGTGGCGTTAGCTCCTTGTGAACCCCGAGGGGTGCGCTTTTCTTTCGCTTGTGCCGACAAGCAACTGTCGCCGGGGGACCGGCAAACCGAGGAAAGGAAAAACCATGTCCGACCAGATGTCACGCCGCGGCTTCATGGGCGCCGCAGCAACCGGAGCCGTCGCGCTCGCCGGAGTCGCGCTCGCGGGCTGCTCCAACACCTCCGCGAGTTCCGAGAAATCGAGTGAAAAGGAGAAGGCCGTGAAGCCGGTCATCCTCGTCACGAGCTTCGGCACGAGCTACAACGACTCGCGCCACATCACCATCGGCGCCATCGAAGACGCTATCCGCGAGAAGTACTGGCAGGACTACGACATCCGCCGCGCCTTCACCGCGCAGATCATCATCGACAAGCTGAAGAAGCGCGACGGCATCACGATCGACAACATGACCGAGGCGCTCGACCGCTGCGTGGAAGACGGCGTGAAGGAAATCGTCGTGCAGCCGACGCATCTCATGGGTGGCCTGGAATACACCGACGTGAAAGACGAGCTCGACAAGTACGCCGACAAGTTCGACAAAATCTCGCTCGGCGACCCGCTGCTCACCTCCGACGACGACTACAAGAAGGTGGCCGCAGCCATTAAGGAGAACATGGCGTCCTTCGACGACGGCAAGACGGCGCTGTGCCTCATGGGCCACGGCACCGAAGCCGATTCCAACGCCGACTATGCCAAGATGCAGGAAGTGTTTAAGAACGAGGGCTTGACGCAGTTCTTCGTCGGCACCGTCGAGGCTGAACCGACCTGCGAGGATGTTATCGCCGCCGCGAGCGCCGCAGGCTACAAGAAGGCCGTGCTCGCGCCGTTCATGGTGGTCGCGGGCGACCACGCGAACAACGACATGGCAGACGAGACCGACCCCGACAGCTGGGCTGCGAAGTTCGTGGCCGCCGGCTTCGAAGTGACGTGCCTGCTCCAGGGTCTGGGACAGAACGTCGCGGTCGACGACATCTACGTCGCGCACGTGGACGACGCCATCGCCAAGCTGTAAACTCGCCGCGCACGGGGGCGCCGGTCGCGTCCCCGTGCAACGGGCATGCGCCTTCCCCGACTGACGGCGCATGCCCGTTGCATTCGCATCCCGCCCGCCCACCGCACGGCGCGGGCGGTCGAAGCGATTGAAAGGAACCCCCTCCATGTTGAAGAAAACCCTCGCCTTCGCCCTGTCAGCGGCGCTTTTCGCGTTCTCGCTCGCCGGCTGCGGCGGAAATTCAATCGACAGCGCAAAGGCAAGCGATGCCGATTCCCAGGAAAAGACCGAACAGGCGGCCGATGCGCCCGAGGGCGCAAGCGCTGCCCCCATCACCGCCGACAAGGTGGCCGACGGCACCTATCCGATCACCGTAGATTCCAGCTCGAACATGTTCAGGATTGTGGACGCCCAGCTCATCGTGGAAAACGGCTCCATGCACTGCGTGATGACGCTTTCCGGCACGGGCTACGGCAAGCTCTTCATGGGCACGGGCGACGAGGCTGCCGCCGCGAGCGAGGCCGACTTCATCCCCTATGTGGAAAACGCGGAAGGCAAGTACACCTACGACGTGCCCGTTGAAGCGCTCGACGAGGACACCGCCTGCGCCGCGTGGAGTATTAGAAAAGAGCAGTGGTACGACCGCACGCTCGTGTTCGAATCCGCCGGCGTCGATCTGCGCGCCGACGCACTGAAGTAACGCCATGCGGTCGATTCTTCCCAAGGGGGAAAGCAGGAAGCGTCGCAGCATCGCGGTGCGCGCGATCGCCTGCGTTCTCGTCGCCCTGTTCGCGCTTCCCTTCGCGGGGTGCAGTGCGAGCCCGAACGCGACCGGTGGCACGGCAGGCTCTCAGGAATACACTGTGAGCGTCTCGCTCTCCGGCGGGTCAGGGCGCGCAAGCATCGCCTCACCCACCACAATTGTGAAGGATGGCGACACCTACACCGCGACCATCACCTGGTCGAGTTCGAACTACGACAAAATGACCGTCAACGGCGTGGACTACGCGCCCGTAAACGACGGCGGCAACTCCACGTTCGAGATACCCGTCACGCTCGACGAGGACATCGCCGTGTCGGCCGAGACCGTCGCCATGTCGACGCCGCACACCATCGACTACACGCTCCACTTCGACTCATCCACCATGAAGGAGAAATCGGGCGACGATGCAAGCGGCGGCTCCCCTGCGGGAACGGCTTCAAGCGCCGCGGCCGACTTCCACAACGCCGATTTGGGCTGCGGCTGGGAGCCGACGGGGGCGCTTCAGCTTGAATACGCCGAGCACTTCACTGTCGACGAGTACGAAGGCGGCCTGCGGCTTATCTGCATTTCGAACGGGGAGCGCTTCCTCGTGGTACCGCAAGATGCGAAGGTACCTGATGGGTTGAGCTCCGACATCGCGGTCATAAGGCGTCCCGCCGACAAGGTGTACCTCGTGTCGTCGGCGACGATGTGCCTGGTCGACGCGCTCGATGCGAACGACAATATCTTAATGTCGGGCACGAAGGCCGACGATTGCTCGGTCGCGGGCTTCAAAAGCGCGCTCGAAAGTGGGGCGATCGCCTACGGCGGCAAGTACAGCGCGCCCGACTACGAGCGAATATCGGCCTCGGGCTGCACGCTCGCCATCGAGAACACCATGATCAACCACACGCCCGATGTGAAGGAAAAGCTGCAGAAGCTCGGGCTCGTCGTGCTCACCGAACAGTCGTCGAGCGAGCCCGAAGCACTCGGGCGCGTCGAGTGGATTAAGCTTTTCGGCGTCCTGTTCGACAAGGAAGACGAGGCCGCGCACCTGTTCAACGAGCAGAAGGCCCGCGTCGAGCAAACGTCGAGGCTCGCGTCGTCAGGTAAAACCGTGGCGTATTTCTACATTAACTCGAACGGGGCCGCCGTCACGCGGCGGGCGGGCGACTACGTGGCGCAGATGATCGAGCTTGCAGGCGGCAGCTACGCGCTCGATGACGCGCAGACGGCGTCGACGTCAGGTTCGTCAGTAACGCTCGAAATGGAGCGCTTCTACGCGACGGCGGAGGATGCCGACATCATCGTCTACAACGGCACCATCGACGAATCGGTTGCCACCTTGAAAGACTTCGTAGGCAAAAACGCGCTATTGTCGCAGTTCAAAGCTGTAAAGAACGGCAACGTCTGGGTCACAAACGCCGACATGTACCAGCAGATGACTTCTACCGCCGACATTATCGACGAGCTGCACGGGGCGTTCACCGGCGATGACGCGAGCGACTTCCATTATCTGAGGAAGCTTGGCTAGCGCCATGAGAAGCCGGCTTTCCATGACATACGACGAATCGGGGCGCGCCGCGCGGTGTCGCGTCGTGACGGCGCTGCTCGCTGTTGTCCTCATCGTGCTCGTCGGGGCCAACCTGTGCATCGGGAGCGTGCTCGTGCCCGCAGACCACATCCCCGGCATCCTTTCGGGCGGCGCGGCCAATTCCATGGAAAGCCAAGTCATCTGGGAGATTCGCCTGCCGCGCGTGCTTTCAGCCGTGCTTCTCGGCGGGGCACTTTCGCTCTCCGGGTTCCTGCTGCAGACGTTTTTCAACAACCCCATCGCCGACCCGTTCATCTTGGGCGTCTCCTCGGGCGCAAAGTTCGTCGTCGCGCTTACGATGATCGTGCTTCTGGGCGCGAACCAGGCCATGTCCTCGCCGGCCATGGTGGCCGCAGCGTTTCTGGGATCGCTTATCACCATCGGCTTCGTGCTCCTCATCGCACGGCGCATAAGTTCCATGGCCATGCTCATCGTGGCGGGCGTCATGGTGGGATACATCTGCTCGGCGGCGACGAACTTTCTCATCGCCTTCGCCGACGACCAGTCCATCGTGAACCTGCACAACTGGTCTTTGGGTAGCTTCTCGGGTTCGAGCTGGGACGACATCGCGGTCATCGTGGTCGTGGTGATCACCGTGAGCGCATGCGTATTCGCGATATCGAAGCCCCTTTCCGCCTTCCAGCTGGGAGAAGCCTACGCGAAAAGCGTCGGCGTGAACGTCGCACGCTTCCGCGTGGTGCTCGTCCTTCTAGCGAGCATGCTCTCCGCCTGCGTGACCGCGTTCGCTGGTCCGGTGTCGTTCGTAGGCATCGCGGTTCCGCATCTCGTGAAGTCGGCGCTGAAGTCGTCGAAGCCCATCCGCGTGATTCCTGCGTGCTTCTTGGGAGGCGCCATCTTCTGCGCGGGTTGCGATTTGATCGCGCGCACGCTGTTCTCTCCCGTCGAGCTTTCCATCAGCGCCGTCACTGCCATCTTCGGCGCGCCGGTGGTTATCGCGCTCATGCTGAAGAAGCGGGTGAGGTAGATGGGGGAATTCGTGCCGCGGCCCAAAACGCTCGGAGGGGACATTCCATGCTTAGACAGTCCTGAGCTCGCACGAAAGCGCCAGAAGACACTTTCGGCTCGTGCGGAACTGCGTGCTGAACGCCTCCTTCGAGCGGAGTCGAACCTCGAAACCCCGGTCGAAACGCAGGCTGACGGAGCGCCGCTTTTCCGCATAAGCGACCTGTCGGCGGGCTACGACAAGAAGGTCGTAGTCGAAGGCGTCGATCTGGAGGTTCGCGCGGGCGACGTCGTGGCGCTCATCGGGCCGAACGGCTCGGGCAAGTCGACCATCTTGAAAACCATCACACGCCATCTGGCACCGCTTGCCGGCGCGGTCGAGCTCGACGGGCGGGAGATTTCCCGATGGAAGACGGCGGAGTTCGCAAGGAACCTTGCCGTTATGCTGACAGATCGCCCCCGGACCGAGCTCCTCACCTGCCGCGATATCGTAGAGGCGGGAAGGCATCCCTACACCGGGCGAATGGGCACACTCTCGCCCGACGACCATAGTCGGGTCGACGAG
>NZ_JBDMHA010000003.1:0-7373 GCF_039752985.1 Collinsella aerofaciens
AACCAGCACAGTGGCGCAGACGCAGCCCGCGCCTCGACCGACACCATCTACCGAGACCGTCCGCAGCGCCGAGTCCATGCGTCGCGCGCGCCTTGCCGTCAAACGTCAACGCTCGATGGCACTCACGATGGTAATCGTCGCCTTTGTGGTGATAGTGGTTATACTTGCCCTCGCATCCGCCGGCATGCTTTAGCCAGCGGCAGTACCAAGGCCAGCTCATAGACCCCCGCATGAAAAAAGCGGTGGCGGACGCAACTCTCGAAAAAGCCGCGCCCGCCACCGTTTCACGCATCGCATGCAGGCAGCACTAGGAGATCAAAAGCTCAAAGGAATCCGTAATGCGCGTTCCCATGTTAACGGCACCGTCCCCCGATTCGACCGTGGTATTCAGGTAGTACTTGCCGTTCTTCTTTTTTGGCACACCCGCCACCGTAAGGTCGCAGTCTTCCTCCTCGACGGGAAGCGAGAACTCAAAGCCTTTGTTCCTGACAAACGTTCCGGTGACATCCGTGTAGGTGCGATAGTCGTCACCATCGGATTGGGCGACGGTTTTTTCGGCGTTGTAGGTATCGTGGGCATGCAGCGTGGCCGAGATGTCTGCAACCACTTCGCCGGAATCGCTGATGCTCTTAAACACAATCACAAGGTCGTTTTTGCTCGCGCCGTAGCAAGTATGGCCCCAAGAGTTGCCCGTCTCCTTAAGCGCTCCCCGCCACGTGGTGTTGACAAAGCTCGTGGGCTTATCGATGTTGAGCTTCGCTGTGCTACCAGAGGTCGTGGTGGTCGACGAGGTCGCATTGCCCGTCGTGGAAGAGCCCTCGACATCGGAGCTGGCGTCCTCGCCGTTCTTGCTTGCGGTCTTGAGCTCGGCCTTGGCATCCTTTAGATCCGCCTTGGTCTGGTCGAGATCGTCTTGCGTCTTTTTGAGCTCGTCCTTGGAAGATTCAAGCTGCTCCTTGAGCTTTTGGATCTGCTCGGTGTTTTGCGGGTGAGCCAAGCCGTAGGAATAGCCCGCCCAACCGATTCCCGCACACAAGGCAGCAACGACAATAACGCCAGCAGCAATGGCAGGCGCATACGACTTGCCCAGGCGCTTACGTGCCAGTTTGTACTCGGCCTTGGCGGTCTTGAGGCTCTCGCGGTCTTGCTCGAGCTGCTCTTCCTCGCTGAGCGGCGTGGAATCAAGATCGGCATGGTAGGCAGGCTGGGTCTCCGCGTCATCAATCGTGGTGCCAAAGTCTGACAAGGGATCGGCTACACGGGTAGCGGCGGGATCGGATTCGGGCGCGGCAGAACTCGGTGCCGGCTGCGAATCTGCCAACGGAGCGTCGCCCGTCTTAGGTAACTCTACCGTCGCCGCCGTGGCGGCCTCGCCATCTCGCCACGAAAAGGCCGGACTCTGCGACACGGTCTGGGGCGTGGTGTAGGGGTCTTCGGGGGCCGACGCCGCCGGCGCGGCATCGGCAAGAGGTGATCCACACTCGGAGCAAAAACCAGCGTCATCGGGCAATAATGCACCGCAATAAGGACATTCCATGGGGCACAACCTCTCAAATGTATCGTTTGCAACCATCCTGCAATTTGGTGTGTATGCCCTATAATGTCTCAACAGTTATGTAAAGCGTTGCGCAACATTTTTTGAGTCGACATGCTCAAGCGCAGTCAATTCCTATCATGTTTGCTGTACGTCATCGAAGTTATCTAGGGAGGCGACCATGGCGGCGGAAACACCGTGCTCGGTCCTCTACAACGATATCCGCTCGTTTGGCGGTCTTAAGCATCTCGAGATCGCCCGCATGCTCATTAACGGCAACTCGTATGCAGGCAGCGCCTTACTCGACAAATGTTCCACCAACCGCTCGTACCTCACTCGCTACATTGTCCACCGCGAGCCCGATCAGTGCGCGCCGGGTATCTACAACGACCTCACCGTCTCTACGCTTAACCTTGCCGCCGCCATCGGCAACAAGCTCGGCGGTGGCGAGCGTGCCTACCAGGAGCTATCTGACCATTACAGCGGCCCCGCAGCTCAAGCGATGATGTCGATTCTCGCCGAATATGGCCTCGATAATCGCCTCTACGCCAACGCCTTGGGGCGCATTCGCAGCTCCGATGACCATAACCCCCGCGAAAAGAGCACGCTCTTCCTGATGCTCTTTGTGGCGACGGGCGCACTTGCCGATCCCGTCCAGGGCGTAGCGACCGTTGAGCGTTTTTGCGATAGCAAGACAGGCGGGCACTTTGGAACCACCGAGACCACCGTCGGCCGCGGTTTTTTGAGCAGCTTAGATCAGCCGCGCACCGTCGCCCCCAACCTCGGCCTCCTCAGAACGCACGCCGGCAATAGCGTTGACATGCAGATTCACCCGCTCACGCGCGACCCGCGCGGCACCGTAATCGGATCGCTGCCCAAGACATCGCCCAGCATCACCGACGTGGGCGCAGATGCATCGCGCGAACACTTGCGAATTTGGCTCGAAGGCGGACGCTGGTACGCCCAGGGACTTGGATCGACCAACGGCACCGTGCTCGAATCGGGCGCAGGCGACGGTGACATTGTGATTGAGCCGCCGCGCGACCAACGCGAGCCCGGCAAAATCTATCCCCCGGTGGAAATCGAAAACAGCGACCGACTCCATTTGGGCCTCTACACAACATTCCTTGTCATTGTGGACTAGTGCGCGGGTGGCGATCGAAAAACGGTCGCCACCCGTCTTTTGTCTTCTACCTTCTGCGTCGTAAACGACAATACTCAGCGGCATACGCTGACAGTGCGGCTATCATGGTGCTTTACCAATAGCCGCACTGCCGACGCATACGTGCGGCAACCCATGCCAGACAAAGGAACGCCATGGATACTACCGATAGCGCCTATGGCGACAAGCTCATCCGTCTCGACACGTTCGACACCGCCGTGGCGGTTGATCCCAGCGCCGAGGACGATGCCAAGCGCCGGTTTATGACGCTCATTCTTCAAACGACCCATCGCAGCGACGGCAACATCGGCCACGTGCTGCGCGCGACTAACACCAACGGCGAGGTCTTTGCCGTCAAGTTGCTGGCAGACAACGCCATCCTTTCCGGCCAAGCCCCCGACCGCTCCGCCGAGCAATCGGCCGCTCACCTGGCCAACACCGCCGCGCTGTTCGAGGAGTACCGTCATCTGTGTACCGTCTCGCACCTGCGCGGATTTCCGCGCGTCTATGGCTACGGATCGTGCGAGGATAACCCGCTCATCCTCATGGAGTGGGTCGAGGGCACCTCACTCAAGCAGGCGCTGCCCCTGCTTCCTCACGACGCCTCGGGCGGGCTGACCACCCAGATGGTCGCCGCCGTCGGAAACGCCGTGCTTCGTGCGCTCTTGATGACCCAAGGCCTCGTGAATCCGGTCGTCCATCGCGACCTTTCGCCTGCCAATATTATGTTCCGCACCACCAGCCGAACGCTCGAGCAGCAGATTGCCGATTGCTCCTTTGACCCCTGCCTCATCGACATGGGCTCCGCGACCATGGCTCTCGGCGACGACACGATCACCCGGCGCGCCGACATCTGGCGCTTTGCCACGCCCGCATACGCCGCGCCCGAGATGCTCACGCAGGATATCGAAGGCATCGCGGCCCTTCGCCGTTCGCCGGCAATCGACGTCTATGCGCTATCGAGCATTCTGTACCAGCTCTATAGCGGTCGCAAACCGTTCGATGTGGAGTCGACGGGCGCCGCGGCAACCGGCTCGTTCTATCTCATAAAGACCAAGACCAAACCGGCGCCGCTCGAGCCGCGCTGCGAGGGCGACGAGGCTCTCGTCCAGATCATCATGAAAGGTATCTCGGTCGAACAAGGCGATCGCCCCACCGAGCAGCAGATGCTCGAGGTGCTCTCGGCATACCTCCCCGCTGCAGAATCTGAGGGACGCGAGGACGCGGGCAATGACGTAGCAATCGACATCGACTCCGGTACGCACCTTAAGGTCGATGTCGCCGGCGAGCGCGCGCGAGAAATTCTGGAGCAGGCCCGACATGATGCCATAACCCGCCGCCGCTTTATTATCGGCGGCGTCGTCGCAGCCGTTGCGGGGCTCGGCGTCATTGGCGCGGCAACCCATGGCTTTGGCATCCCCGACTACCTGGACGGCATCCGCAGCTCGCTTGACGACTACACTTGGGATCAGCTGCAGGAGATTTCACTCAAGATCAAAGCCGCCGAGACCCGCAGCGAGGCACGCGAGATTGCCAAGCGCTATCACCTGCTCGACGCCGATGGGCATATCCCCTATCCGTGCACCAAGCGTGTCACGCTCGCCAACGGGCTGCAGGTTGGCGCGCAGCTTGTGGGCATCCGCCACGATGAGCTTCTGGACGGGACGGGCAAGGCCGGACTAACGTTTATGTTCGACGCGGGTATTGCCGAGCGCAACGCTGCGGCTGAACCGCCGAGCGCCGGCTGGGCAGATTGCGAGCTGCGGGAATGGCTCAACGGCGACGGCCTTAAGCTGCTGCCCAACGAGTTGCGCGCACTCATTAAAGGGGTCAAGAAGGTCTCGAACAATGTGGGCGCCGCCAACAGCGCATCGTGCCTGAGCGAGTTGCCCGCAACCCTTTGGCTGCCCGCCATGGTCGAGCTGTGCGGTACGCAACCGCCCGATTCGTTTACCGAGGGCTATCACTACCTGGCAGACATCTACAACGGCGAGGGCAGGGAGTATCAGCTCTTCCGCGAGCTCAAGGTGAGCCCGTATTCCACGAACGAGACGATGGTCCGCCAGTGGAAGGGCAAGGACACCTGTTGGTGGGAGCGCACGGTGAGCCCCGACACATCGGAGAGCGAAGGCACTCTCTATATGAACCGCGTGGGGCGCGACGGCGACGTCTTTACGTACGCAACGCCTGCAGAAAAGCCAAACAAGCGAACCTGCGTGATCCCCGGATTCTGCATCTAAGCGGCGGGCGTCTTGCCATGACGAGACCCCTCCCCGGCAATTGTCTCGATCTGTAACAGTTAGAGGTCATTTTCCCTGCTATATGTTACAGATTGAGACATTGAGTTTGCTGCCAACTGTTTGTCTTGATCTGTAACAAATACTCGGTAAAACGGGGTCTAGTTGTTACAGATCGAGACGTTAGTTTTCGGCTGAAATGTTTGTCTAAATCTGTAACAGCTATGGTTCAAGAACCGGTCCAGATGTTACGGATTGAGATGATTGGTTGGGACGGTCCATCGGTAAACCAACTACCCTCATCTGTAGCGAGATGTCATACATTTATTCTGTACTAGACACCCCCAGGGGGTATGGGTGTATAGTATCGGAAGGTTAACATTTCCGACACTACGTCACAGAAAGGAGAAGCCATGGCTCAAGATAAGTTCGACGTGGGCAGCATGACGTGCGCCGCCTGCCAGGCGCACGTGGACCGCGCCGTCAGCAAGCTCGACGGCGTCCAAAGCGTCGCAGTCAATCTGCTCGCCGGCTCCATGCTGGTCGACTACGACCCCGCGCAGGTCACCCCCGACGACATCTGCACCGCCGTCGACCGCGCGGGCTACTCGGCATCGCCCGTCAGCGCGGGCACCGAAGCCGCCGCAAACGGCAGCGCGCAGGCCAGGTCCGGCGCCGCCCATATGGAGTCGCCCACCAAAAAGCTAGAGGCCACTGCCTCCGCTATGCGCACCCGTCTCATCATCTCAATCATCTTTCTCATTCCGCTGTTCTACATAGGCATGGGGCACATGCTCGGCTGGCCGCTGCCCAGCGTCTTCACCGACCACACCCACAGCATGACGTTGGCGCTCACCGAGCTCGTCTTGCTCATCCCCATCGTCTACGTCAACGACGCATACTTTATCAACGGCTTCAAGTCGCTCGTGCACGGCGCGCCCACCATGGACGCTCTCATCGCCGTCGGCGCCACCGCTTCCATTGCCTGGTCGCTCTACGCCATGTTCATCATGGCCGACCAGCTGGCCACAGGTCAGGTGCACGAGGCCATGATGACGAGCATGGACAACCTGTATTTTGAGAGTGCCGGCACCATCCTGTCGCTCGTCACCGTGGGCAAATACCTCGAGACGCGCAGCAAGTCCAAGACCGGCGGCGCTATCGAGGCGCTCATCGATCTGGCGCCCAAGACTGCGACCGTCGTTGCCGATGACGGCACCGAGACCGCTGTGGACGTCGACAGCATCCTTCCCGGCCAGGTCCTGCGTGTGCACCCCGGCGAGTCTATCCCTGTCGACGGCGTGGTACTCGAGGGCAGCTCGGCCGTGGACGAGAGTGCGCTCACCGGCGAGTCCATCCCCGTGGAAAAGACCGCCGGCGACACCGTCAACGCCGCCACCGTCAACCGCACCGGTTCGTTTACCTTCCGCGCCACGCGCGTGGGAGCCGACACGTCGCTCGCCAAAATCATCCAGCTCGTCGAGGACGCCAACGCCACCAAAGCGCCCATCGCCCGCATGGCCGATAAGGTCGCCGGCGTGTTTGTGCCCGTGGTGTTTGCAATCTCGGCCGTGACCTTTGTGGCGTGGATGGCGCTGACCGGCAGCGTGAACGAGGCGCTCACCTCCGCCGTGGCCGTGCTGGTGATCAGCTGCCCGTGCGCGCTGGGCCTGGCCACGCCCGTCGCCATTATGGTTGGCACCGGCAAGGGCGCCGAGATGGGCATTCTGTTTAAGAGCGCCGAGGCGCTGGAAAACCTGCGCAGCGTGGGCACCGTGGTGCTCGACAAGACGGGCACGGTCACCCGCGGCAAGCCGGCCGTGACCGATATCGTGGTGGCCGCGCGCGCTGACGGCTCGCCCGCCATGAGCGAAAAGGCGCTGCTCAAGCTGGCCGCCGCGCTGGAGCGCTCAAGCGAGCACCCGCTGGCCGAGGCGATTATGGCCGAGTGCGAGACGCGCGGAATCGTCGCACGCATGGTCGAGGACTTTGCCGCCGTGCCCGGTCGCGGCGTCACGGCGCGCGAGGGGCAAAACGCCATCGCCGCCGGCAACGCGCGTCTGATGAACGAGCTGGGCGCGGAGGTGCCCGCCGGTCTTGCCAAGCAGTTCGCTGCCGAGGGCAAGACGCCGCTGTTCTTTGCCAAGAACGGCGAGCTCGTCGGCACCATCGCTGTGGCCGACGAGGTCAAAGAGACGAGCGCTGCCGCCATTGCCGCATTGCGCAAGCTCGGCGTCGATGTGCGTATGCTCACCGGTGACAACCGCGTGACGGCCGAGGCCATCGCCCGTCGCGTGGGACTCACCAGCGAGCAGGTTATCGCCGACGTCCTCCCCGCCGACAAGGAGCGCCACGTGCGCGAACTGCAGGATGCGGGCGGCAAGGTCGCCATGGTGGGCGACGGCATCAACGACTCCCCCGCCCTGGCGCGCGCCGACGT
>NZ_JBDMHA010000003.1:7523-18264 GCF_039752985.1 Collinsella aerofaciens
GTTCTACAACGGCATCGGCATTCCGCTCGCCGCGGGCGTGTTCTTCCCCCTCACCGGCTGGCAGCTCTCGCCGATGTTCGGCGCCGCAGCGATGAGCCTGTCGAGTGTCTGCGTCGTAAGCAATGCCTTGCGCTTACGTTCTTTCCATCCATCAGTTGCGGTGAAATAGGGCGTAATATGCTGAGCTAAACCGCTTTTTAGTCTGTATTCCACCGCAACTTTAGGTACTCAATCGAAAAGGAGACACTTATGAATTACACAATCAAGACTTCGGGCCTTATGTGCGGCCACTGCGACGCTACCGTCGAGACCGCGCTGCTCAACGTGGCCGGCGTGACCGATGCCGATGCCGATCACGAGACCCAGACCGTCCAGGTTGAGTGCGCCGACACCGTGACTGCCGAGCAGCTTGCCGCCGCCGTCGAGGGCGCGGGCGAGAAGTTCCACGCCCTGTCCGTGACCGTCGCATAGCAACCGCCGCCCGCCCCTCAGAAGTTGCGGTGAAATACGGACTGTTGAGCCGCCCTAGGCCTTTAAACAGTCCGTATTTCACCGCAACTGATGGGGGTATCTGGAAGATCGACCAGAAACGAGGACTCGCCATGATGGCAGATCACAAATCGGTGACCCGCATGCTCAAGACGGCGCGTGGGCAGATCGACGGCATCCTGCGGATGGTCGAGGAGGACCGTTACTGCGTCGACATCTCCACGCAGCTCATGGCGACGCAGGCACTCATCGCGCGCATTAACGCCGATGTGCTCAAGGCCCATATCGAGGGCTGCGTCGCCTCGGCCATCGAATCGGGTGACGAGGAGCTCAAAGCCGCCAAGCTCGCCGAAATCGAACGCGTCGTCGACAAGCTCGCCAAGTAATTGGCGCATTGGGGTCAGGTTTCTTTGCACCACCTTGGCGCATGGGGGACAGGTACGTTTGCACCACCTTGGTGCAGATTAACCCGTCCCCTTTGCACCAAATGGGGTATAAAGGCGTGCAGCATATCGAATGAGAGGCAGTTTGCATGGATAACTTTATGAAAGGTCGCAGCGGCGCCGACGAACTCACCATCGTGCTCGGCTTTTTCGGCATCATCCTCGCGATGATCGGGTCGCTCGCACATTTCCAGTGGCTCAGCTGGATCGCCATCGCCGTCATCGTAATTGGCGTGCTGCGCGGCCTGTCCAAAAACATCGATGCCCGCCGCAAGGAGAACGAGGCCTTTGTCGCCGCGACCGCCAACGTTCCCGGCTTGGGCAAGTTCGTCGCCAGCTTGGGCGGCGGCGCTGCGGCGGCCAATGCCTCGCGCGCAGCCGGCACCAGCAAAGAAGACCTGGAGCGCGCCAAGCGCACAGCCAAGAAAATGTGGAAGGGTCGCAAGACCACGGCCTACCTCAAGTGCCCCAACTGCGGCCAGATGCTCTCCGTCCCCAAGGGCAAGGGCAAAATCCGCGTCACCTGCCCCAAGTGCCACGCCAAGATGGAAACCCGCTCCTAGCCACCGCACGTGGGACAAATTAATCAGGTTTGTTTGTCCCAAATCTTAAGTATTTGTTCGATAAAAAAGCCGAGGCCTCGTGTTGAGACCCCGGCTTTTTGCATGCGGCAACAGAATGTGACAAAGGGACAGTCCCTTTGTCACATCACTGCGTCGCACGCTTACGCCACGCCGTCGCGGGCAAGCTCCTCGGTCAGCGCCTCGGTAGGCATGGACATAATCGCGTCGAGTTCGGCATCCACCTCGGGAATGTGCTTGACCTTCAGCTTGCGCACCAAACCGCCGCGACACATCACGTGCATCGGCTCACGCAGGGCCGACAGGTCATCCAGAGGATTCTCGCGCGTCACCAAAATGTCGGCCGCCTTGCCGCACTCGATCGTGCCGGTCTCGCTGCCCAGGCCCAGCAGCTCGGCATTGACCTGCGTGGCCGTGTGCAGCGCAAAGGCATTGCTCACGCCGGCGTACTTGGCAAAGTACGCCACCTCGCGCCACATGTCGTACTGCGTCACAAACGGGCAGCTCGAGTCCGTGCCCAGACCCACCTTAACGCCGGCATCCAAGGCAGCGCGAGCGCTCTCGATAATGCCCGAGCACACGATGTCGCCGTTCTTCTTTTGCGTATCGGTCGAATGGGTCTTCTCCGGATCGAGCAGCACAAACGGAAGCGCGGGACTGATCGTGCAGGTAACGCTCGGCGCGCGCCCCTCGAGCTGCGTACCCGCGGTGCCGCGATACAGGTCCAAGATCTCGGGCGTCATCGGAGCGCCATGCTCGATCGTGTCGACACCGGCCTGAAGCGCGGCCTTTACGCCCTCAGTGCTCTCGACATGGGCCATAACCGGAAGGCCAACCTCGTGTGCCGCCTTACACGCCGCCGCAGCGACATCAACCGGCATGCGCAGCACGCCTGGCTCGCCCACCTCGGTCGCATCGAACACGCCGCCCGTCACGAACAACTTGATGACGTCGGCACCGCGTGCATACAGGTCGCGCACCTGCTCGGCCGCCTCGGCAGGGGTATTGGCTACCTGCGCGAACAAGCCTGCGCCATGGCCGCCCGGCACCGTAACGCCCGTTCCCGGCGCCACCAGACGCGGGCCCGGAAACTTGCCGGCGTCGATGGCGTTGCGCACGGCGATATCGGCAAACAGCGGATCGCCCGCACCGCGTACCGTGGTCACGCCGCTTGCCAGCTGTTGTTGGGCATTCCCTTTGAGGATGCGACGGACGATGGCACGGCCCACGGGATTGTCGAGCTTCTTCATGAGCGCGCCCGCATCGCCCGCCGAAACCGGCTTGCCCGAGCCGCACAGGTGCACGTGCATATTGATGAGACCGGGCATGAGGTACGCACCGGCCAGGTCGATAACCTCGGCACCCGCTGGCGCCTGCGCCACGGCGCTCGGCCCCATCCACGTAATGACGCCGTGCTCAACGGCCACGGCCATATCGGGCTGCGGCTCCATATGCTCCGAGCCATCCAGAACGGTCGCATTGATAAACAACGTGGGACGATCGGCAGACGCCATTTCGGGCTCCTCCCCCTCGATTAACATGAACATTTGTTCATTATCACCTAGTCCAGTAGGGCTGCTGCAGACATATCGGCTAACGGAGAAAGGAGGGGAATATGAGGGAGGACGGGAGTCGATGCAGACCTTCCCCAGCGGTGCCTTCAAAACATCTCAATCTGTAACAGGAGAACCGTCTTTGAGCCTCCAGATGTTACAGAACAAGATCTTTCGGTCGCATACCCACCCTTTATCTCAATCTGTAACAGATAGACCGGTTTTCAGCAGCTAGATGTTACAGATTGAGACATTCGGTCGAGGCCGCACTTGTTCATCTCAATCTGTAACAATTACGGGCCCAAACAGCCCCAAGATGTTACAGACCGAGACAAACCCTCTCAGCGCCCATACCACTGACGCTTCCATTCCTTAGCCAGATCCGCCTGTTGCGGAATACCCGCCAGCCTCATCTTCTCGACCAGCTTCACCGGATTCTTAAGCTCGTTAAACGTAAACCGAAGCACCTTATGCCCGAGCATTGTCAGATGGGATTCCCGCTGACGCTCCGCCACAAACGGATCGATCGGCTCCCGGCCCTCGCCGGTCTGCAGCGTATACTTTCCCTTTCCGTCGAGCTCGCCGATCACGCACGTTCCATCCTCGAGCTTCCAGAAATAGTCGACGCGAAACACACGAGTCGGATCGAGCGGATCATGAAACTCCACCTGCAACTGCGGCACCGGAAAGCCGTACGCGATGAAGAACGCCCGGAAGCGCGACTCGCCGCCGTTTTCGGACAGTCCGTCCGCATGCGATGCAATCACCTGCGCCCTGCGATACCCACGCCGACCTTCGCAATCGGCGCGAAGCCGCTCACACAGTTCATCGCGCGACGAACCCTTCGCCCGCAAGGCAGAATCGGCAATTGCCAACCCATAGGAAAACGGCGCACGCAACAGGCAATCCTCCACCGTGCGCCAAAACGGCGTCACCCGCACACTGTCGACGCGCTCAAGTGCATCCGCCGTCTGCGGACGCAGTAACCTGCACCCACTGCTCAACGCCGCAGAGCAGCCCGTCTTAACAAGAAAACGCGGGCCGAGCAAATCATTGGGCACCTCCAGCCCCCACAGAAGTGCCGCGTCGTATCCCCAAAACGCCCAATCGGGATGAAACTTCGCAAGCCCCTTGATGGTCCGCAGCGCCCGCTCCGACGGCGTCAACAAATCCCAATCATGTTGAAAACAGAACAAATACGGCTCGGGCTCCGCAATATCATCGGTTCCCACATGACGCCGCAGCCACATGAGCTCGGCATTGTCGTGTGTCACAAGCAGCACGCCTTGTTCAGCCGCCTCCGTGAGCCTGGCGAGCATCCTATTTCGCGCCAAGGTGTTACGTGTTGCATACTTGTGTTTAAGAACGGTATTAGACACTTCCATCACCACCACATCGGAGAAATGGGCCATTGTCACCGTTGCCGCCGTCGGCAAACGTCTTGATCTGTAACAGGAAGACCGATTTTTGACCGCCAAACGTTACAAATCGAGACATTCGTGCAGCATTGCACCTCTTTGTCTCAATCTGTAACAGTTACGGCCCCAAACGGCCTCTAAACGTTACAGACCGAGACAAATAGACAGGCGGCGCTGCGACAGCCCATCCCCTACTCCCATTCCTGCTCGTAAATATTGAGCGACTTCACGTACCGCCCCTGGGCGCCCATGATGTCGCGGACCAGACGCAGAAAGAAACTGATGCACGAGGTGTCAAAACCGTCCTGTAGGTCCTCCGGATGCACCGCGCCCGGTCCATCGACTGTCGTGTCGCTCAGGCGCGCAATGTCGTACAGATAGAGCTGCCCCGCCGTCAGCCAGACATCGTCCACGCACGCGAGGCGCACCGCAATCGCGCCATCGCTCCAATGCTCCTTTTGCACGATGTGAGGGTCGTAGACGTCAAAACGGCGGTCGGTGCGCGTATCCTTCAGCGCAGCCATGCCGTTCGCAGGATCCTTGTCCAAAATGCCAAAGCGCGAGAAATACTGCGTGTCGCGTACCTGCTTAAGTCGCTCGAGCGAAGCGGGCGAAATTGACGTTGGCGGTTCCTCAACATACAGCTCCAGCAACGTCGCACCATGGCGATAGGGGCGCTCGAAGAGCAGCCAATCGGTAAACGCCATGTTATAGGCCATGATTTCGTTTTGCGAAGGCTCGGTGCAATAGCTGAGCCACGGATCGACAATGATCTCGAACTGCTCGCGCGCCGGCTCCAGGAATTGAAACTTCCGCAGCATCCAAAAATGGGCCATGTCGGCAATATCGTTACCGACGGCTTCTGCCAGATGCGCTCGGTCTAAAACGTGGTCAGTCATGGCATCCTCCTCAAATCGATGGGCCTCGATTTGAGCTTACGGGGAGGGCAGACGACCGTGGCCAGCACGGGCAAAATGGGCCTCCGGCTGCAAACCAAATGCTGACCAAACACTTGACGGAACACTTGACCGAATGAGCGCACTACAAAGAAACCGCAGGTAGACATAGACAGCAAACCTGCCATTTTGAGCCAAGTACCCGTTACCACCACAGAAACAGCAGAGCACCACAGCCCAAGAAGTCGACGAATGAACACCCACACGTCGACAAACGAACAGGCACCCCGCAAAGAGTGTCCCAGACTGCCGGCAAAAAAGGAACGTCCCCAGCTGCCGGCACTTGGGAACGTTCCTTTTGGGCCAGCCGTTGGGGACAGCCTTTGTCGATTCAGTTGTGGACAGTCGCCTTACAGCTCCAGCGCCTGGGCGACCTCGGCTGCGCAGGCCAGGGCATCGGCCATGGCGTTCACCACGAGCGAGCTGCCGTTGCGGGCGTCACCGGCCACATACACCGGCGTGGCATCGGCAGCGACACCGTCCGTGCGAGCCGCGAGGTGCGAGCCCTCGGCGGCCATCACCGGCAGCGGGCGGCCTGCTGCGGCAACGGGCACGTTCACCGCATCGAACACACCGTGCTCGGGACCCGTAAAACCGCAAGCAATCAGCACCAGCTGCGCCGGCACTTCGTGCTCGGAGCCTACAATGCGCTCTGGCTTTCCTGCCGACCAGTCCAGATCGACCACGCGCAGACCCGCGGCCGCACCCTTCTTGTCCAACAGCACCTCGAGCGTATCCACGCCCCAGGCACGCATCTCGCCGCCCATCGCGGCGATAGCCTCCTGCTGGCCGTAGTCGGTCTTCTTCACGTTGGGCCACTGTGGCCAAGGGTTACTCGCTGTGCGCTTATCGGGCGCCGCCGGCAAGAACTCAAACTGGCGCACGCTGCGCGCACCTTGGCGCACCGCGGTACCCACGCAGTCGTTGCCGGTATCACCGCCGCCAATGACCACGACATCCAGACCGCGCGCGTCAATGGCGGGCTCGCCGCCGTCGAGCACCGAGACGGTCGATGCCGTCAGGTAGTCCACGGCGTATACCACACCCGGGGCATCGATGTTCGCAGCCGAAAGCCCGCGCGGGGCACGGGCGCCGGCAGCCACCACGACGGCGTCAAAGTCGTCGAGCTTGGCGGCAACCTTAGGATCGCTCACGTCGGCGTTCAGCTCAAACACAATGCCCAGCTCACGCATGAGCGCCACGCGGCGCTCGACCACGGACTTCTCGAGCTTCATGTTGGGGATGCCGTACATGAGCAGGCCGCCCGGACGGTCGTCGCGCTCAAACACCGTCACGCGGGCGCCGCGGCGGGCGAGCTCCCACGCGGCCACCAGGCCAGCAGGGCCGGAGCCCACCACGGCAACCGTGGGCGCGCCCTCCCCCGCCGGCTCAAAGCGGCGCGGGCCGCCGTTGGCCCACTCGTGGTCGCTGATCGCACGCTCGTTGTCGTGAATCGTCGTGGGCTGGCCGTCGACCGAGCCCAAGTTGCACGCGGCCTCGCACAGCGCCGGGCACACGCGGCTCGTGAACTCGGGCATGGGCGAGGTAAGCGACAAGCGCTCGGCAGCCTCGTCCCAGCGGCCGCGGTACACCAGCTCATTCCACTCGGGAATCAGGTTGTGCAGCGGGCAGCCGCTCGGGCGCGCCTCGCCAAAGCTCGCGCCCATCTGGCAAAACGCCACGCCGCACATCATGCAGCGGCTCGCCTGGGCACGGCGCGCATCATCGTCAAGCTCCACGTACAGCGGATCGAAATCGCGGCTGCGCTCCTCCACGGGGCGAAGCTCGTGGGTCACGCGATCGATATCAAGAAAAGCACCGGGCTTACCCATGGCACTTACGCCTCCTTCTTGGTCGAAGCAACAGAGCTGGCAGCCACGGACGCAGCGCCCGCAACATCGAAGCGAGCAACATCCGCGGCACTCGCGCGGCCGGTCACAATGTCAAACGCCAGCTCCTCGGCCTGCGCATGCGTCTTGCCGACGGCCTCGGCGGCGGCGACAATCGCCAGCACGCGCTCGTACTCGGTCGGAATGACCTTCACAAAGTGCTTGCTCATCGTCTCAAAGCTGTAGAGCAACTTAATGCCGCGCGGGCTCTGCGTCGCGTCCACGTGCTCCTGGATGAGCTCGCGAATCTGCGCAAGCTCGCCGGCCGTCGGGGCTTTAAGCTCAACGCTCTCGTGGTTCACACGGGCATCGAGCGTGCCGTACTGGTCAAAGACATAGGCCACGCCGCCTGTCATGCCGGCGGCGAAGTTCTGCCCGACCTCGCCCAGAATGAGCGCCAGGCCGCCCGTCATGTACTCGCAGCCATGGTTGCCGCAGCCCTCGACCACCACCGTGGCACCGGAGTTGCGTACGGCAAAGCGCTGGCCAGCCAAGCCGTTAATGAAGCCGCGGCCGCTCGTAGCGCCAAAGAACGCCACGTTGCCCACAATGATGTTCTCATCGAACTTATAAGTCGCACGCGGATTGGGGCGCACCGACACCTCGCCGCCCGAAAGGCCCTTGCCAAAGTAGTCGTTAGCGTCGCCGCACACGTTAAGCGTGATGCCGCGAGGCAAAAAGGCGCCAAAGCTCTGACCGGCCGAGCCATCGCAATCGATGGTGATCGATCCGGCAGGCAGGCCCTCGGGATGCGCCTTGGTCACGGCGTTGCCCAGGATGGTGCCCACGCAGCGGTTGACGTTGGCGATGTCGGCACGGAAGCGAATCGGACGCAGGTGTGCACGCGCGTCGGCCGTGTAGGGCACAAACAGCGTGGAGTCGAGCGTCTTGTTGAGCTCGCTGTCCGCGGCCATCTGCGGCAGGAAGTGACGACCGTCGGCACCCGGGATGTGGGCGCCGAACTCGCAGGTCGCACTTGCCAGCACGGGCGACAGGTCGAGCAGGTTGGCCTTGCGGTTGCCCGGGACCTCGATCTGGCGCAGGCACTCGGGGTGGCCGACCATCTCGTCGACGGTGCGGAAGCCCAGGCTCGCCATGACCTCGCGCAGCTGCTCGGCCACAAAGAGCATAAAGTGCTCGACGTGCTCGGGCTTGCCGCGGAAACCGTGGCGCAGGCGGCAGTTTTGCGTCGCGATACCGGCCGGGCAGGTGTCCTGCTGGCAGTCGCGCTGCATAAGGCAGCCCATGGAGATGAGCGGCATGGTCGCAAAGCCAAACTCCTCGGCGCCCAGTAGGCAGGCGACGGCGACGTCGGTGCCGTCCATGAGCTTGCCGTCGGCCTCGAGCACCACGCGCGAGCGCAGACCGTTTTGCAGCAGCGTCTGCTGGGCCTCGGCAAGGCCGAGCTCCAGCGGCAGGCCCGCATGCCAGATGGAATCGCGCGCCGCGGCACCCGAACCGCCGTTATGGCCGCTGATCAAGATCTTGTCGGCCGCGCCCTTGGCAACGCCGGTAGCGATGGTGCCGACACCGGCCTCGCTGACCAGCTTGACCGACACACGCGCGCCGGGGTTGGCGTTCTTAAGATCGAAGATGAGCTCGGCCAGGTCCTCGATGGAGTAGATGTCGTGATGAGGCGGAGGCGAAATCAGACCGATGCCGGGCGTGGACTGGCGCACCTCGGCGATCCAGGGGTAGACCTTCTTGCCGGGCAGGTGGCCGCCCTCGCCGGGCTTGGCACCCTGGGCCATCTTGATCTGAATCTCAAAGGCGCTGCACAGATAGCGGCTCGTCACGCCAAAGCGCGCGCTCGCCACCTGCTTGATCGCCGAGTTCTTGGAGTCGCCATTGGCCAGCGGGGTCTCGCGGCGCGGGTCCTCACCACCCTCGCCCGAGTTGGAGCGGCCGTGCAGGCGGTTCATGGCGATGGCCATGCACTCATGTGCCTCTTTGCTAATGGAGCCGTACGACATAGCGCCGGTGTTAAAGCGGCGGACAATGTTGAGCGCGGGCTCGACCTCGTCGAGCGGCACCGGGGTGCGGCCGCTGTCGTCAAAGTCCAGCAGGTCGCGCAGGCGCACGGCGCGACCAGTGCGGTGCAGGCGGGCGCTGTACTCCTTAAAGGTGTCGTAGCTGTCCTCGCGGCAGGCGGTCTGCAGCAGGTAGACGGTCTGCGGATCGATAAGGTGATCCTCGCCGCCGAGCGGGCGCCACTTGGTCAGGCCCAGCGTGGGCAGCTGCTCGGGCGCGGGGCTCTTAAGGATAGCGAGCGCGGCGTCATAGCGCTCATTCTGCTCGCGCTCAACGTCCTCGACGCCCATACCACCCACACGGCTCACCGTGCCGGCAAAGTACTCGTTGACGAACTCCGTGGTAAAGCCCACGGCCTCGAAGATCTGCGCGGAGTGGTAGCTCTGCACCGTGGAGATGCCCATCTTGGACATGATGGAAACGATGCCGGCGGTCGCGGCCTTGTTGTAGTTGTCGATGCCCTGCTCGGCCGTCACGTCCAGGTCGCCGCGTGCCGCCAGATCACGGATGCACGCGTGCGCGTTGTACGGATAGATGCCGCTCGCGGAGTAGCCCACCAGCGCCGCAAAGTCATGCGGGGACACGGCGTCACCGCACTCCACCACGATGTCGGCAAAGGTGCGCACACCGGCGCGGATCAGGTGGTTGTGCACGCAGCCCACAGCGAGCAGCGACGGCACGGGCACCTCGCCCGCGGCAGCGCGGTCGCTCAGCACCACGATGTTCACGCCATCGCGGACCGCGGCCTCGACGTCCTCGGCAAGCTGCTTGAGCGCGGCCTGCAGTGCGCCTTCGCCAGCGTCACGGCGGTACACGGCACGGAAACGGCGGGTCTTAAAGCCCACGCGGTCGATGGCACAGATGCGGTCGAACTCTTCTTCGTTGAGCAACGGGCGCTCCAGACGCACCAGCTGGCAAGCGGCGCGGGAGTCCTCGAGCAGGTTGCCGTGGTTGCCCAGGTAGAGCGTGGTCGAGGTGACCATATGCTCGCGCAGGGCGTCGATCGGCGGGTTCGTGACCTGGGCGAACAGCTGATAGAAATAGTCGTAGAACGAGCGCGTCTTCTTAGACAGGCAGGCCAGCGGCGCATCGATGCCCATCGAGGCGAGCGGGGCCTTGCCCTGCTGGGCCATGGGGCGCACGACCTCGTCGACATCGTCCCAGTGATAGCCGAGCTTTGCCATGCGCACGGCAGCGGGCACCTCGGCGTCCTCGGCCGGCGTTGCCGTGGCGGGCTTGTCGAGCGCATCGACCGTCAGCGTCTCCTCGGCGATCCAGTCGCGGTAGGGCTTTTCCTTGGCGTAGCGGGCGCGCAGCTCGTCGTTGTAGATCACGCGGCCGCGGGCAAAGTCGACCTCGAGCATCTGGCCCGGTCCCAGGC
>NZ_JBDMHA010000003.1:18414-32746 GCF_039752985.1 Collinsella aerofaciens
GTAAAGGCGATGGCAGCCGGGCCGTCCCACGGCTCCATGAGCATGGACTGGTAGGCGTCGTAGGCGCGGCGCTCCTCGCTCAGGCTGTCGTTGTGATCCCACGGCTCGGGCAGCAGCATGGATGCGGCGCGCGTGAGCGGACGACCGTTCATGACCAAAAACTCGAGCACGTTGTCCAGAATCGCGGAGTCGGAACCCTCGCGGTTGATGATGGGCATCACGCGCTCAAGATCGTGCTGCAGCACGGGGCTGTACAGGTTAGGTTCGCGGGCGCGGATCCAGTTGACGTTGCCCTTGAGGGTGTTGATCTCGCCGTTATGGATGATAAAGCGGTTGGGGTGCGCGCGCTCCCAGCTGGGCGTGGTGTTGGTGGAGTAGCGCGAGTGGACGAGCGCCACGGCCGTCTTGACAGCGGCATCGTTGAGGTCGATGAAGAAGCGGCGCATCTGCGTGGCGACGAGCATGCCCTTGTACACGATGGTGCGCGAGCTCATGGAGCAGACGTAGAAGATCTTGTCGCGCAGGGCGTACTCAGCGTCGGCCTTCTTCTCGATGGTGCGGCGGCACACGTACAGGCGGCGCTCGAAGGCATCGCCGGCGGGCGTGTCGTCCGGACGGCCCAGGAAGGCCTGCAGGATAGTGGGCATACAGGCGCGGGCCGTCTCGCCCAGGTCGTGCGGGTCAACCGGCACCTCGCGCCAAAAGAGCAGCGGCACGCCGGCCTCGGCGCAGCCCTCCTCAAACACGCGGCGGGCATCCTCTACGCCCTTCTCGTCCTGCGGGAAGAACAGCATGGCCACGCCATAGTCGCCCTCTGCCGGCAGAATCTGGCCACACTTTTGAGCCTCTTTACGGAAAAAGTGATGCGGAACCTGGAACAGGATGCCGGCGCCGTCGCCGGTGTTCTTCTCGAGTCCCGTGCCGCCGCGGTGCTCCAAGTTGACCAGAATGGACAGTGCGTCGTCCAGGATCTGGTGATGGCGCTCGCCGTTGATATCGGCAAGCGCGCCGATGCCGCATGCATCGTGGTCGAATTCGGGGCGATAAAGGCCCTGCTGCTGAGCGGAATCTGCCTGCATCGCGATCCTCCCCTAGATATTAGACAGTCAGTTGAATAGGCATACTAGGAGCACCGCCGGCCCGTTGTGTTTCCCACCCGTTTCGAAACAATCGCGTAACGCACGCCCTACGAGTGGACACCGCCGACCTCGAGGGCGACAACATAGGCCCCAAGTTCGGCCTGTAAGCTCACCGCTTCAAACATCTCAATCTGTAACAGTAAGACCCAATTTCGACGACTAACTGTTACAGATCAAGATGTTTTCGAGAGACGGTTCCGAATGTCTCAATCTGTAACACGAAGGGTCAGTTTTGGCGGTCAGCTGTTACAGATCGAGATTTTCCATAGGACCATTTCTTCCTGTCTTGATCTGTAACACCTAGACCCAATTTCCATCCCCAGTTGTTACAGATCAAGACATTTCGGCAACCCCCTTTCCCCACCCCATTCAAATACAACTATTTTGTTAGTCATAGTTAACTTTTGAGCCTAAAACGGGTATCCTTTGCGGCGTCAAACAAACGGCACGCAGGAGCGCACCATGCTCAACCATCTCAAACAACACTTTGGCTCGCACCGCACCGGCGGTCACGGAGGCCTAGACATTGCGCGGAATATCGGCCCCGGGCTGCTCGTGACCGTCGGCTTTATCGACCCGGGCAACTGGGCCTCCAATATGGCCGCGGGCTCGCAGTTTGGCTACGCGCTGCTGTGGATCGTCACGCTGTCCACGATTATGCTGATCGTCTTGCAGCACAACGCGGCGCACCTGGGCATCGCCACGGGCGCCTGTCTTGCCGAGGCCACGACACGTTACCTCCCCCGCTTCGTTGGACGCACGGTGCTCGCCAGTGCCTATCTCGCGACCATCGCCACCGCCATGGCCGAAGTCTTGGGTGGCGCGATTGCCCTTCAAATGCTCTTTGGGCTGCCCGTACGTGCGGGCTGCGTCATCGTGGCGGCAGTATCGATGGCGATGCTCATGACGAGTTCCTACAAGCGTGCCGAACGCTGGATCATCGCCCTCGTAGGCGTGGTAGGACTCTCGTTTTTGGCCGAGCTTGCACTAGTCAAGGTCGACTGGCCGCAAGCCGCCGCAAGCTGGATCACGCCCAGTATGCCCACTGGCTCTGCCGCGATTATCGTGAGTGTCCTGGGTGCGGTCGTTATGCCCCACAACCTCTTTCTACACTCCGAGGTCATCCAATCCATGCACTTCGAAGGCCAAGGCGAGCAGGTTATCGAAGAGCGTCTGCGCTATGAGCTCTTCGACACGCTCTTTTCGATGGGCGTGGGCTGGGCAATCAACTCGGCCATGGTCATCCTGGCCGCAACGACCTTCTTTGCGCACAGCATTGTCGTAGACGACCTCGCCGTCGCAGCGGCCACGCTCTCCCCCATCTTGGGCCCGGCGAGCTCGACCATCTTTGCGGTAGCGCTGCTGTTCGCGGGACTATCGAGCAGCGTGACAGCGGGCATGGCGGCGGGAACCATCACCGCGGGCATGTTCGACGAGGAATACGACATCCACGACCGACATTCCTCGATCGGGGTAGCGGCCTGTTTCGCCGGCGCAGTGGCGGCGTGTCTGGTCATCCCAAATCCTTTTGAAGGTCTCATCTGGAGTCAGGCACTGCTGTCGCTTCAGCTGCCGATTACGGTCTTTGTGCTCATACGGCTCACCAGCTCAGCCCGCGTTATGGGCAAATACGCCAACTCGCGCCCGCTCAACGCGCTGCTCGTAGGGATCGGCGTCATCGTGACGATTCTCGACATCGTGCTGCTAACGGGGATGTAATTGGGATGGCGTGACTGTCCAGATATAACGTCTTAATCTGTAACACGTGAGACCGTTTTAAACCGTCAGATAAATCAAAAGGGTCCCGGCCGAGAATTCGACCGGGACCCTTGGACAGAGCTATGTTCGGCTTTCGCCGTGTGCCTGCGAGTTACTCCTCGACGAGCTCAAACTGATCGGGACCGACGCCGCACACCGGGCACACGTAGTCCTCGGGCAGCTCGGGCGTGTCGACCTCAACCTCGTAACCGCAAACGGTGCACACGAACTTATACGTCTTCTTCTCCTCAGCCATGATGTTTTCCTCTCGAACGTGACTGCTGGTGTACTTGCTTATTAGTATATATTCTCAATAATATAATGCAAGTATTTTTAGAACATTTCTAGCCTTGATACGACGAAGCCTTGGGCGGCGTCTTGCCCTTTAACACCTTGTGGTAGTAGTCATAGGTCAGCGGGGCCTCGCCGCTCAGACGCTCGGCATCTTCGACCTCACCGATAAAGAGCAGGTGCGTGCCCACATCCACGGCATCAATCAGACGGCAGCTAAACAGCGCCGCCGCGTGCTCGGGCACATAGGGCATGCCCAGCGCGGTCTCGTAGGTCTCGTACTTGGCAAACTTGTCGTAATCGCTGCTGGTGCGGAAGCCAAAGTTGCCGATATAGAGCATGTCGGCGGTCTGGTCAATCACGGTCAGCGCGAACGCTTTGGCCGATGCGATGACGCCCGAGGTGACATTTTCCTTGTTCACGGCAACCGAGATGCGCGCCGGGGCGGATGTCACCTGCACCGCTGTGTTGATAACGCAGCCGGCACGCAGCCCGTCGGCCGCGGCACTCACCACATACAGGCCGCTCGGCATCGTAAAGAACGCAGTTTTGTCCATAACGATCACTCCCCTAACCCAGAATTGAACCTCATGGATGTATGTACCCACAAAAGAAGGCGGCACCCATAACGGACGCCGCCTTTGAGACATATGTGTCAGAACAGTAAGAAAGATGAGACACCCACAGTTGCGGTGAAATAGGGACTGAATAGTCCCTCAAACAGGCAAAACAGTCCGTATTCCACCGCAACTTATACAGAGTGCCTAGCGGTTGCGTTCCTTAAGGGCGCGGTCGATCTCGCGTTGGACATCACGCTTGGCCATGTCCTCGCGCTTGTCGTAGAGCTTCTTGCCGCGACCTAGACCCAGCAGCAGCTTTACGCGGCCGTCGGTATTAAAGTAGAGCTCCAACGGAACCAGCGCATAACCACGGTTGCGAAGTTTGCCGTCAAGAAAGTCAATCTCCTTGCGGTGCAGCAGCAGACGACGCCGACGGTCGGGATCGCGATTCCACACGCCACCATGGCTATAAGGGTGGATATGCAGGCCGACGAGCCAGCACTCCCCGCCGCGGATCAGCGCGAAGGTATCGGTGATCTGGCAGGCGCGCTCGCGAATCGACTTGACCTCGGTGCCGCTCAGCTCAATACCGCACTCAAACGTCTCATCGATAAAGTACTCGTGATGTGCCGAGCGATTCTTGGAAATGAGTTTGCGCTCGCGCTTACTGGGCATCGCCGGCCCCCTTGGCTCCATCGGCGTTTGAGCCCGCAGTCTCGCGCTTTGCCTTGCGCTCGGCATTGAGCTCGGCATCGCTCTCGCGCACCAGTTTAATAATCGCCGCGCAGGCCTCCTCGCCCACCAAGTCGCGAGCACGCACCGTCAGGCGCGTCGCCTCCTGCTTGTCGCCGTCGCTTGCAGCATCGGTCGCGCACATAATCAGGCAGATGGCAATCTCGGCCGAAGGCGAGGTCGGAACGCCTTGCAGGGCCAGTTCACCCATCACGTGCTCGTCGCTCTCATCGGCGGCATCCGGATAGGTGGTATGGATCTTGTTGAGCAGGCGCGTCGTATGCGCGTCGCCAGGGGCCAAGCGCAGCGCCAGGCGCGCGCAACCCACGGCCGCCGAGACGTTCTCGGTCTCGGGCTCAAGGAAATACTGGCCCAAGTTGGCGTAGGCGCGGGCGGCGCACTTGCCGTCGCTCGCACGCTCTAGCACCGAAAATGAAAGCGATGCCCACTCCTGCTTGTCCTCGAGCGCACGGAACAGCTCGGCCAGATCCAGGCGGTAGTTGCAGTTCATGGGGTCCCAGCGCACGGCCTGCATCAAGGCGTTGCGAGCACTCACATAATCCTGCTGGCGAATGTAGGCATACGCCATGTCGGAATACAGGCGATCAAAAGGCACCTCGACCTGCACCAGCTCGCGCGGATCCTTTTCCACGCGGCGGTAGGCCAGACGCTCAAACTTGCTATCGAAGCTAAAGTACTGGCGGTTCTCCTCCGTCTTGCACTCGGCATCGATATACTCCTCGGCGAGCTCAACCAGACGCTCCAACAGCGGCGTCGCCGTGGCCAGGTCGCCCTGCGCCAGATAGTTCTCGGCATACGTGATGTCTTGCAAGCTGATGGGCAGATCCATGGCTACTCCTCGATCTGAGCGAAACACGGCAGACGCCGCATATACGGTCAATACACAAAACCCGGGTCTCTTGCGAGGCCCGGGCGTTCATTTTGTGGTAGCCCGTACCAGATTCGAACTGGTGATCTCCGCCTTGAGAGGGCGGCGTCCTAAACCGCTAGACGAACGGGCCATATGTAGCAAATGCAATGGCTGGGATGGAGGGAGTCGAACCCCCATTGACGGAACCAGAATCCGCTGTCCTGCCATTAGACGACATCCCAATGACTGCATCGCTGCGCTCGGCTGTGCCTTTGCGCAAGAAAGAAATATACGGGAAGTCCCGCCATGACGCAAGCCCCAATTTTGACTTTTTTGAAATTCGGTCAAATTGGCCTAATTTCGTCCAACACGTGAAGGACCTGTGAAGTCGACCGCTGCACACGAAGGGCAAAACGCCGCGAGCGGTAGCCGTCAACCGTTGGCAGATTCTACCGCGAAAACGATAGCACCAGGCAACACAATCGAAGTATCAATGATCGCGTAGATATCGAGGCGCCATGGACGAAGAGCTTGATTACCTATGGGAGACCCTGGGCCTCGAGATCACTGCCGACCTTTGGCCCGAACGGGACAAAATTCACCCCACGTTACGCCCCGCCATTACTGTGGTGCAGGCAAAATACCGCCGTGCATCCTTTTTAATCATGCGGATGTCATGGCACGCGGGACTCCCCGACCTTAAGCGAATCCAGGCAAGCCTCGTCGAGCTGTCCGGCATGCCGACCGTCATATCCGAGGCGCACCTGGAGCAGCGCCAGCGCGAGCGACTGCAACAGCAGCGGATTCCCTTTATCTGCCCCGGCATTCAGGCATATCTGCCCTTTATGGACGAAGAGTACTGGAGCGGCAAGCCCAACAAGCACGTAAAGGTCTACGATCCGCACGAATGGGCACAGCTGGCGGACTGACTGGGGCAGGCCCGCCGGCGGAAAGTGCGTCCCAGATTTCAAGCTCAAACTGGTCCCTACTTTCCTGTCGAGCCCTCAACCGGAAACCGTGTCCCGCAATCGAAGCTCAGAATGGGACGTGCTTTCCGCAACCGGCCACTTTGGGAAAGTGCATCCCATTCTGGAAGCGAATTCCGGGTCGCACTTTCCGCAGCCGCTACAGCAACGCCTCGGCCCAAGCCGATTCCCTAAAGCCGGGAATCGCAAAGTCGTCGCCCACCAGCAGCGGACGCTTGACCAGCATGCCGTCGGTCGCCAGCAGCTCGTAGCACTCCCGATCCGTCATGCCCGCATCCAGACGCGCCTTCAGGCCCAGCTCTCGATATTTCATGCCCGACGAATTAAAGAAGCGCCGCACCGGCAGCCCCGAATGAGCAATCCAGGTCGCAAGCTCATCAGCCGTAGGATTGTCCAAAACGATATCGCGGTCGATATACTCAACCCCATGTTCATCCAGCCATGCCTTGGCCTTCTTACAGGTCGAGCACTTGGGATATTCAACAAACAGTACGGTCATGGGAATCCTCCGAATATAGATCGGCCAACGCAGGCACACGCCACACGAGGCGCCTTCGTATGATGGGCCAATTGTAGCCCACGGGTCACACGCTAAACGAACCGTACCCCGAATCCGCGTTTGATGAACGGCAGCAGCTCCATTGCCTCGGGCGTGATATGGCCCGCAACGTTCATGCGCTCGTCACCGGGAAGATCGACCCGCGCAATCTCAAGCTCGCCTTCGTAGCGCCCATATCCGCTATTGCTCACAGCGATCGACCCCGCCTTTCGCGGCAGGCCGGCTCCGGCATCCGTCGACACGGAATCCGGCTTAAGCGTCGTACGTGACTCCTGAGACCTAAAGATGAGGACGCTCGAGTCGGGCCGGTCGTGATGAATCTGCCCGCGCACATAGGCATAACCGGGCTCAAGCTCGCATTGCAGGTCCACGTATCCGGCGGAAACTTGAGCAAACTGCGCCCAGCCCGCATCGGAAAGATCGGGGTCGCCGACCAACACAATGTCGCAATCGGCGCCATGTGCAAGCTCAAGCATATTGAGAGCAACCTTTGACGCGCGACCGCGCTGCGCCTCGACCGTCGGCAGTCCCTCGAATACCGGCCCGCGAACGTTAGCATCACCCGGCACAAAAGCCATGATTTCGAATCCAAGCGCCGCAAGACGAAGATTCACCCGAGCAATGTCCTCCAGAGCTAAACCGGTATAAGGCTTGGGGTAAAAATTGTGGCAGGCGGCAAAACGAGTCACATCGGCGCCGGCTTCACGCCACGATGCGATTTCATCAGAACTCACTGTCGATGCATTGACCACAATGCGAAATACACCGGACAGCTCCGCGACCCGCTGGGCGCTAAAGCCATAGTCCAAACGAAGGTATTCCAACCCCAGATCGCGCAGGTCCTCGATGCGCTCAAGCCCGAGCAAATCGCACGTGCGAGGCCCCACATCGGCAATGAGCGCAATGCCGCGGGCGGAAAGCAGCGACAGCACATGACGGACCTTATCGGCATACGCCGCTCCCCCATCCTCGGGAATATGCAGCGAGGTGAACGCGTAGCGCGCACCCGCCGCGGCGCCACGCTCAATCGTCCGCTCAATATCCTGCAAAGGGCTGGAAAGATAAATTGAAATACCCGTTTTCACGCTTCAACGCTCCTTTAAAAAAGGCCGGCGGAGCAGCTAGCCCCGCCGGCACAACCATAACATCAAGAAATCTGCCGCGCGCCGCGAACCCCGAGCAACACGGCTCGCGATATCAAACTACTCGCCAAAGAACTCGTTGATCTTCTGCTCGTCGACGCCAAAGAACCACGTCAGGACAAAGCCGGCGGCATAGGCAAGCAGCATAGCGGCAACGTAGCCGAGCTGCTGGCCAGGAACGACGATCAGCAGGCCAAACAGACCGGAAACGCCCTGAGAAACCGTGCCGATGTGAAGCAGCGCCGCGAGCGCGCCGCCAAATCCGGCACCCAGGCAGGCCGTCACAAACGGACGAACGAGCGGCAGCGTAACAGCATACATCAGAGGCTCGCCCACACCCAGGATTCCAACGGGAATGGACTCTGCGACGTACTTCTTGAGCTTGGCGTTCTTGGTCTTAAAGTACAGCGCCAAACCGGCACCGACCTGGCCGCCGCCAGCCATCATAAGGATGGGAAGCAGGTAATTGATACCCTTGGTAGCGCCGTCGGGATCGTTGAGCATAGCGTGAATCGGCGTGAGCGCCTGATGCAGGCCGACGGACACCAGCGGCAAGAAGCCTGCCGACAGGATATAGCCGCCCAGGACGCCCAGCTTCTCGAAGATAAAGGTCAAAACGCTAAAGATGGCAGTCGTCAGCCATGCGCCAACCGGCTGGATGACGAGCATCAGAGCAAAGGCGCCGATGATGAGCACCAGCAGCGGGGACAAGAACGTGTCGAGTGCGTTGGGCATAACCTTGCGAATCTGACGCTCCATCCAGGCAAAAAATGCGCCAGCGATGAGAGCCGCGATCATGCCGCCCGCTGCGGGGTTGTACTGCGCATTGGTGAGCGGCAGCAGAATGGCAGTGGCAGGATCAGCCGCGCCAGGCGCAAGCAGGGGCATGGCACTGTTGGCGATACACATCATGCCGGCGATGCCGCCCAGCGCAGCGGAGCCACCAAACTCACGTGCCGCGTTATAGCCCACCAAGATGGGCAGATAGGCAAACAGGGCCCAGCCCATGGAACGAATGCCCTGGTACCACCACTCGCCTGCAAGCGCGCCTGCCGTCGAGACGTTAATGACGTTGCAGATACCGTTGATGAGGCCAGCCGCAATGATGCCGGGA
The DNA here is from genome assembly GCF_039752985.1 of Collinsella aerofaciens. Lineage (GTDB taxonomy): Bacteria > Actinomycetota > Coriobacteriia > Coriobacteriales > Coriobacteriaceae > Collinsella > Collinsella aerofaciens_BT. The sequence goes on from NZ_JBDMHA010000003.1 coordinate 27,567, forward strand.
AGTAGGGCGACGAAGACATTGGAAATCTTCTTGAGGAAGGCCTGAACCGGCTTGGACTCGTACTTGGCCTTCTGCGCGGCCTTGTTTGTGGCCGCAGCGTCAACCACGCTCTCGTCAGCAACGCCTTTCGCAAGGCCGGTGAGCTTGGAGAACTCCTCGAGCACCTTATTCACCTTGCCCGGACCCAGCACGATCTGCATCGTGTCGTCCTCGACCAGGCCCATCACGCCGTCGAGTGCCTTAATGCCCTCCGTGTCGACGTTGCCCGTGTCTTTGACGGTCACGCGCAGGCGCGTCATGCACGCCGCGTTTGCGAGCACGTTGTCTTTACCGCCCAAAAGGTCCAGCAGCTTTTGAGCCAGCTCTTTGTTCGTCATAACTCCTCCTTGTATTGGGTATCTCGTCTGAATGTCATATCAGCTCACGCCGCGCACCTATTGGGCATCGGCATTGCTCTTCTCATGGCCACTCACCGCAGCACGGACATGGCCTCGCGTCCGCTCAAGAGCTACCGTAGCCTGCTCGGCATCGCAGTCCAGCAGTACCGAGACAATAGCGGTTTTTACGTGGCCGCCGGCATCTGCAAGCGCCTGAACGGCGCGCTCGCGCGTGCAGCCGGTCGCCCCCATCACGATGTTCTGGCCGCGCACCACCAACTTCTCGTTCGTCTGCTGCACATCGACCATCAGGTTTTGGTATACCTTGCCGATCTTGACCATGGCACCGGTCGAAATCATGTTGAGAATGAGCTTTTGAACCGTTCCCGCCTTGAGCCGCGTTGAGCCGGTCAGCACCTCGGGACCGGGCACGGGCTCAATGGCAAGATCTGCGCTCTCCCCGATCTTCGACCCTTGGTTGCAGGCAATTGCAATGGTCTTGCACCCAGTTGCCTTGGCGTACACAAGGCCGCCCACCACATAAGGAGTACGACCGCTTGCCGCCAGGCCAACGACAAGATCCTTGTCCGAGAGTCCACGCTCTCGCAGGTCGTTCGCGCCAAGCTCCTCGCTGTCTTCGGCACCTTCGACAGCCTTGATAAACGCCGTCTCGCCTCCGGCAATGAGCCCGACAATCAGATCGGGTGACACGCCAAACGTGGGCGGACACTCCGAAGCGTCGAGTACGCCCAGACGACCGCTGGTGCCTGCGCCCATGTAAAAGACGCGCCCGCCGCGCTCGAGTGTCTCAGCAGCCCAGTCGATTGCTGTGGCAACCTGGGGCAACACTTTCGTGACCGACTGGACGGCACGAAGATCCTCATCGTTCATCGTCGTGACGATTTGCAGCGATGTCATCGTATCGAGGTCCATTGACCTTTGATTACGCTGTTCGGTCGTGAATTTTGTTAAATCGAGCATTTCATTCACCTCATCTTTCCTGTTTCTCGATGTAGTTTTGCTTAATGACATGCGTCGCCCGTTCGTAGTCGCTGGCAACGTAAGCAGCGTACAGGGCATCGACAACCATAAGCTGGGCCATACGCGAAGCCATGGCACCGCTGCGGACCAAGGGTTCACTCGCAGCGACGCCGAGCACGGCATCGGCCATGGTGGCAAGCTTGGATGATCCATCTACTTTGGTAACGGCCACTACGGGACAGTTGTGGCGTTGAGCCTCGGCGGTGCAGTCCAGCACCTCTTGCGTCAAGCCCGAGTAACTAAAGGCGATTGCCATATCGCCCTCATGCATGTTCTTGGCACATAAGAGCTGATCATGCCAGTCGTCGTACAGATGGCACTCTTTGTCGACACGCATGAGCTTTTGCGCCAGGTCGTGCGCGACCAAACGAGAAGCACCAATACCGAACAGATTGACCGCGCGTGCCCGCTTAAGACGGGCCGCGCATCGCTCCAAGACGGTGTAATCGAGCGTTCGCGCCGTCGCCTCGATCGTGCGCACGTTGCTTTTCATCACCTTCCCCACGATGCGTTCGACGCTGTCATCCATGGAGATGTCCTCGAGAGCTACGTCTTTCTTGTCACCTAAGAGCGCCAGCTCGGCAATCAGTTCGCGCTGGAACTCCTTGTAGCCCGCAAAACCCAAACGCTTGCAAAAGCGCAAAATGCTCGAGGGCGAGGAGAACGTGACATCGGCAAGACCGCGGACGGACAGCCCGACCACCTCGTGCGGATGAGCGCTTACATATGCGATGACATTGCGTTCCGCCGGGCTCGCGCTGAGCTCACGCTCGCGAAGCCGCAAAAGCAATCCGTTTGCCATCTCAAACACCTCCGTTGAGAAGAATTAAAGACCAACGAACGATTCGTACCGGATACAAACAGCTTTTGCGGTACATTGTGCCGCATCGTGGCGCACAAAGGGCGAGCGTTCTACCGCTCGCCCCTCAAATCCGACCGCTCGGAAATACGCGCGACACAAAATAATTCAACAAGGTCGCATTATCAGAAACGGGTTTGTTACCGGCTAGCGCCTCGCATGGGCGCCGATCGGCCGAGTCGCATGGCGCACCAACGCCGCCGTCAGCAATACCAACAGCATGGCGATGACATAGCCCGCAGCATCGAATCCTAAATCGATAACGTCGAAATGCCTGCCGGGAACAAAGATCTTATGTACCTGATCGCCAACGGAGCAGGCGGCGCAAAAGAGCAATACGGGCACGCAACGGGAGCATACGCTCCACGGACGCCTGGAAAAGCAAGCCACGACCACCGAGGCGAACAATCCGACGAAGAAAAACTCTACGGTATGGGCAACGCGACGGACGTTCGTGCCCACCCACATGCGAATGGAAGCAAGTCGGCCAGACCGGACATTCGAGGCAGCCGAATCGGTGCCCCCGGTCATTCCGTTCTCCGTCTGGGCTTCACCCGTGGCATCGACAGCCTGAACGCCCGTAGCCTGACCCTCCACCACACGCGCGGTGGACTCGCTCAGCAACGACGTCTCCACCGCATTTTGCTCCGTCAGCACCCAGATGCCCGCCAGCGTTGCAGCGAACAGAACGATCGCGGTCCATCCGATTATTTGTTTTACGCGCGCCAAGGGTCAACCTCCTTTTTTGAATATCAGCGAGTGTAGCCCCAAATGGCATCGTCACCGTATCAAAATTTGAATCGCAACAGGAAGCGACAAAGCGACGCAAAACCCTACCCCGCCTCGCGCATCCAGCGATCGAACGTCCCCACGCACACGCCCAGGCACTTTGCTGCCTGGCTGCGGGTAATATCGCCCGCCTCATAGCTATCGCGCACCAGCTCAAACTGAGGAGGGCATGGCTTGCGAGGTCGACCGAAACGGACCCCTCGCGCCCGCGCCGCTGCAATCCCCTCCGCCTGGCGCCGATGGATATTCTCGCGCTCCACCTGCGCCACGTAGCTCAGCAGCTGCAGCACAATATCAGCAATCAGGGTGTTAGTCACATCCGGCGCGCCGCTGGCCCTGGCGCGCGTGTCAAGCAATGGCATATCCAACACCACAATGGCAACCCCGAGCACCTTGGTAATGCGTCGCCATTCCTCAAGAATCTCGGAGTAATTACGGCCAAGTCGGTCGATAGAAAGCACCACCAGCACGTCCCCGTCTCCCAGGACGTGCAGCAGCTCGCGATAACGCGGTCGATCGAAGTCCTTGCCGCTCGCATGGTCGGCATAAATATTCGCCGAGCCCACGCCATAGGCGCCCAGCGCATCCAGCTGCCGATTAAGATTCTGATCGCGCGAACTCACCCGCGCATAACCGTACACCGTCGCCATCTCATCCCCGCTTTCTTGTAAACCTGCCAAAAGGGACAGGTTTATTTTGGTAGGTTTTACCTCTCAAATAGCAGGTAAGCGGGCGGCCGAGCAGACGGCAAGGTAGCCACGATTCAAATGCGAAGGGCGGTCCCGAAAGGCCGCCCTCCGCTCCCCCACCATGAGTCGGGATTTGGCTAATGGATAAGCTTAAAGTCCAAGTGCCCACGCGTGGTATTGACGCGCGAGACCTCGATAATCACGCGCTGCCCCAGCTCGTAACGGGTGCCCGTGTCGGCACCTGTGAGCGTGAGCGCGTCCTCGTCGAACTCGAACCACTCGTTGCCCAGACTCTTGATCGAAACCAAGCCTTCGACCTGCGTTAGGTCCAAGCGCACAAAAAGGCCCATGCTGCTAACCCACGAGACGGTTCCGGCATAGCGCTCGCCCAGACGGTCCTCATAGTACTGGGCAATCTTGATCTTTTGCGTCGCATGGCTGGCGGCATCTGCCGCGCGCTCGGCATCGCTGCATGCGCGGCAGATCTGCGGCAGAATGCGCGGCAGTGACTCGCGCCCCTTGCCGATCAGGCGCGGCGTACGGACCAGGGCGTCCTTGCCGCCCAGCTGCTCATAGGCCAACTGCAGCTTGAGTACGCGGTGCACCACCAGATCGGGGTAGCGACGGATGGGACTCGTAAAGTGACAGTAGCACGGCGCGGCGAGCGCAAAGTGGCCCTCGTTGCGCGGCTTGTACAGCGCGCGCTGCATGCTGCGCAGAAGCAGCGTGTTAACGAGCGGTGCGTTGGCCGTACCGGCGGCAGCATCAACTGCAGCCTGCAGCTCATCGGGGCTCCCCAGGGCAATACCGGCAGCACGGCGATCGTCGATGATGCCTAGCTGCGCCAGCGCAACGGCGGCACCGTGCAGGCTATCGGGGCTCGGATCTTCATGCACGCGATAGCAGGCCTCGATATCACGGTCTGCCAGCCACTCTGCAACGCACTCGTTGGCGAGCAGCATGGCTTCCTCGATAAGCGACGTGGCACACGAACGCTCACGCGCCACAATCTGCACGGGCACTCCGTCCTCATCCAATAGAGCGCGAATCTCGGCTGTGTCAAAATCGACTGAGCCGCGGGCGCGACGAATACGACGGCGAAGTTCGGCGAGTTCGTTAGCGGAGACAAGGAAATCGCCGAGGTCGATGTTGTAGCCGCGGGCGGCCTCCTCGCACGCAAGACCGCGCTCAAGCGCTTCCTCGCGCGAGGTCTCGGCAGCCGCAACATCCTCGGCTGCACCCTCCAGCACCGAATACTCAACCGCGCCGGCACGCACCAGCAGCGCCTCGGCGCCGTCATAGTCCATACGCACACGCGAGCGAATCACGCTGGGATACGGATCGTAATGCCGCACGCGACCCTGCGCATCGAGCTCGATATCGACGGTAAACGCAAGACGGTCCTCGTCAGGGCGAAGCGAGCAC
>NZ_JBDMHA010000003.1:32896-66951 GCF_039752985.1 Collinsella aerofaciens
CCCAGCTTGTAGCCACCCTCGGGCGTGCGCTCCAACGAAATGGCATCGTCAAAGTCGCGCGCGTCGACCGGGTCGATCGTGATGACAAAGCGGTCGCGCAGATCGCGGCGGAGCGGGTCCTTAAGCGCCGCGGACACATCGAGCGAAAGCCCCTCGGCCTCGTCCAGCGCGGCCTCGGGATAGCTATCGGTATAGCCGTAACGCGCCATCACATATTGAACGCCCAAATCGGGCGCGTCATCTCCGCCAATGCGGCGCTCGATCGTCACGGTACCCGATTCCAGGCGCGTCGGGTAGGTCAAAATGCGCGCGACAACAGCATCACCCGGGTGGACACCCAGACGATCCGCCGAGGTATCCTCGGGCAGAATGAAGAAGTCGGCCTTCAGACGCGAATCGAGCGGCTCGATCACACCGAGCGGACCGGCGGTCTGGTACGTGCCCACCACGCTTATGGCTGCACGCTCAACCACGCTTTCGATCACGGCGCGCCGCTCACCGTGCGGGCTGTTCTTAATGCTCACGGCAACGGTATCGCCATCCATGATCTCGCGCTTACCGCGGCCCATGACCTTGTAGTCGCCGTTTTCGGTTACAACGTAGGCGCTATGCTCATGGAGCTGCACGCGCCCGGTCAGGCTCGGACGGCGTTCGCTGCGCACCGGCCCGCGCTGATTGCGAGCTCCACGCTTATGCTTGTTATTGCGCCCCATGGCGCCTCCTAACTATCGATTGCGAACTCCAAAGAGTCTACCCAAATGATTCGCTTTCCTGCCGTCCCCTAGGGATCAAAAAACGGGCCGCCCCATAAGAGACGACCCGTTGGAAGGGATGAATTCCAAGCATGCCTACACGCGCAGGTAGCGGCGCATGGCGATGGCAGAACCAAAGAGACCGATAATCACACCGACCAGAATCAGCGCAGCATAGGTCACCAGGTAGTACCGCATCGGCAGGGCAAACGACATCCAGCCGATGCTCTCCTGCAGACGCGGAATCATCAGATTGCGCAGCAGCTCCAGAACGCCGATGGAAAGCAGCGAGCCCAAAATGGCCTGCAGCACGCCCTCGGTGATAAACGGGCCACGAATGAAGCCGTTGCTGGCGCCGACCAGACGCATAATCGCAATCTCACGACGACGCGCCGTGATGGACAGGCGAATCGTGTTGTTGATGAAGATGAATGCGATAAAGGTCAGAAGACCAACGAGCACCACGGCGGCGATGCGGATGTAGTTGGTCACCTGGAACAGGCGGCTCACTTCCTCCTGGCCGTACAGCACGCTCGCGTTGACGTCGCCGTCATCCGCGATCTTCTGGAAATCGGCATCCTTCTTGAGCTTCTTTGCCGTGCTCTCGACCTTGGACGGATCGTCCATCTCAATAGCGAAGGAAGCCGGCAGCGGGTTCTGGCCATCGAGCGCGCTCATGGTGGCGTCGGCGTTGCCCGACATCTTGCTCGTATACTCGGCCAGCGCGTCGTCCTTGTCCTTATAGGTCACGGACTTGACGTTATTCCACGTCTTAAGCTCGGCCTCAAAAGCCTGAACATCGGCCTGATCGGCGTCATCACTAATGAACGCGTTGATGACAACCTGATCCTCGACGGTGCCGATCACGGAGTTCAGCATCGCAGAGCCCATGATGAACAGGCCGATGATAAACAGCGAAAGGAAGATCGTGATGACGGCGCCGAGCGAGGTAGTCCAGTTACGGAAGAAGTGGCTGATTGCCTCTTTGAAGGAGTAGCCCACGTTAGTTGGTGCCATAGTTGCCGTAACCTCCCCTCTCCTGGTCGCGGATGACGTGGCCGCCCTCGAGGGCGATCACGCGACGGTGCATGCTATCGACCATCTCGCGGTCGTGCGTGGCGACGATCACGGTGGTGCCGGTGCGGTTAATACGCTCAAGCAGCTTCATGATGCCCAGCGAGATCGCCGGGTCGAGGTTGCCCGTGGGCTCGTCGCAGATCAGCAGCGGCGGACGGTTGACCATAGCACGGGCGACGGCAACGCGCTGCTGCTCGCCACCGGAAAGCTGGTCGGGCAGCGAGTCCATCTGATCGGCCAGACCGACCAGGCGCAGCACCTCGGGCACCTGGCTGCGAATGACGCCCTTGGGCTTGCCGATGCACTGCAGGGCAAACGCCACGTTTTCGTAGGCGGTCTTTTGCGGCAGAAGCTTAAAGTCCTGGAACACGGCGCCAATCTGGCGGCGCAGGAACGGAACCTTGCGGTTCTTGATCTTCATGAGGTCCTGACCGGCAACCAGGATGCGGCCGCTCGTCGGCTTGACGTCGCGGTTGAGCGTCGACAGCAGCGTGGTCTTACCCGAGCCGGAGTGACCGACCAGGAAGACGAACTCGCCCGGATAGATCTCGATGTTGATGTCGTCGAGTGCAGGCTTGTTGGGCTGTGCCGGATAGATCTTGGTGACATGCTCCATAAGGATGACGGGCTCGACACCGGCCTGCTTGGCCATCTTCTTGCGGCTGGCCTGCGGATCGATGGGCGCAAACACCGACGTAAAATCGGGGTTGTTGAGCGCGTTATCGAGGCTTGCGACCTCGGCTGCCTGATCGCTCTCGACCACCGGGGCAGCAGGCTGCGTGGGGTCGGGAACAGCGGCAAAGAGACCGGACTGCGCAGGCTGAGGAGCCGGCGTCGCAGGGGCCAAGGGGTCGGGAATGCCGGCCATGGTAGGCTGCGGCGTGGCGGCACCAGCCTGAGGCTGCTCCACGCGAGCGGTCACGGCCTGAACGGGCTCAAAACCCGCCGTGCCGGAAAGCGCGACATCGCTGGTTGGATTGTAGGCAAAGGGATCGGATGCCGGCTGTGCCTGATCTGCCGGCTGAGCGGGGGCCTGAGCAACAGGCTGGCCCTCTGAATCCGGAGTGGCGAAACGACTGCCCTGGACGCCTGCCTGCGTCTTGGGGGCATCATCGCCCGCACCGGAGGTACGGAAGTGGTTACCCACTGGTGCTCCTTATCGTCGTGCGTTTAAACTACATGAGCGCTTTGTATTTTAGCAGCATTAGCTTTGCTGCACATAAGAAGCATGGCGTGGTTAGGGATCCCGTCGGCCGGACACAGGGTTACTCTCCAAATCGTCCTCGGACATGTCGGAGCCCCCGCTGCGCGCTTCGCGCGGCGGGGGCTCCTCCGTCCTGCGGAAAGATTTGGAGAGTAACCCTGTGCCCGGCCTGCGATAACTAAGGGGTCGCCGCGTTTATCTTGAGGTGCTGCAAATACAAAGCTGGAAGGGTCTGAATTGCGCTTTGTCGATATATGCCCTTTTTCCTGATGGGACCGTGCTTGAGGGGCGTCTTCATAAGTTGCGGTGAAATAGGGACTGTTTTACCAGTTAAAAGGTCTAATCAGTCCTTATTTCACCACAACTGAAACAGGGGCGCTCTCCAAGAGAGCGCCCCTGCCGGGTTTCCATAGTTCTGGCGAAGCAGTCCTTGAGATCCGCCTTGCCTTATGCCAAGAACTCCTTGGTGGTCGCCACGATGTTGGCGGCGTCCAGGCCATACTTGTGCAAGAGCTCGGCACCCGGGCCGGACTCGCCAAAGGTGTCGTTGACGCCGATCTTCTTGAGGGGCGTCGGGCACTGCTCGCACAGGACGTCGGCAACGGCGCTGCCCAGGCCACCGATTACAGAATGCTCCTCGACGGTCACGACGTGGCCGGTCTTGGTGGCGCTCTTGACGATCAGGTCGGCATCGATGGGCTTGATGGTGTGCATGTTGATGACCTCGGCGTCGATGCCCTCGGCAGCGAGCTGCTCGGCGGCCTCGAGAGCCTCGCCGACCATCAGGCCGCAGGCGATGATGGTGACGTCGGCGCCCTCGCGCATGACAATGCCCTTACCCAACTCGAAGTTGTAGGTCTCGGGGTCGTTGATAACCGGCGAGGCCAAACGAGCGAAGCGCATGTACACCGGACCGTCGCACTCGTAGGCGGCGCGCGTTACGGCGCGGGCCTCGACGTCGTCGGCAGGAACGATCACAGTCATGCCGGGGATGACGCGCATGAGGGCAATATCCTCGCAGCACTGGTGCGTGGCGCCATCCTCGCCCACCGAGATACCGGCATGCGTGGCACCGATCTTAACGTTGAGATGCGGGTAGCCGATGGAGTTACGGACCTGCTCAAAGGCGCGGCCGGCGGCAAACATGGCAAAGGTGCTCGCGAAGGCAACGCGGCCGGTGGTCGCGATACCGGCGGCGACGCCCATCAGGTTGCTCTCGGCAATGCCCACATCGAAGAAACGATCGGGGCAGGCGGCCTTGAACTTGCCGGTCTGCGTGGCGGCGGCCAGGTCGGCGTCGAGGACCACAAAGTCATCGTGCTCGTTGGCGAGCTCGACGAGGGCCTCGCCGTAGCTTACGCGCGTGGCGATTTTTTTGACGTCTGCCATCCTAGAGCTCCTCTCCGGCGGCCGTGAGCTCTGCCATGGCCTGCTCAAACTGTTCATCGTTGGGGGCCTTGCCGTGCCAACCAACCTGGTTCTCCATAAAGGAAACGCCCTTGCCCTTCATGGTCTCGGCGATGATGGCGGTCGGCTGACCCTTGGTGGCGCGGGCCTCGGCAAAGGCGGCGCGGATCTGATCGAAATCGTTGCCGTCGGCAAGCTCCACCACGTGGAACTTAAAGGCGCGGAACTTGTCGGCGAGCGGCATGGGGTCGTTGACCTCCTCGACGGGGCCGTCGATCTGCAGGCCGTTGTGGTCGACGATCACGCAGAGGTTATCGAGCTGATGGTTGCCGGCAAACATGGCTGCCTCCCAGACCTGGCCCTCCTCGCTCTCGCCATCACCCAGCAGGGCGTACGTGCGGTAAGTATCGCCCCAGTGCTTGGCGGCAACCGCCATGCCCACGGCGGCGGAGATGCCCTGGCCGAGCGAGCCGGTGGACATATCGACGCCCGGGGTGTCGTTCATGTTGGGATGACCTTGCAGGTGGCTGCCGATATGGCGCAGCGTCTCGAGATCCTCCTTGGGGAAGAACCCACGCTCGGCGAGCACGGCGTACAGGCCCGGAGCGCAATGGCCCTTGGAGAGCACAAAACGGTCGCGATCGGCCTTGCGGGGATCGGCCGGGTCGACGTTCATTTCCTCAAAGTACAGATAGGTCATGATGTCGGCAGCGCCGAGCGAACCGCCCGGATGGCCGGACTTGGCAGCGTGCACGCCGGTGACGATGCCCTTCCTTACCTCGTTGGCAACCTTTTTGAGCTCTTCGTCGCTCATTGTGCCTTCCTTTCATCCTCATTAGACAAAATGCGCACGGCACGGAAAGGTAATCCCAACACAGCCGCAATGCACGTACGTCATTCATTATGCTGGAAACTGATGGCTTTACCAGAGTTTTTATCATTATTTGAACAATTTAGCAGGCAGAACCGCTGATGAAACGGTTTATCAATGTGAACGTCTTTTGGATGGAACGCGATCGACCCTACGCGCTAATGTCCTTGAATCCCTCGCCGAAGGCTTCCGTAACGTCGGCAACCGTCACGATGGCATGAGGATCGCGCTCGCGCACGATCGTCTTGAGGGTATTGAGCTCTCGACGGCTCACGATGACCATAATCACTGGCTTCTCGGCACCCGAATACATGCCAGTCGCCTTAAACTTGGTACAACCACGACCCAGGCCATACATGATATCGGCAGCGATATCAGGGAACTTGTCCGAGATGATGAGTACCATACGGCGTTTGTTGCCACCATCGACCACGGCATCGATCACGTAGCCGCTAATGACCATCGAAAGGCCTGCATACAGTGCGTTTTCGATTGAAAAGACCGGAGCCGATAGCGCGCATACGGCAACATCGATCGCCATGACGGTCGAGCCCACCGGCAGCGAGGTGTTACGCGAGATGATTTGGCCAATCGTGTCCGAACCGCCGGTGTTGGCGCCGGCGCGCAACACCATGCCGTAACCGATGCCCGTAATAATGCCGCCCCACATGGCAGAGAGCATCAGGTCCGCATCCGCCAGAGGTGCTACAAACGGGGCGAACAGATCGGTAAAGAAGCCCAGCAGCACAAAGCCCGTCGCGGTCTGCACCACGTAGAACATGCCGCCCTCGCGCATAACGACCAACAACAGCAAGGCGTTCATCACGATCGTCTGAATACCAACGGGAAGCGATAGGCCGCGCGCCGCGCCGACCGCCTGGATAATGGTGGCAAGGCCCGTAACGCCACCGGCGGCAAGACCGTTGGGAATCAAAAACAAGTCGGTCGCGATGGCGGCCAAGGCACACCCCAACATGATCTGGGGCAGGTCGTGAAAGAAGTTCATCGAAAGAATGCGCTTGATGTCCAGACGATATGCCATGCTGCCTCCCTCAAAAAAGCGCACCCAAACGGATGCGCTTTGAACTTCTTCTTGTATTCGATTCTACCGATTCGCCGGACAAAAACCACCCCTGCGCAGGGTTTGCTCTGGATACAAAACCACACCGCTCGGAGGGTTTTAATCCATTTCCACATAAACCCGGGCGGTTTAAGCAGACGGGGTCTCCGCGTCAGCGTTGCCGGTAGCCCAGCGATGGTAGCCAATAACAAACGGGTCCAGGTCGCCATCGTCAAGGACGGCCTCGACATTGCTGGTCTCCACGCCCGTGCGTAAGTCCTTGACCATCTGGTACGGGTAGAGCACGTAGCTGCGAATCTGGTTGCCAAAACCAATCGTGGTCTTGGGTCCGCGGATCTCATCGAGCGCCTCGGCGCGCTTCTCGAGCTCAATCTCGTACAGGCGAGCCTTGAGGATCTGCATGCACGCGGCCTTGTTCTGAATCTGGCTGCGCTCGTTTTGGCAGGTGACCACAATGCCGCTGGGAAAATGCGTCACGCGCACGGCGGAGTCGGTGGTGTTGACGCCCTGACCGCCCGGGCCGCTCGCGTGGTACACGTCCACGCGGATGTCATCGGGACTGATCTCGATGTCGATATCATCGGGTAGCACGGGGATGACCTCGACGCCGGCAAACGTGGTCTGGCGGCGCTTCTTGTCGTCGGTGGGGCTAATGCGAACCAAGCGGTGGACGCCGGCCTCGGCGCGCAGCATGCCAAATGCGTCCTTGCCCTCGACGGTAAAGGTCGCACGGTCAATGCCGATGACCTCGGCCGCGGGACAGTCGTTGATGGTGACCTTCCAGCCGCGACGCTGGCAGTACTTCATGTACATCTTAAAGAGCATGAAGGTCCAGTCCTGGGCCTCCAGACCACCCTGTCCGGGCTTGATGGTCACAATGGCATCGCCGTGATCGAACTCACCGGTAAACCAGCTCGAAAGCTCAAGCTCATCGATGGCACGGGCCAGGCGCTCAGCCGTGGCTGCAGCCTCCTCGCGAAGGGCGGCGGCGTCGGGGTCATCCCCCATCTCCTCGGCAAGCTCCAGCGCGGCGCGGGCATCGGAAAGCTCGCCGCGCGCGGTGTCCACGGCAGCGATATCTTCCTTGGTACGCGCGATCTCCTCCATGGTGGCACGGGCGGCGTCGGCGTCATCCCAAAAGCCAGGGGCAACACTTTTGGCCTCGAGCTCGGTCACGCGCGTGCGCTTTTCGTCCAAATGGAGATACGACTCGACCTCGCCGAGCCGGTCCGCGAACGCGTCCAGCTCGGCGGGCGTTACCTCTAAAGCCTCAGCCATTAACGATTCCTGCCGTGGCAGTACTTAAACTTCTTGCCGCTACCGCAGGGGCACGGGTCGTTGCGGCCCACGTTGACGTACGGATCGTCGCTCTCGGACTTGCGATAGGTGGTCACCTTGCCACCGTTGTTGACGGCAGCCGGTCCGCCTTGGACAGCCGTGCGGGCCTGCACCTGCGCCTGCTTGCGCAGCACCGAGTCGCCGTTGTCACCATCGACCTCGGCAGGACCGGAGAAGCGCGCGCCCTCGAGCGCGGGCTCCTCCTTGTGCTCCACGGCACGCGGGGCAGCCTTGATCTCGATGCGCAGAACCGTGCGCAGGTAATCCTCATACATGGCATCGACGAGTATCTGGAACGCGCCGTAGGCCTCGGTCTTGTACTCGACCAGCGGGTCGCGCTGGCCAAAGCCGCGCAGGCCGATGCCGGTCTTGAGGTAGTCCATCTCCTGCAGGTAGTTCATCCAGCGGGTATCGATGACGCGCAGCATGACCTGGGTGTTGAGCTCACGCATCAGGTCCTCGCCCAGGCGCTCGGCCTTCATGTTGTAGCACTTCTCAACGTAGGCCAGGACATCGGCAGCCAGGGCCTCAAAGTCCTCGTCGGGGAACTTCGGCGTATCGATATGCCCGGTGAGCTCCACGACCCACTTGCGCAGGCCCTCAAGATCGCGCTCGCCATCGTGGCTGTCCTTGGTGCAGAACTCCTGGACGCAGCGGTACACCGTGTCGTGCATGACCTCGGTGATGTGGTCGGTCAGGTCCTTGCCATCCAGAATCTTGTTACGCTCGGCGTAGATGACCTGACGCTGTTTGTTCATGACGTCATCGTACTCAAGGACGCTCTTACGCATGGAGAAGTTGATGCTCTCGACCTTGTGCTGGGCGTTCTCGACGGCCTTGGAGATGATCTTGTGCTGGATAGGCATGTCGTCGCCCATGTCAGCCGTGACCATCATCTTGGAGACGCGGTCCATCTTGTCGCCGCCGAACAGGCGCATGAGGTCGTCCTCGAGCGACAGGTAGAACTGGGTCTCGCCCGGGTCGCCCTGACGACCGGAACGGCCGCGCAGCTGGTTGTCGATACGACGGGACTCATGGCGCTCGGTGCCGATGACGGTCAGGCCGCCGGCGGCAAGCACGCGCTCGCGCTCGGCCTTGCAGGTCTCCTTGGCCTCGGCGTTAAACTGCTCGAGTTGCTCGGGCGTCACGTCCTCCATGGTCAGGCCCTCATACTCCAGGCGCTCGCGCACCAGCTCGTCGGGGTTGCCGCCCAGCAGGATGTCGGTGCCACGGCCGGCCATGTTGGTGGCAATGGTCACGGCGCCGTAGCGTCCGGCCTGGGCAACGATATGGGCCTCGCGCTCGTGATGCTTGGCGTTGAGGACCTCGTGTGCGATGCCGCGCTTGGTAAGGGCGGCGGACAGCTTCTCGGAGCTCTCGATGGAGACGGTGCCCACCAGGACCGGTTGGCCCTTGGCGTGGCGTCGCTCGACGTCGTCGGCAACGGCGTTGTACTTGGCCTGAATGGTGCGGTACACCAGGTCCTCGTGGTCCACGCGCTGCACTGGCTTGTTGGAGGGGATGACCTCGACGGGCAGCTTGTAGATCTCGCGGAACTCGGCGTCCTCGGTAAGTGCCGTGCCGGTCATGCCGGAGAGCTTGTCATACAGACGGAAGTAGTTCTGCAGGGTGATGGTGGCCAGGGTCTGGTTCTCCTCGCGTACGAGCACGCCCTCTTTGGCCTCGATGGCCTGGTGCAGGCCCTCGGAATAACGGCGGCCTTCCATAATGCGGCCGGTGAACTCGTCGACGATCTTGACCTCGCCGTTGGTGACCACGTACTGCTTATCGCGGTGGAACATGTACTGGGCCTTCAGCGCCTGCTGCAGGTGGTTGACCAGCTGGCCGGAGAGATCGGCATAGATGTCATCGATACCCAGGCGGCGCTCGATTTTCTTAAGGCCGCGCTCGGTGGCGGCAATGGTGTGCTTGGCCTCGTCCATGACGTAGTCGCCCGTGGGCTCCACGTCCTCGGTGGCGGTGAGCATGTCGTGCGACACGTCCTCGCCGCGCTCAAGGCCACGCACGGCACGCGCGAAGTCCTTGTAGGTACTGGCGGACTTGGTGCCAGCGCCCGAGATGATCAGCGGGGTACGCGCCTCGTCGATTAGGATGGAGTCAACCTCGTCGACGATGGCGTAGTTGTGGCCGCGCTGCACACGCTGCTCGGGGCGGGTGACCATGTTATCGCGCAGGTAATCGAAACCGAACTCGGAGTTGGTGCCGTACGTGACGTCGGCCTGGTAGGCCGGGCGCTTGAGCTCGAGCGGCATGTTGTTCTGGAGCAGACCGACGGTCATGCCCAGGTACTTGTAGATGCGGCCCATCCACTCGGAGTCGCGCTTGGCAAGGTAATCATTGACAGTAACGACGTGCACGCCCTTGCCGGCAATAGCGTTAAGATAGCCGGCCAACGTGGAGACGAGGGTCTTACCTTCGCCGGTCTTCATCTCGGCGATGTGGCCCTCGTGCAGTGCCATGGCGCCAATGAGCTGCACGTCAAAGTGGCGCATACCCATGGTGCGCTTGGAAGCCTCACGCACGGTGGCAAAGGCCTCGGGGAGCATGTCGTCGAGCGACTCGCCGTTGGCGTAACGCTCGCGGAACTTATCGGTCTGGGCGCGGAGTTCCTCCTCGGTCATCTTCTCAAACTGGGGCTCAAGACCGTTGATCTGGTCGACGATCTTGTAGTAGCGCTTAAGGTCCTTATCGGATCCAAAGGACAGCAGCTTTGACATGAATCCCATGTGGTTTTCCTTTTTGGCCATCGCCCACGCCGTGCAGCTGCGGGCGAGTTAAACACAGATGATTGTACTTTAGCCAAACAAGGCGCGGCCTATACGGTCGACCTCGACCGCCACGTAATAACTACGACCCGACCGACCTGCCAAAAAGGGACTGGTTTATTTTGGCAGGTTTTATCTGGGAAAACGCCGTCACTCTGCCATTTGGTGCAAACCAACCCGTCCCCTTCGCACCAATCTGGTGCAATGGGAACGGGTTAGCCTGCACCAATCAAAAAGAAAAGGGCCGCGCACCCAAACGGATGCACGGCCCTCATGCCATGAATGCGAGTGATTCCGCGGCGAGCTATTTACTCAGCAGCCTCGGTGGTCTCGGCCTCGGCAGCGGCCTCCTCGACGGGAGCCTCTGCGGGAGCCTCGGCGGCCTGCTTGGCAGCCTCCTCGGCAAACTTAGCAGCACGCTTGGCCTTCTCGGCAGCCTTAGCCTCAGCGGCGGCCTTGCGAGCGGCCTCGGCCTCAGCAGCCTTGGCAGCCTTGGCAGCCTTGGCCTCCTCAGCCTTCTTGAGCTGGGCGGCAGCGGCGCCACCGAACTTGTCGGCGAAGCGCTGGACGCGTCCACCGGTGTCGACGAACTTCTGCTGGCCGGTGTAGAACGGGTGGCACTCGTTGCAAAGCTCGACCTTCATCTCAGACACGGTAGCGTGCGTCTTGAAGGTGTTGCCGCAGGAGCACGTCACCGTGCACTCGACATACTGGGGATGGATACCCTGCTTCATGGTAGGACTCCTTATTGGTCAGGCGCTGGTTACCGATCAGCGCATAAGGCGTCTTGGTTTCCGACCAAGACAACAAACTTGGCTATGGTACCACGGCGTCGCGCGTCCCACAAAAGGTTCACGGTCTTTGTGCAGGGCGGCGTGGCCAACCGCAGCGAGCACGCACCCCGACGAGCCTTCACCCATGTTGCAGACGTGTAACGCCGCAGTAAGCACACCCCTTTTGGCGCCAGACAGGTACAATGATGAACACTGTACCGTAGCGGAGCGCCCCGCGCGCGCCGCAATCACGCGAAAGGGTTTCCCATGGCCGAGATCTCGTCCTCCCGTATCGTCATCACCGTCCTTGGCAAGAACCGCCCCGGCATCGTCGCCGGCGTCACCCGCGTTCTGGGCGAGGCCAACGTCGACATCCGCGACATTACGCAGTCCATTATCGAGGACATCTTCACCATGACCATGCTGGCCGACACCGCCGAGTCCAAGCTCGACTTCGCCGAACTGCAGAAGGCACTGGCCGAGGCCGGCGAGCTTTCGGGCGTCAACGTGTCCATCCAACGCGAGGATGTTTTTAACTTTATGTACCGCCTGTAGCGAACAGGCTGCCCGGGGACAGGCTGGCGCGTCTGCGCCCAAGCGCGCCGTCCCGACGCAGCATAGAGAGGAGCGCGCATGGCCTACGACGCCAAGAAAATCTATTACCGCTTTGACGATCACCTGAGCCGCCTGGTTCTGGACTATGAAGCGAGCCGCCAGATTTCGCCCGAAAGCGAAAATCTCTACTATGGCCTGCCGACCGACCCTTACGACGAGGATCTGTTCGTCGAGCATAACGTCAAGCGCGGTCTGCGCAATGCCGACGGCTCGGGCGTGGTCGCGGGCCTTACCCGCATCTCGGACGTGCACGGCTACAACAAGGTCGACGGCAAGGTCGTACCCGACCAGGGCAAGCTCACGCTGCGCGGCTATAGCATCGAGGACTTGGTCAACAGCGCCCAGGCCGAGAATCGCTATGGCTACGAAGAGGTCGCCTACCTGCTCATCACGGGCTCGCTGCCCAACAAGGAGGAACTTGACGGCTTTTGCGGACGCCTGGGCGCCTTTAGGCACCTGAGCGACGAGTACGTCAAAGAGTTCCCCATGACCACGGTGTCGTCGAGCATCATGAACGTGCTTCAGCGCGCCGTGTTGCTGCTCTACGCCTTCGACGCCGAGCCCGACGTGATTACGCCCGAGCACGAGATCGACGTCGCCATCTCCATGCTCGCCCGTCTCCCCCGCATCGCCGCATTCGCGCATATGGCATCGGTCGCCAAGCGTCGCGGCTCCGAGGTGCACGTGCCGCACCCGACGCCCGGCCTTTCCACCGCCGAGACCATCCTGCAGGTCCTGCGCGGCGGCATGGCGTTCACTCGCGACGAGGCCATGCTGCTCGACGTGATGCTCATGCTGCACGCCGAACACGGCGGCGGTAACAACTCTACCTTCGCCTGCCGCGTGCTGTCCTCTTCGGCTACCGACCCGTACTCCGCCTACGCCGCGGCTATCGGTTCGCTTAAGGGCCCGCGCCACGGCGGCGCCAACGCCAAGGTCGTATCCATGCACGAGGACATCCGCGCGCATGTTTCCAACTGGGAAAACGAGGACGAGGTCGCAGCCTATCTGGGCAAGATCCTCGACAAGCAGGCCTTCGACGGCACGGGCCTCATCTACGGCATGGGCCACGCTGTCTACACGCTGAGCGACCCGCGCGCCGAGGTCTGCCGTCATTACGCGCGCTCGCTGGCGGCCAAAAAGGACCTGGGCGAGGAGTTCGCGCTCATCGAGCGCATCGAGCGCCTGGCGCCGCAGGTGATGCGCGACCACGGCATGACCAAGCCCATCTGCGCCAACATCGACCTGTACACAGGTTTTATCTACAAGATGCTCGGCGTGCCCGAGACGCTCTTTACGCCACTGTTCGCCGTCGCCCGCATGGCCGGCTGGTCGGCACACCGAATGGAAGAGCTCTTCTGCGCGCACCGCATCATCCGCCCGGCATATCGCCCGGTAATCGAGCCGCTAGAGTACAAGCCGCTCGCCGACCGCTAGGACGCGGACCGTTATAGATCCAGAGCGTGGCCAGGGCCCCAAGCCCTCGGCCACGCTTTTTATGTCTCTTGGAAAGGACCACATCAGATGATCGTGTTTTCCGATATGGATGGAACGCTGCTGACGAGCGACAAGCAGATGAGCGACGCCACCTGGGCGATGCTCGATGAGCTCGCACGTCGCGGCATTGAGTTTGTGCCCTGCACGGGCCGTCCGCTGTCGGGCGTCTTTGAGCCCATCCTTGCCCACCCCGCCGTGCACTACGCGGTCTGCGCCAACGGCGCCAGCGTCTGGCAGCTCGACGAAGATGCGCCTACCGATGCCTCACGCGCCAAACGTATCTTGAGCCGACCGCTCGACCGTGGCATCGCCCATCGCATCCATCGCATCGCCGCCGGCCACGATGTGACCTTCGATATCTTCGCCGACGGCCAGTGCTTCCTCCCCCGCTCGCTCTACGAGCGCCTGGACGAGTTCTGCGGCGGCGACCCGCATATTGCCGGCTCGCTCAGGCGCACGCGCACGCCCATCGACGTGGACGTCGACAGCAAGATCGACGAGGTCGAGACGCTCGAGCGCATCGCCATGTACTGGCACGACCCCGCCGACCGCGACGCCATCGCGGCGGCGCTCGGCACGCTCGACGGGATCGAGGTCACGCGTTCGTACGAAATGAATATCGAGGTCATGGGCGATGGCGCCACCAAGGGAACGGCTCTGACATGGCTGTGCGAGCATCTGGGCGAGTCCCTTGCCGACGCTTGGGCCTTCGGCGACAACATCAACGATATCCCCATGCTGCAGGCAGCGGGTCACGGCATGGCCATGCTCAACGCCGAGCCCGAGGACCGCGAGGCCGCCGACGCCGTGACCGAGTACGACAATGACCACGACGGCGTAGCCCGCGCCATCATGGTCGCCCTCGCCTAGCAGCAGCAACCCAGCGGGGTAGCTAATTTGGGACGGGGCTATTTTAGCTACCCGCTAGTGGGGTAGCTAAAATAGCCCCGTCCCAAATTAGCTACCCCGAAAAACCGCAAGGAGTGTCCCTAACTGCAGGATTAGGCGAGGCTCTCCAGCACGTGGCGAAGTTCTTGCTGGACGGCATGGTCGCGGTTGCAGCCCACGATGCGGTCGGCAACCGCCTTGAGCGCAGGACGCGCGTTTTGCATGGCGCAGCCCGTGCCGACAAAGCGAATGATCTCGTAGTCGTTCATCGAATCGCCAAACGCCATGACCTCGTCGCGACCAATGCCGTAATGCTCCGCGAGCTGCGCGATACCCGAGGCCTTCGACACACCAGGCTGCATGGCATCGATCCACGCGTTGCCCGAAGGCGCAAAAGTAAAGAGCTGACCAAGTTCGCGCTGTAGCACGTACGCACT
Organism: Collinsella aerofaciens; assembly: GCF_039752985.1. GTDB lineage: Bacteria > Actinomycetota > Coriobacteriia > Coriobacteriales > Coriobacteriaceae > Collinsella > Collinsella aerofaciens_BT. Next base: position 47,623 of record NZ_JBDMHA010000003.1, read on the forward strand.
GTCCATAACCGCACTGTCGTCGCAAAAGATACTCGCTTTGATGATATTTACGCTGGGATCGGGCAGCTCCCAAATACGCTCGGCATTGGGAAGGTCCTTATCGACCTCACGCACGAACTTGCACTCGTCATCGAGCAGGAAGGACTTGGTTCGGTCAAAGAGCGCAAGATGCAGATTGGGGAACGTCCTGACGGCTTGGGCGAGCCTTCGAATCGCCAGGTGGGAATACACCTCACGGTCTACCATCTTACCGTCGGCGTAGACCTGGGCGCCGTTAGCGGCGACAAAGTCCATCTTGTCGCGAACGGGCGCAAAGAACTCGCACAGGCGATCGTAGCGACGACCTGACGATGCGGCGAAATGCACGCCATGCTCGTGTAGCGCCAGAATCAGTTCGTAGGTCTCGGGAGGCACCTGGCCGTTTTCGTCAAGCAGTGTGCCGTCCATATCGGATGCAATCAGTTTAAACATAGAAAAGCTCCCTTCGGGCTTGATGGAATCGGACGTATATCCAAAATCACCGTACCCAAAGGGAGCTCAAATAAGACTCCGCGGGCGTAAACGTTACAAGGACCTGGCAAATAGCTCACACATGCCAGAGGTCCTACGGTCGCGGCGCCAGGCGACACGTCACCCCAACGACCAGTCGTTTAAGAACGTCCCCGATGACTAGTCCGCGTAGGTGAAGGTCGTGACGTCGAACATGCCCTCGGGGCGGATGCGGAGCGTCGGGATGACCGGCAGGGGCAGGAAGATGATGCCCATGATGGGATCGAGCGGCGGCTCAATACCCATGGCACGTGCCTTGACCATAAAGTCGTCGTGCTGCGCGGCAACGTCCTCGGCCGTGCCTTCGCTCATCAGGCCACCGAGCGCCAGCGGAATGCGCGCCACGACCTCGCCGTTGCGCACTAGCACGTGACCACCCTGGCCCACGGCCTCAACAGCGGCCATCATATCGGCGGCGTTGTCGCCCACCACGCACACGTTGTGCGAGTCGTGGCCGATCGTGGAGGCAATGGCGCCGCCCGTGATAGTGAAACCGCGCACCCAGCCTCGACCGATGTGCTTGCCGACCAGGCTCAGGCCAGCGGGGCCATCGCCATCGACGCCCTCGGCCTGCAGCGACACGCCGCGGCCATGGCGCTCAATCAGCATAATGCGACGCAAGTCCTCGTCAGTCTCGGGACGGACCATACCCGTGATGGCCTTACCCGGCACCACGTCAATCACAGCCTCGCCCGGCTTAAAGGCATAGTCGAACACGTCGAGCGATAGCTTCGGCAGCTTAACGGAAGCGCGCAGCTCGTCGGCAAGGGCCGCGACCTCGGCCATCTCGGGTGCGATCTCGCCCACAAAGGTGCCGTCCTGCGCCACCAGAGCACCGGCGGCATATACGCGATGCGGAGCCGTGGCAAACGTCAGGTCATTGAGCACCAGCAGGTCGGCACGCTTGCCCGGGGCGATGGCGCCACGCAGTTCGTGCGGGTCGCGGCAACCGTGGTCCAGGCCAAACGCCTCGGCCGTGGAGAGGGACGCCATGGAGATAGCGACCACGGGGTCGATACCGGCCTCAATCGCCACGCGGCAGGCGTTGTCGATCATACCGGTCGAAAGCGCATCGGAGGGAGCGCGGTCGTCGGTCGCAAAGCAGCAGCGGCGGGCACGGGAAGGATTCTCCAACAGCATCGGAGACAGGTTGGCCAGGTCGTGGCTGCACGTGCCCTCACGCAGCATCACATACATGCCGCGGGACAGCTTGTCGAGCGCCTCCTCGGGAATCGTCGACTCGTGGTCGGCGATAATGCCCGCTGCGGCATAGGCGTTGAGGTCCTTACCGGCAACGAGCGGCGCATGGCCGTCGACCTGCTTGGACGGCGTCTGGTTGGCAGCATCGATGCGAGCACAGGTCTCGGAGTCAGCCATAAAGACGCCCGGCAGGTTCATCATTTCGCCCAGGCCAAAGACATCGCCCGGATGCTCGGCAAAAAACTCCTGCATATCGGCGGCGGTAATCACGGCACCGGCCTGCTCGTCGGGCAGCGCGGGCACGCACGAAGGCATCATGTACTTGATGGAGATGGGCGCGCGGCGGCCATCCTCGATCATAAAGCGCAAGCCGTCGAGACCGGCAACATTGGCAATCTCGTGGCTATCGGCTATAGCGGTGGTGGTGCCGCGCGTGGCGGCCATACGCGCGTACTCGGCGGGACGGATGTTCGAAGACTCAATGTGCAGATGTCCGTCGATAAAGCCCGGGGCGATGTAGCGACCCTGGCAGTCGATGGCCTCGGCAGCCTCGTAGGTGCCAGCGGCATCGTCGCGCCCGTCATACAAAACGCCGACGATCACGCCGTCCTTAACGGCAACGCTGCCGGGTGCCACACGCTGACCATATACGTCGACGATCTGCGCATTGGTAAACAGCGTGTCGACGGGCACGCGGCCCTCGGCGGCCTCGATCACAGACCTCATGACCTCAACGGACATACATACTCCTTTAACCGTAGAAAAAAGCTGCGGAGCGGACAGACCTTCACCGCAGCAAGCCAATAGCCATTGTATGCCCAAACGATGGGTCAACAATACGCCTCTCCGCTTAACGGCACACGCCGCTTGGCGCAATGGGGGCAGGTTACTTTGCACCAATGACAAGGAGTGTCCCAAAGTGCCGGCACAAAAGGAACGTCCCCAAGTGCCAACCACGGAAGCGCCGATGTTTTGGCATCGCCAGCGAGCGGGTCGCATTTGAGACAAGGTGACGTGAAACGAAAGGGCGCTGACCTTCTGGTCGCGCCCTTGAAGTTGAACGTCAGATTGTCCAAATGCGGCCCGCGCAGCGTCGGCCGGTCCGCCGTTCGGTAGAACGGCGGAACTAAATCAACTTGAAGCCCTTGCGCTTACCCACAGAAAGGGTGTCGCCCAGCTTGAGGGCGCTGGGATCGATGTTGTAGCTCTTGGGAGCCACGGCCTTGCCGTTGATCTTGACGCCACCGCCGTCGATATCGCGACGAGCCTGGCCGGCGCTCGCCGAAAGGCCCAAGTTCTTGAGCAGGCCGGCGAGGTAGATCTGGCCCTCGTCGTTGACGGTCAGCTCGACATGCTTCTCGGGGAAGTCGGCAAGCTGGCCCTCCTTGAACACGCGGTCGAACTCGGCCTGAGCCTCGTCTCCGGCGCCGGCGCCGTGGTAGGTGTCGCACAGGTCGCGGCCCAGAGCGCGCTTGAGCTCGTAGGGGTCGGCAGAACCATCGGCCAGGGCGGCGTCGATCTTGTCGACCTCGGCCGGGGTGAGCGAGCTGGCCAGACGATAGTACTTGCCGATCATCTCGTCGGGGATGGACATGGTCTTGCCGAACATATCCTTGGGAGCGTCGGTCAGGCCGATGTAGTTGCCATAGGACTTGGACATCTTGCGCACGCCATCGGTGCCCTCGAGCAGCGGCATGGTGAGCGCGATCTGCGGCTCCATGCCCATCTTCTCCATGAGCTCACGGCCAGCGAGCAGGTTGAAGAGCTGATCGGTGCCGCCCATCTCGACGTCGGCCTTGATCTGCACGGAGTCGAAAGCCTGCATCACGGGATACAGGAACTCATGCAGGGCGATCGGCGTCTGAGACTGGTAGCGCTTGGTAAAGTCGTCGCGCTCGAGGATGCGGGCGACGGTGAACTTGGAGCACACCTGCAGCAGACCGGCCAGATCCATCGAAAGGATCCAGTCACCGTTGTGCACGATGGTGGTCTTCTCGGGATCCAGGATCTTCATGGCCTGGCTCACGTAGGTCTCGGCATTGGCCTCGATCTGCTCCTGCGAAAGCTGCGGACGGGTGGAATTCTTGCCCGAAGGGTCGCCAATCAACGCGGTACCGTTGCCGATGATGAGGGTGACGTTGTGGCCCAGGTCCTGGAACTGACGCATCTTGCGCAGCGGCACGGCGTGGCCCAGGTGCAGGTCGGGGCTGGTGGGGTCGACGCCGAGCTTGATGTTGAGGGGCTCGCCCTTCTCAAGCTTCTTGCGAAGGTCGGCCTCGGGAACGATCTGCGCGGCGCCCGAGGTGATGATACGCATTTGCTCGTCAACAGACAGCATTGGGTATCCTCCTTTTGCTATAGCACCCTCGCCGAAAACGGCGGTGCTGGAAGTCCATAAACTCTCTTATGATAACAAACTGACGCGACGCAACACCTACGACAGGAAAATCCTCGTCCTGCCGCATGCGTCAATGGCAACTAGCAGACGTGTACCGTCACGCTCGACCAGATAGCGTACCTGCCGACGACGCAAGCAGTCGCGGCAACGAACCTGTCCCGTCGCATCGGTGGCGCAGACGCCCTCGGCGGTCAGCAGGCAGTGCTCGCACACCATAAGCTCGGGACGGTCGGCGTCGACCGGACCCAAGACGCCGGGTTCAGCAGCCAGTTCGGCAATACGCTCCGCATCATTGCCGAGCAACTCGGCCGGCAAGTACACCCGCCCCGCACCGAGTCCACGCAGCCAGGTATGCGTGGCCCGATTCGCGCAGAACACCGGCGCCGCCACGTCAAACGTCACGCCCAGCTCGCGAGCGATCACCACCTGTCCCAGGTTGCGGCAGACGACGCGCCCGGCACGCTGCATCAGTGAGCGGGTCCGGTCAGCGTCACCCGTGCGGCACACCTCGTCAAGCACCACAACGGCGTCGGACAAATCGAGTTCTCCGCGCGGGTCGGCATCCATCAGCTGCCAAGCAAAAACCATGCGAGTGGGAACCGCGCACTCCACCAACTCCGTCGACGCACCGCCATCCACCGCAACGTCCTCAAAGGGCAGCACCTCAACGGCACGCGCAACGGGCGCAATCGCATCCGCCTCGGCCCGCATGCGCTCCAACACCGCCGCCGTCTGATCCAACACGCCGGCGCTGCGAATCAGGTACACCTCGCAGCCCGTGTCAACCTTACGCTTGCAATGCACGACGACGCGCTCCCCCGCTGCGGCATCCACCGGACAGGGCACCTGCGGCCAGCGCTTGGGCACATCGGGACGCGCGTCGGCACCCGGATAAAACCGGATCTCGAGCGTGTCACCCGCCGCCACGGCGGCGTCGAGCTCAACGGTCACCTCTTCGTGGCCCACAGCGACCAAGCGCCCCACGCGCACGCCCTGGTTAATCGCACGCTCAAAGCTCATCAGCTCGGCACCCGAACGCCCTCGCAGGTACGCATCGGTAAACCCACGGTTAAACGACCTTCCCAGCTCGCGCTCAAGCTCTTCCACGGCACCGGGGTCCCACGCGCCGTCGTACAGCATATCGAGTGCCCGGCGCCACACCCGCACCACGTTGAATACGTAATCGGGGTTCTTCATGCGCCCCTCGATCTTGAGCGACGCCACGCCGGCATCTACAAGCTCGGGCAGATGTGCAATACCCAGATAGTCGCGCGGGCACAGCAGGCGATCTCCCTCGACGGCGACAACGCTCTGCCCCGCCTCGTCCACCAGGTCGTACGCCAGACGGCACGGCTGCGTGCAGTCGCCGCGCATCGCCGAGCGCCCACGCCGCAGGGCCGAGAACTCGCACGCCCCCGAATAGCCGATGCAAATCGCACCGTGGCAGAATACCTCGATGGGCACGCCCGTGGCACATAGCGCCGCAATCTCGTCGACCGTCAGCTCGCGTGCCGTCGTCACGCGCTCGACCCCCAGCTCATCGGCGGCAAGTCGCACGGCGCCTTCGCTATGAACGCCCGCCTGCGTGGACAGGTGAATCTCGACCCCGGGAATCGCCGCGCGCAGCGCGCAGGCCAGCCCGGCATCGGCGACAATCAGAGCATCGGCGCCCAGCTCCAGTGCATGAGCTCCCAACGCCACCGCGTCGGACAACTCATCGTCAAACACGAACACGTTGAGCGTCACGTACACACGCACGCCATGGGCATGCGCCACGGCGCAGCCGCGCGCAAACTCGTCGTCGGTAAAACCGTGCGCACTCACACGGGCGTTAAAGCCGCCCAACCCCGCATAGATGGCATCGGCGCCCGCGGCGATGGCCGCAAACATCTGGTCGAGCCCGCCCGCCGGCGCCAGCAGCTCGGGCAGCGCCGCACCGGCAGCATCCAATCCAGTCTCGTATTGTCCGCTCGGCCCCATCGTCCGAATCGCCATCGGCAAACTCCTTACCAAGGTATGCATTCACTCTGAAAAATGCCGTCTTCCAGCATACACGAGGCCTCGCGCGCCCCGTTTGGTTTATCGTGTAATAACTTATGTCCATCCTGCCCCGACGGCACATCCGCCGTCCGGCACGACATACCTGGAGGTCAATATATGGGTCCTCGCCAACGACAGGGACGCAGCCGTTCAAAGACGCATGCCCTGCCCATAATCCTGCTCTCGTTTTTGGGCTTTTTGCTGATTGCGGGCGTGGCATTTGGCATCGGCATGGTCGGCAACGTCAACCGCTGGCTGTCCGATCTGCCCGACTACACCGACGCCAACGCGTATCTGGTGAGCGAGCCCACCGAGATCGTCGACTGCAACGGCAACAAGATCGCGAGCTTCTACACGCAAAACCGCAAGTCCATCACCAAGGACAAGGTCTCCCCCTACGTGCTACAGGGCACCGTTGACGTCGAGGACGAGCGCTTCTACGAGCACGGCGGTATCGACCTGTGGGGTATCGCGCGTGCTGCGGTGGCAACCCTCGGCGGCGGGCACGAAGGCGCCTCGACTATCACCCAGCAGCTGGTGCGCAACACCATCCTGCAGGAGGAGCAGTTCGACTCGACCATCGAGCGTAAGGTGCGCGAGGCCTACATCGCCGTAAAGATGGAGGACATGTACTCCAAAGACGAGATCCTCATGATGTACCTCAACACCATCTATTACGGTCACGGCGCCTACGGTATTGAGGCCGCCGCCGAGACCTACCTGTCCAAGAGCGCCGCAGACCTCACCCTGAGCGAGGCCGCGCTGCTCATCGGCCTTCCCAACTCGCCCTCGCAGTACGACCCCACGGTCAACCCCGACCTGGCGCTGTCCCGTCGCAACAAGGTCCTCGACAACATGCTGCGCCTGGGCCACATTACGCAGGAGGAGCACGATGCCGCACAGGCCGAGCCCATCACCCTCAACGTGACCGAAATCTCGGGCAGCGGCGTTGACGTATACTCGCAGCCCTACTTTGTCGCCTATGTTAAGCAGCTGCTGGAGCAGGAGTTCTCGACCGACGTGCTCTTTAAGGGCGGCCTGACCGTCAAGACCACCATCGACCCCACGATGCAGCAGGTGGCAGAGAATGCCGTTCGCGAGCAGCTCGACACGCTCTCGCTCGACGGCCTGGACATGGGCATGGTCGTCGTCGACCCCAAGACCGGCTACATCAAGTGCATGGTGGGCGGCTACGATTACAACGCCGACGAGAACCACGTAAACCATGCCACGGCCAAGCGTCCCGTCGGCTCCACCTTTAAGGCCTTTACGCTGGCAACTGCCATCCAAAACGGCATGAACCCCAACGTCACCCTCAACTGCAACTCGCCGCTCAAGGCCAAGGGCACCACGACCGAGGTCCAAAACTACGCCAACCATAGCTATGGCAACATCACGCTTAAGCAGGCGACGGCATACTCCTCCAACACCGGCTACATCCAGGTGGCGGAAGCCGTCGGCAACAACAAGATCATCTCGCTCGTCAAAAAGCTCGGCATCGATCCCGCCAAGGACAACATCGAGGACGTTCCCGTCATGACCCTCGGCACCGGCTCGATCTCGCCGCTCGAGATGGCCGCCGCCTACGCGACGTTTGCCAACGGCGGCTACTATCGCCAGCCGATCGCCATCACCGAGATTGACTCTCGTACCGGTTCGGTGCTGTACCAGCACACCGACAATCCCTCACAGGTACTTACCGAGGGCGAGGCCGCCGCGGTCACCGATGTTCTGTCCGGCGTCATGAAGGGCGGCGGTACGGGTGCTGCCGGCGCCCTGAGCGTCAACCAGCCCTATGCCGGCAAGACGGGCACCACCGACAACACCACCAACCTGTGGTTCTGCGGCTATACCCCGCAGCTGGCGTGCGCCCTGTGGACCGGCTATTCCGCGGGCGAGATTCCCATCCAAAAATACGGCACAGACCTGCTGGGCGACAGCACCAACCTGCCTGTCTTTAAGCGGTTTATGAACACCGTTCTGACCGGTACCGAGCGCGAGGAGTTTGCGACCGGAACGGCGCCCACCTACAAGAACAACAGCGTCTGGAAGTTCTACGGCACCAACAACACCAAGAAGACGGAGAACGACGACAAGGACGAGAACGAGGACGAAGAGGAAACCACCACAACGACTACCACGACGACCACGACCACCGAGACCACGGGCGGCGACACCACCGGCGGCACCGGTACGACCGGTGGCTCGACGGGCGGCTCCACTGGTGGTTCGACCGGCGGCGATGGCGGCACGCCTACGCCTACGCCTACGCCTACGCCTACACCCACTCCCGACCCCTCGCCCACGCCTGACGATACGGTTGGCTAGAAATTCATCCGGCCATTAGCAACAAGGCCCCCGAGCAGCTTATTAAAGTGCTCGGGGGCCTTTTAGTTTAAAGCGACCTGGTGGACGGCCTTTATACCGGCAAACAATATAGGGGGTACCGACCAACGTCGATACCCCCTTACAAGCCACCATGTCACGCACACAGTGCCGAGCGCACGACCCGCACGCCTACTTGCGAGAATTGCTCAGCTTATTGATCAGCGCCTCGAGACGCTCGCCGTCCTCGGCCGTCTGGGCAATAACCAAAATCGTATCGTTGCCGGCAAGCGAGCCAAGCACATCGGGCAACTCTGCCGCATCAACGGCGGCGGCGATGCCGGAAGCCGTACCAGGCTGAGCCTTGATCATAACCAGATTATCGGTGCGCAGAACGCCCGTTACGAGCTCGGAAACCATACGCTGCAGGTGCAGGTCCTCTGCCAGAGCATAGATACCCTCGGGGAGCTTACGCAGCCCCATATCGGCAATATCGCGAGAGACAGTCGCCTGCGTGCAATCAAAGCCCATAGCGCGGAGCTCATCGACCAGCACGCGCTGCGTGCGGACGTCCTTATTGCGCACAATATCTCTAATGGCATCCTGGCGCCCATTGCGTTTTTTAGCCATACAAACCCTCTCTCCAAAAGATGGCGGAGACAATCAATCAGTGACTGAATAGTTTAACGCTATTTGAAGGCTTTTGTGTATAAGAACGCATTTCGAAACAATTCTATGCAAATTTGTTTCGAAATGAGCCGTTTAGGCGGTTTTTGCGCCCGTCCGGTTAAGAAAAGCTGCCAGATGCGTACACATCACGCAGCGCGCGGGCTTGGCGCTGGCGATCGGCCCAAACAACAAACCGAGTCCCCGATGGTTATCCTTGAGCGCGGCGACCATCTGACGGGTTCGAGGCGCATCGAGCATATCACGCATGCGGGCGGAACGCTCGATTGACGACACCCCATGCGGGCTCAGACACAAATTCTCGATGCAGGCGACCAGTCCGGCAAAGTAGAACTTTTGGCTTGCCAGCTTGAGCCGACCACCGCTGTCTGCTTCCGAGAGTGAGTCCGCAAGCTCGTCGAGCGCTCGAGTGTCATCGGATACCTTGGCATACATGGTGGGATCAAAGGCATCTGTAAGTTTAGGTGCCGCCGTGTGGAAACAAGCATCGCCGCAGCCGGACACGCATCGTGTCTGCGAAAGCGCGCATGCCATAAACCCAACTGTGCGAAACACCTTGTCGCACAAAAGGCATGCCTCAAACAGCGAGCGGCTGTACATCACACCAGAGGTCTGAACGACTAGGCCGCCTAAAATCAACTGAGGCAGCCCGGCCACCATCGAAGATTTGCTATCAATGGAAATATGAGCAGCATCCAAGACGCGCGAATGGCGCTCTCGATGTGCATCATAGCGGTCGAGCGACACCGTGGGGAGCACTATGTCTGCCGTAGTATCGCACGCGATATTGACCATCTTGGAAAGGGACTGCGGAGCAAACCACTCATCGGCGTTCATAGCGATGATTTGAGAGCCGCGCGAGGCAGCAAAACCGGCACGAAGACAAGCGCCGCGCTTCGCGTCCTCGACGTCAATCAAATCAATATGAATGTCCCTGTCGGCAGCAACTTGAAGCGAATGGCGCACACCGGGCGCAGCATCGCGACAGACAACGACAATCTGCAAATCGTAGAGGTCTTGGTTCTGGATACTCTCGAGCGCACGCATCGCATAGCTGGGCGAACCTTCTACCACAAGGATCACCGAAAGTCGCGGATGCGAGCCACGTCGAACCAAGTTATCCGTCCTCTCGACAGCAGTGAATCAAACTGTCGTTCATGGTACACCCCGGCAATAAAAGCAATGAGACACCGGTTGTATTGCACGCCAAGAACAGATGTTGCACACGCGCAGCCCACAGATGACAGGTGCCGACGCACGACGCGCCGAGCCCTCCCCTAGTCGAGCACGACAAGCTCGGCGGGATCGTAATCCACGCCCATAAACGTAAGGCCGCAGGCAGGAGCCGTGGGGCCCGCAGCGGTACGGTCGCAAGCATCGATGACCTCGCGCATCCACTCGGGTTCACGGCGATGCATGCCAATCGCGACAAGCGTGCCAACGATCGTACGGACCATCGAATGCAGAAACGCATTGCCCTCGATGGTAAACGTCAGGATGTCCTCGCCAAACGCAACCTCATGGCCAAACTCGGCGCGCATTACGCAGCGGTGCGTAGGTTTGCCCACGGCAGAAGCAACCTTGCAAAAGCTTTTAAAGTCCTGCTCGCCCAGCAGCGCGGGGCAGGCAGCAGACATAGCCTCAACATCCAAGGGATAGCGATGCCACCACACCGCACCGCGGGACAGCACGGGGCGCGCATCTCGATCGGCAATACGGTACGTATACGTACGGGAACGCGCGTCAAAACGTGCAGAAAAGCCTTTACGGGCCTTGTAGACCTCGTTGATGGCGATATCTTTGGGCAGGAGGGCATCCATAGCCCTCAGCCACCTACGGCGCGTCAAAGCCAACTCAGCGTCCGTTACGGGCACGCTGATAAACTGTGCCACCGCATGCACGCCGGCATCGGTACGTCCCGCACACGTCAGGTCGATCGGACGGCGCAGGAGCGTCTCAATAGCTCGACGTAGCTCACCCGCAACCGTCGTCTCTCCCGGCTGCTCGGCAAATCCGCTATACGACGAGCCATCATAGGCCACGCGAAATACGAGCGTGGCGTCAAGCTCGGAAATCGAATTGAAATCAGACGGCGCGGTCATGGGCGCTCCCAACAAACAATCAACGGTATCGCGACAAAAAAAGAGGGGTACGCGAACGTACCCCTCGAATATAGCCTATGCAGACGGATTGTCTACTCAGCGGTCTCCTCGGCAGCGGTCTCCTCGACAGCCTCGACCTTCTTGGGAGCAGCGGCCTTCTTGGGGGCCGGAGCAGCCTTCTTGGCCTTAGGCGTGCAAGGCTCAGTGACGAGCTCCATGATAACGATAGGAGCGTTGTCGCCCTTACGGTTACCGAGCTTCATGATGCGGGTGTAACCGCCGTTGCGGTCCTGCCACATACCCTGAGCAGCCTTGTCGAAAATCTCGGCAACGAGCTGCTTATCGCCGAGCTTGGCGATGGCCAGACGACGAGAGTGCAGGTCGCCCTTCTTGGCCCAGGTGATGATCGGATCGACGACCGAACGCAGCGCCTTAGCGCGGGTCTCGGTGGTCTTGATGCGGTCGTTCTCGAAGAGGGCCTTGGCCAGGCTCTTCTTCATGGCCTTGGTGTGGCTCGCATCGGTGCCGAGCTTCAGGCCCTTCTTAACGTTGTGACGCATGGTCTAGTTTCTCCTCAAATATGCGAAGCATTAAGCCTTCAGGCTCAGGCCCATGGACTCAAGCTTGTCCTTCACTTCCTCGATCGACTTAACACCGAAGTTACGGATGTTAAGCAGATCGTTCTCCGAGAACTCAACGAGCTGACGGACCGAGTGAATGCTGGCGCGCTTAAGGCAGTTGTAGGAACGGACGGAAAGGTCCAGATCCTCGATCTGCTTGTCCAGCTCGGCGTTGTCGTTGGTGACCTCGGGAGCGAAGATCGAAGCCTCCTCCTCGACCTCGGGGGTCTCGGCAAGGTTCATAAAGGCAGCCATATGCTGGTTGATGATATTGGCAGCCTGGACCACGGCGTCGCGCGGGGCGATGGAGCCGTTGGTCTCGATCTCGAGGACAAGGCGGTCGTAGTCGGTGTGCTGACCGACACGGCAAGCCTCAACGAGCTTGGCGCAACGGGACACCGGCGAGTAAAGCGAGTCGACGTGGATCACACCGATGGGATCGTTGTCGCGCTTGTTAGCCTCGCCAGAGACATAGCCGCGGCCATAGCCGATGCGCATGCTCATGGTGAGATGGCCACCCTCGGTGAGCGTAGCGATGTGCTGCTCGGGGTTGACCAGCTCAAACTCGGACGGAATAAAGAAGTCCGCACCGGTGACCTCGCAGGGGCCGTCAACCGAAATGGTGGCGGTCGCCTCGTCGGTCGTGCCGAGAGCCCTGAAGACAAGACCCTTGACATTCAGGACGATGTCGGTGACATCCTCGACCATGTTAGGGATGGTCATGAACTCGTGCTGCGCGCCATCGATCTGAATAGCCTCGACGGCGGCACCCTCGAGCGAGGACAGAAGAACGCGACGAAGGGAGTTACCCAGCGTATCGCCGTAGCCACGCTCGAGCGGCTCAACGGAGACACGAGCAGACGTCTCGTTAATCTCTTCGACCTGAACCTGAGGCCTAATGAATTCTGACATGTATTACCTCCAGCCTCAGCAGCCCGGATGGACTACTTAGAGTAGAGCTCGACGATGAGCTGCTCGTTGATATCACCGCTGATCTGCTCACGCGTCGGCAGAGCGAGCACGTTACCAGACAGCTTCTCGATATCGACCTCGAGCCAGCCAGGGACCTCGAAACGCTCGGAGGAAATCAGAGCCTCCTTGATGGGGAGGAGGTCACGGAACTTCTCGCCGACAGCGACGACGTCGCCGGCCTTGACGCGGTAGGACGGAATGTCCACGCGCTTGCCGTTCACGGTGAAGTGACCGTGACGGACGGACTGACGAGCCTCTTTGCGGGTGCGAGCGAAGCCCAGACGGAAGACGACGTTGTCGAGGCGAGACTCAAGGATGATCATGAGGTTCTCACCGGTGACGCCGTTCATCTTACGGGCCTTGTTGAAGTAGCCGTGGAACTGCTTCTCCAGAACGCCATAGATGAACTTGACCTTCTGCTTCTCACGCAGCTGCATGCCGTACTCAGATTCCTTGCGACGGCGCTTGGGCTGACGGATAGATTCCTTCTTGCTGCTGTAACCGAGCTCAGCGGGATCGATCCCGAGCTGACGGCAGCGCTTAAGAACAGGAGTCCTGTCGATTGCCATATTGATACGATCCTTTCAGTTACACGCGGCGACGCTTCTTGGGGCGGCAGCCGTTGTGCGGAATGGGGGTCTTGTCCTGGATGCTCGAGACCTCGAGGCCAGCAGCCTGGAGGGAGCGGATGGCGGTCTCACGACCGGAGCCGGGGCCCTTAACGAAGACGGAAACCTTCTTCATACCGTGCTCCATGGCCTGCTTGGCAGCAGCTTCGGCAGCCATCTGGGCAGCGAACGGCGTGGACTTACGGGAGCCCTTGAAGCCCACCTGGCCAGCCGACTTCCAGGAAATGACGTTGCCCTGGGGATCGGTGATCGAAACGATCGTGTTGTTGAACGTAGAACGAATGTGAGCCTGGCCCACGGAAATGTTCTTACGGTCCGCGCGCTTCAGACGGGCAGCGCGAACGTTCTTCTTAGCAGTAGCCATCTATCTAGCGCTCCTTATTTCTTCTTCTTAGCACCGATCTGACGCTTCGGACCCTTGCGGGTACGAGCGTTAGTGTGGGTGCGCTGGCCGCGGACCGGGAGGCCCTTGCGGTGACGAAGGCCGCGGTTGCAGCCGATGTCCATAAGGCGCTTGACGTTCTGGTTGCGCTCACGGCGGAGGTCGCCCTCAACCATGATCTGATTCTTATCGATATAATCGCGGATGGCGTTAACCTCATCCTCGGTGAGGTCCTTAACGCGCGTATCCACGTTAACGTTGCACTCGACGCAAATCTTCGTCGCAGTGGTGCGGCCGATGCCGTAAATGTAGGTCAGACCGATCTCAACGCGCTTCTCACGCGGGAGGTCGACACCATTAATACGGGCCAACGTAGTCTCCTCTCTTAACCCTGACGCTGCTTATGACGGGGGTTCTCGCAAATGACGAGGACCTTGCCGTGGCGCCTAATGATTTTGCACTTATCGCACATCTTCTTGACCGAAGGACGTACCTTCATCGTTCTTCCTTTCGGTAGCGCTCAAACTACTTCCCTACTATCTACTCGCCCAGCCGCAGGCGTTTAAAACTATGGCTGGTCTTCACACGCAAACCGACCGTAGGTTGAGCTAAGCCTGCAGTCGGAAAAGAGCGTGTATGCGTGTCGCTATTTATAGCGATAGGTGATGCGACCGCGGGTCAGGTCGTACGGGGAAAGCTCCACGACAACCCTGTCACCGGGGAGAATGCGGATGTAATTCATTCGGATCTTGCCAGAAATGTTGCACAGAACCGAATGACCGTTCTCGAGCTTGACCTTAAACATGGCGTTGGGCAGCGGTTCCTTTACCGTACCCTCGAGCTCAATTGCGTCTTCCTTCTTCACAAGCAATCATCTTTCTCTAGAAAACGACAGCTATTGAGTATTCTACAATACGCATGCACGTATCGTAATATCTTCGTAATGGCTCCACATCTAAGTGGAACTTGTTACATTTCTCCGCCTTGGAGGGAGCACCAAGCACCTTGGGCATCCGTGGTAAGAATCACCGGGCCGTCATTGGTAATGGCGACGGTGTTCTCGTAGTGCGCGGCGGGCAGGTGGTCGTTGGTCGTAACGATCCAACCATCGGAGCCCGTGCTCACATGATTGGAACCCATCGTTACCATCGGCTCGATAGCGATGACCATACCAGCCTGAAGGCGAACGCCTCTCCCCTTCTTTCCATAATTTGGAACGTTAGGGTCCTCGTGCATCACGCGGCCGATACCATGCCCCACGTAATCGCGAAGCACGCCGTAACCGTGAGACTCGGCGAGGGACTGAACAGCATACCCGACGTCCCCGATATGGTTACCGGGAACAGCCTGCTCGATGGCAGCCTTTAGGCAATCGCGCGTAACCTCGCACAGGGCCTTGGCCTCGGGCGTGGGGGTGCCGACGAAAAACGTCCAAGCGTTATCGCCGACCCAACCGTCGAGAACGGCTCCCGTATCGATGGAGATGATATCGCCATCGCGCAGAATCATATCGGGGTTGGGAATACCGTGGACCACGGCATCGTTGATTGATGCGCAAATGGTTCCGGGGAACCCGCCGTAACCCTTAAAGGCCGGGGTGCCGCCATGCATGCGGATAATCTGCTCGGCAAGCTGATCGAGTTCGAAGGTCGACACGCCGGGGCGAACCATGGCTCCAACGTGGCGGAGCGCCATCTTAGATAGCGCTCCTGCCTTCTTCATCTGCTCGATTTGCGTTGCAGACTTAATCTTGATCATAGACCGAGAGCCTCTTTGACATCCCCGTACACGGTCTCGCGAGCCTGATCACCGTTGACCGACTTGAGCAGACCCTGACCACGATAGTAGTCGACGAGCGGGCTCGTGGACTTCTCGTAGACGTCGAGACGGTTCTTGATGGTCTCGGGCTTGTCGTCGTCGCGCTGATACATCTCGCCGCCGCACTTGGGACAGGTAGCATCGGCAGCCGTGCCGGTGTAACCGCAGGCGCGGCAGGTGCGACGCGAAGACAGACGATCGATGATGACGTCGGGGGCCACATCGACCAGAAGGGCGCAGTCGATCTCGCGACCCATAGCGGAGAGCTCGGAATCGAGCGTCACGGCCTGGGCGGTGTTGCGCGGGAAGCCATCGAGGATGAAGCCCTGCTGGGCGTCATCGGCGGCAAGGCGCTCCTTGACAAGGTCGATCACGAGCTGGTCGGGAACGAGCTCGCCAGCGTCCATGTACTTCTTAGCCTGAATACCAAGCTCGGTGCCACCCTTGACGGCAGCACGCAGCAGGTCGCCCGTGGAAATGTGAGCGACGCCAAACTCGGCGACGAGCTCCTGTGCGACGGTGCCCTTACCGGCACCCGGAGCTCCGAGCAATACGAGGTTCATGAGCAATCCTCCTCTAGCCTATTTAAAGAATCCATCGTAATCATACATCTTGATCTGGCCTTCGAGCTTATCGACCGTGTCGAGCACGACGCCGACCATGATGAGGATGGACGTGCCGCCAAACGCCTGGATCAGATGGTTACCCGTGAAGGAGAAGATGATCGAAGGCACGATGGCGATGAGCGCCAAAAAGACAGCGCTGGGAAGCGTGATCTTGTTGAGCGCGTTCTTGATGTAGGCCGCGGTAGCCCTACCCGGACGGACGCCCGGAATAAAGCCGCCCTGCTTCTTAAGGTTGTCGGCCGTGTCATCGGGGTTGAACACCATGGAGGTGTAGAAGTACGCGAAGAACACGATGAGGACAACGTTAAGCACCCAGTTGAGCCAACCGGTCGAAAGCGCAGAGGCAACTGCCTGGATCCAGCCGATGCCGGGGAAGAACACGGCAATCTGGGCCGGGAAGTACAGCAGCGCCGAAGCGAAGATGATCGGCACGACACCCGCGGTGTTGACCTTGATGGGCAGGTAGGTGGTCTGGCCACCCATCATGCGACGGCCCACGACGCGCTTAGCGTAGGAGACCGGAATGCGGCGCTGGCCGCGCTCAAGGAAAACAATCAGCGGGATAACCAGCAAGATGATGGCGCAGATGATCACCATGGTGATGATGCCACCGGCATTGCCCTCGGTGCTGGAGAAGATCGCCTGCGGCAGGCCGGCCATGATGTTCGCGAAGATGATCAGCGACATGCCATTGCCGATACCGCGCTGGGTGATGAGCTCACCAATCCACATGATCAGCATGGCGCCCGCGGTGAGCGTGCCGACGATCATGAGGTCGAAGATGATCTCGGGAGCGCCGGCGCCAGTAAAGCTGATGCCGAAGCTCTTAAAGAGGAAGAGGTAACCCACGGAGTTGAGGATTGCCAGAGCCAGGGTGAGGTAACGCGAATACTGCGTAATCTTGGTCTGACCGACCTCGCCCTCGCGGGCAAGCTCATGCAGGGAAGGCACAACGGCCTGGAGCATCTGGAGGATGATCGAGCTGGTGATGTAAGGCATGATGCCCAGGGAGAACACCGAAACATAGCTCAACGCGCCACCAGAGAAAAGATTCAGGAGGGCCATAGCACCTGCGGCGACCGAATTGTTATCGGTCGAGAAAAGGCCCAGCATCCCCTGGAAGGGAATGCCGGGCACAGGAACGTGCGCACCAATGCGGTACACGACGAGCATAGCTATGGTAAAAAGAATCTTTTCGCGCAATTCTTTGATGCGGAAAGCATTCTTAAGACCATTTAGCACGGCAGCTCGACCTTTCCGCCGGCGGCCTCGATCTTGGCCTGCGCAGAAGCGCTGACCTTGTCGACCTTGACCGTGAACTTCTTGGTGAGCTCACCATTGCCGAGCACCTTGACGGGCTCGAACTCGCTCTTGGTGATGCGAGCGGCCTTAAGAGCGGCACCGTCGATCACAGCGCCGTCCTCGAACTTGCGCTCGAGACGCTCAACGTTAACGGCGGTGTACTCGATACGACGGGGGTTGCGGAAGCCCGGAAGCTTGGGCAGGCGCATAGCCAGCGGAGTCTGGCCACCCTCGAAGCCGGCACCCTTGGTGCCGCCAGAGCGGGAACCCTGGCCCTTCTGACCGCGGCCAGAAGTGGTGCCGTGACCCGAAGAATTGCCACGGCCGACGCGCTTGCGGTTCTTGGTGGAACCGGGCGCGGGAGTAAGATCGTGAAGCTGCATTTGCTACTCCTCTACAATCTCGACAAGGTGCTTGACCTTGAAGATCATGCCGCGGACGGACTCGTTGTCAGCAATCTCGCGAACCTCGCGGATCCTGTGGAGACCGAGGGCACGGACAGTACGGACCTGGTCCTGCTTGCAACCGTTGGTGCTGCGGACCTGCTTGATCTTGATGGTGTCAGCCATGCTTAGTTCTCCTTACCGACGAACATCTCGGAGACCGTCAGGCCACGGCGAGCCGCGACGTCCTCAGGGCTGGAGAGCTCCTTGAGGCCCTCGACGGCAGCCTTGATGATGTTGAGGCCGTTGTCGGTACCGAGGGACTTGGACAGGACGTTCTTGATGCCAGCAAGCTCGAAGAGGGGACGCACAGCGCCGCCGGCGATAACGCCGGTACCCTCGACAGCGGGCTTGATGATGATGCGGCCGGCACCAAAGTGACCGAGAACCTCGTGCGGAATGGTGCCCTGCTCGGTCACCGGCACGTGGAACATGTTCTTCTTGGCATCGAGAGACGCCTTGGAGATGGCCATGGGCACCTCAGCGGACTTGCCCATGCCAACGCCGACGTTGCCCTTGCCGTCGCCAACGACGACGAGAGCGACGAGGCTCATGCGACGACCACCCTTGACGGTCTTCGACACGCGGTTGATGTAAACGACGCGCTCCTCGAACTCGGAGGCCTCGCGCTGCTGCTTCTGATTACGAGCCATGTGCTACATACCTCCTAGAACTCGAGACCGGCGGCACGAGCACCGTCGGCGAGGGCCTTGACGCGGCCATGGTAGATACGGCCACCACGATCGAAAGCGACCTTGGTGATGCCGGCCTCGATGGCACGCTTGCCAACGAGCTGACCGACCTTCTCCGCAGCCTCCCTGTTCGAGGTGTGGGTGCCCTTGAACTCGGCCTCGAGGGTCGAGGCGGAGACGAGCGTCAGGCTGGAGCCCTTGCTGTCGTCGATGATCTGGGCATAGATGTTGGCGTTAGTACGGGTCACGCGAAGACGCGGACGCTCGGCGGTACCCGAGACCTTGCCGCGAACACGACGCTGACGACGCTTGAGGCCTTCCAGCTTCGCCTTATGCTTGTTCATACGTAAACTCCTAAAAAGGTTGATCTTGCCAGCACCTAACGGGGTGCTGGTCTTATGCGAGTGAGTCGGTTACGACTACTTGGCGGCCTTACCCAGCTTGCGGCGGATGTGCTCGCCAACATAGTGGATACCCTTGCCCTTGTAAGGCTCGGGAGGACGATGGCCGCGGATCTCAGCGGCGATCTGACCGACCTGCTGCT
>NZ_JBDMHA010000004.1:0-2077 GCF_039752985.1 Collinsella aerofaciens
CTGCGCTTGGATGCGATCTTGCGGTAGGCGCCGCTGCGAACGGCGGCAATGGCGGCAGTCTCGCGGTCGGTCATGTCAAACGCGTTGAATTGGAAATACGCGATGAGGTCGACGCCGGTCGGCAACATCTCGAGCTCGCGGTCCAAGTCAAAAATCACGGCGATGCGCACGCCGTCCACGTCGAACACCGGCGGCGCCCAACGCGTGTCGTTGTTCTCGCCACGCTGCAAGGCAATGCTCGAACGCGCCGGCACCACATGACCGTCCTTGAGCATCATGTAGTCGAGCAGCGGCTGGCCTTCAAACGAAACCGCCGCGGGCACGATGCAGATCATGTCAAGCTCCTGGATACGCTCGGCGACACCAGTCAAACCGGCAAGCACGTCGTGCTCAAAGTCGGCAGCGCCCACCAGGCCACCGGGCATGGCGCCCATAAAGAGCGGAGCCGGAACGCACAGCACGCGCGCCCCGCGCTCGCGGGCCAGACGAGCCTGGTCCTCGATGCGGCCGCAAATGCCCTCAATATCACCCAGGCGCATATCGATCTGTGCAAGCGCGAGCTTCATGGCTCAGCCCTTTCCGTCGTAAACCATCGAAATCGCAGTAAAAGCGCCGGCCGCATAATGCAGTCGGCGCTTGCATGTGCATATGCTAACTATGATACCCCGAGCGGGGGCGCGCTCCTAGAATGTCGCGGACCACAGCCCGTGCAGGTTGCAGTAGGCATAGACGGTACCGGTCTTGGAGCCGCCCGCAAAAAACGTCGCGGGTTTCATGCCGGGCTCAAGGTAATGGACCTCCAAGCGGCCCTCGGCCTCAAGGGCGATCCACTCAATGTAGTGCTCGGGCAGGCTGGGGTGCTCGACCGAGCCAACGCGTGCGCGAATCACGTGACCGTCACGCTCGGTCTCGACAACAGGAACGTGCTTCTCGTGCGCCGCGTCCTCAGTGTTTGCAGTCAGTTCCGTGCAACCGGCAGGGGTCGCAACGTCGTCGCCAAGGGCAGCGATGAGCTTGCCGTCGGGGTCCTTAAAGAATTTCGCCATGATGTTCTCCTTTGCTGATGTGCCAATGTTCTTGATGGTTCTTATGCCCAAAGGCAGACAAACCATCCACGGCATTGCAAATGAACACATAACGGATCAGGCAAGCGGTCGGGCCAAAATGCGTCGACCGTCCTGCCCACTCCAGCAGTCCCACCCCGCGCGCGGCTAGCGACCGTCACCGCCCAGCAGCGCCAGAACATCTTCGCGGGTAAACAGTGCCGACGAGATGCCGTCGCCGCCGAGCACGCTGTTGACCAGGTCGCGCTTGGACTCCTGCATCTGCATAATGCGTTCCTCGATCGTGTCCTTGGCGATGAGCTTGTACACGGTCACGGCATGTTGCTGGCCAATACGGTGTGCACGGTCAGTCGCTTGGTCCTGCGCCGCCACGTTCCACCACGGGTCGTAGTGAATGACCACGTCGGCAGCCGTCAGGTTAAGGCCCACGCCACCCGCCTTGAGCGAAATCAAAAAGACCGGAACCTCGCCCGCTTGGAACTGCGCGACCATCTTGGCGCGGCTCTCCTTAGACGAAGCGCCCGTGAGCTTAAGGAAGGCGATGTCCTCCTTGGCCAAGCGCTTACCGATGATATCGAGCATACCCGTAAACTGGCTGAACAACAGGATGCGATGCCCGCCGTCGAGCGCGCCGTGCACGAGCTCCATGCACGTATCGAGTTTGGCGCTCCCCGCCTTGTAATCCTCGTAGTGCAGACGCGGGTCGCAGCAGATCTGGCGCAGCTTGGTGAGCTCGGCGAGCACCTTGAGCTTGTCTTTCTTAAACTCGGATGCCTCGCGGTGCTGCACCTGCTGGGCGATGCGGTCCTGGTTTGCCAGGTAAAGCTTGCGCTGCTCGCCGGTGAGCTGCGCCATGACCGTATCCTCGATCTTCTCGGGCAGGTCGGCCACCACGTCTTCCTTGACACGGCGCAGCACAAACGGCGACACGAGCGCTTGCAGGCGGGCGGCACTGTCGCCCTCGGCATGCTCGACCGGGCTTTCGAAGCGCTTTGCAAACGATTCACGTGTGC
>NZ_JBDMHA010000004.1:2228-62573 GCF_039752985.1 Collinsella aerofaciens
TAATGTACTGGGCCTCGTCGAGCACCACGCGGGCAAAATCCTGCCCGGCGTACTCATCGATATCGCGGCGCATAAGGTCATACGACGTTACAACCACGTTATGCTCGGCCACGCCGGCAATCTGTACGCGACGCTGCGCCTTGGCGCCCACGATGGCGCACACATCAAGCGAGGGCGCAAAGCGCTCCAACTCGGCAGTCCAGTTGTACACGAGCGACGCGGGGCATACCACGAGCGTGGGCTTGGTATCCCCCGCCTCCACGCGCGCCAGAATGTGCGCAATCATCTGCAGTGTTTTGCCCAGGCCCATATCGTCGGCCAAGATGCCGCCAAGGCCCAGGTGTTCGAGCGAGCCAAGCCACTGGTAGCCGTCGACCTGGTAGCCGCGCATCGTTGCCTTGAGCGATGCCGGCACCGTAAAGTCCATCTTGCCGAGCGTGTCCAGGCGCTCGACGGTACGGCGGAACGCCGCGTCGCGATCGGCCTCGAGCGCGGGTGTGCGCGCAAGCATGCTATCGACGAACAGGGTGCTCGACGCGGGAAGCGAAACGCCGTCGAGCAGGTCGACAGCATCGACCCCCAAATCCTCGGCAAGGCCAAACGCGGCGCGGGCACCCTCGTCCAGGCGAATGATGTCGCCCGACGTGAGACGCGCAAACGTCTGGTGGCGCTTATATGAATCGAGATAGATGGCAAGATCTGCCGCCGAAAGACCGCTCGCGCCCAGTTCGACATCGAGCAGGTTGCTCTTGACGGTCGCGCGCACCGAGAGCTTGGGCGCAGGGCGAACCGAGACCTGGCGCAGGCGGTCGCTGAGCATGACCTCACCCAGCTCGGACAGGGCAGACAGGCCCTCGGTCAGCAAGTGGAACAGGCTCTCGTCGTCGCGCTCCTCAAACGCCAGGCCACCCTCGTAAAAGTCGAAATACAGGGCCGCCGTGTCCATAACGCGAAACTCTGCTATCTCGTCGCGCGGCGGCACGCCCGGTCGCTGCTCTTCGAAGAGGCTGCCCGGAGCGCCCAGGCTAAAGAGATCTGCCGACCAGTCGCCGTAGGCAACTGTAATCTTGCAGGTCACAAGCCCATCATCGACACCGATTGCCATGGCAAAGCTCGGCTCGGGCGCCACGGTGTCGAGCACGGCGGGAGCGGTGAGGTCGGTGTATTCGCGTAGCACGGGCAGCGCCATGCGGCAGAATTCGCCCACCTGTTCGGCGGCGATATGGACCGGCGCGCGACAGGGCAGCAGACGCGACAGAAACGGTGCGGCATGCTGGGCAAACGCCGCATCGGCGCGGCGCGCGCGGTGCGCGTCGACCAGATAGGCAACGTCGCCCGAGGCAAAGCAGTACATATCGGCGGGCAGGCGCAGGTCGTAGCTGCCACCGGCCGCCGGCGCGATCTTGGCGGCAAGGAGCGGCGGTTGTTTTGCCGAGGCCTCGTCCTCCCCCACCGGCGACAACTCAACCGCTACCTCGTAGGAACGATGCGTCGTCGTTCCCCGCGACCAGGCGGGCTCAAAGGAGATGGTCCGGCCACGCAGCAAGTCCAGCACATATACGATGTCATGCTCGGACAGCGGCAGCTGGCGCTCGGCGACAAAACCGCTGCGTGCAAAATCGTACGACGCCGAACGCGAGCTTGTGATGTCGCTCAGATACACAACCGTTGCCACAACAAGGTCGAGCAGACGCACCGAAACCTCGTCAAAGGCCTCGGGCGTATGGAGGAATGTGAGCTTCTTGCCGTACGAGAACGTGCCGCCGCGCACGTAGGCGGCGGCCATGCCGTCGATGTCCTTGACCACGTAGGACACCGAGCCGCAGCGGATGCGAAGCTCGAGCGCCCAGCTAAAGCGGTCGGCAAACAGCGGATTGTAGTACGGCACCAGCGAGGGCTCCAACACCGCCTTGGGGGCATCGGGGTCGACAGTACCGGCGAGCTTGCGGCGCATGCCCGCCAACTCATCCATGCGCGCGTCCGAAAGATCGGAGAGCGCCTTCATGAGGCTCGGGCTCGTGGGGACGGGCGCCGGGAAGGGAAAGTTAGGGTTGACCGCCGGTGCGGCAGACGCAGGACGCGCGGCTTGCTTAGGCGCCGCCGTAAACGTGCGAACCGGTGTGCGCAGGCCCTCGACGGGCTCGGCGCCGCTTGCGTCCAGATACGCAAGCGCCGTGGCGATGGCGTGCTTGCACATGCCGGGGTAGCGATAGGCAGCGGGGCAATCGCAGTCGTAGTCGATCACCTCGTGCTCGTCCATGTCGAGTTCCACATGCGTCTTGTACAGGTCGCCGCGCGAGCCGCGCACCGAGCCCTCAACCGTCACGTTTTTGGAGAAGCGCGAGCCGCTGTCCTCGATCGACAGCACGGCGCCGTTGAGCATGAGCGAGCGGCCCTTCATAAAGGTGCCGCTCAGCGCCGCCTCTTTCCGGAGCGCCTGCACAAACGTCCCCTGCGCCATCACTTCCTCCAATCTCACCCGGGGTAGCTTAGATAACCGTCACGCGGCCTTGGTTGCCGACGATGGCCTTGGCCTCGGCCAGCAGCGGAATCGAGCGCGCGTTGACCTTGGCAGGCACCTCGGCGCGCAGCACGCGCCCGTCCACCTGCTCGATAAAGATCTCCACGCGGTCGCCGCCCGGGTTAGCGGTGAGCACCGTGGCCAGGCGCGCCATATTGCCCTGGCTAAAGCGGCTGTTGGGCACCATGACCTCAAACACCTTGGGCTTGTTGTTCTCCTCGTTGAGCTCAAGCGGCACAATCTCCTGCGCGATGATCTGGTCGCCGCGGTCCGAGCGCTCGAGTTTGCCCTTGATGCGCACAAAGGCGTCGGACAGCTGCGCACCGGTCTCGGGATCGACCTCGCCGTACAGGTACCCCTCGGCCTCTTTATAGGTCTTGGGGAACACGACGACGGTGGCCTCGCCTTCCATGTCCTCGAGCTGCACGATGCCCATGGGGTCGCCGTTTTTGGTCACGCGCTTGGACACGCTCGAGACCATGCCGGCCCACCACAGCGCTTTGCCCTCGGGAATCTCCTGGTTGATGGTGCCGCCCGTAGGATTCTGAACTTCGTAGCCGGTGTCGATCTGCGAGAACGAGAAGTCGCGCGCTTTGCTGAGCGCATACTCAAACGGGCGCAGCGGGTGGTCCGAGACATAGATGCCCAGAACCTCCTTCTCCTGGCTCAGCTTAAGGTGACGGTCCCACTCCTGGCCATCCGGATCGGGCACGCTCACCTCAAAGCCCGAGCCCTCAACGTCGCCAAACATATCGAAGAACGACGTCTGGCCGCTCGCGCGATCTTTCTGGCGCTTTACCGCGGCATCGATGATGTTCTCGGGGTTGTTCTTATCCACAAAGTGCATCATCTGGCGGCGCGGATACCCCGTGGAGTCAAAGGCGCCTGCCTTGATGAGCGATTCGATCACGCGACGATTGGCCTGGCTCGAGTCCACGCGCTCGACAAAGTCGTGCAGCGTCTTAAACGGACCACCCGCCTCGCGCTCGGCGATAATCGCCTGCGCCACGCCGGTGCCCACGCCGCGGATGCCAGCCAGACCAAAGCGCACGCCTTCCTTGGTAGCCGTGAACTCGGTACCGGACTCGTTGACATCTGGCGACAGCACGGGGATGCCGTCGTGACGGCACGCCGAGACGTAGTGAACGATCTTGTCGGTCTTGCCCGTGTAGGACGTCAGGACGGCCGCCATGTACTCGTGCGGATAATGCGCCTTGAGCCACGCCGTCTGCATAACCAGGATGGCGTAGCCGGCAGAGTGCGACTTGTTAAAGGCGTAAGATGCGAATTCGAGAACATCGTCCCAAATCTTCTGGGCGACCTCGCGCGTGTAGTTGTTCTTGATAGCGCCGTTCATCCAGTGGTCGTAGGTGGTCTCGTCCGAGCCATCCTCCCAGTGCAGCACCGTCGACGTGAGCAGTTTGATCTTTTTCTTAGCCACGGGCTTACGGATACGCGAGTCCGATTCGCCCTTGGAGAAGCCGCACATCTCGACGGAGATGAGCATAACCTGCTCCTGGTAGACCATGGTGCCGTAGGTTTCGCCCAGGATGTCGTCCAGACGGTCGTCGTAGGAGACGGCCGGTTCCTTGCCGTTCATGCGGTTGATGTAGGACGAAACCATGCCGGCGCCCAGCGGGCCCGGGCGGTACAGAGCGATCAATGCCACGACGTGCTTGTACTCGGTGGGCTTCATGTTCTTGATCGTGGCCGTCATGCCGGCGGACTCGACCTGGAAGACGCCAGCGGTGTGACCGGAGCCCATGAGCTTAAAGATCTCGGGGTCGTCAAAGGGAATCTCTTCCTCTTTGATGTCGATGCCGAAGTTCTTTTTGATGTTAGCCTTGGCCTTAGAGATAACCGTCAGCGTGCGCAGGCCCAGGAAGTCCATCTTGAGCAGGCCCATGTCGGCAACGGTATGGCCCTCGTACTGAGTAATCTCGACGCCGCCCTTGGTATCGAGCTTGGTGGGCACATGCTCGTTGACGGGATCGCGGCAGATCAGAACGGCGCACGCGTGCACACCCTCGCCACGGGTGAGGCCCTCGATCGAGAGCGCCGTGTCGATGATGCGGCGGGCGTCGTCATCCTTTTTATAGGCCTCGGCAAAATCGGGGTTAAACAGATCCTCTTTGCCGGGTTGCTTTTCGAGCACCTGCTTGAGCTTGACCTTGGGGTCGCTCGAGACCATCTTGGACAGGCGCTGGCCCATGTAGACCGGATAGTCCAGCACGCGCGCGGCGTCGTTGATGGCCTGCTTGGCCTTAATGGTCGAGTAGGTGATGACGTGGGTGACCTTCTCGGGGCCGTAGAGCTGGCGAACGTGCTCCACGACCTCGAGGCGCCGCTCATCGTCGAAGTCCATATCGATATCGGGCATCTCGGTACGCTGCGGGGACAGGAACCTCTCGAACATCAGGCCGTTCTCGAGCGGATCGAACGCGGTGATGTTCATGGCGTAGGCGACGATAGCGCCGGCGGCCGAGCCACGGCCGGGGCCGACGCCGATGCCGTTGTCCTTGGCCCATTGCACGTACTCGGCAACGATCAAAAAGTAGGCGGCAAAGCCCTTGTCGCAGATGACCTTGTATTCGTACTCAAAGCGTTCTTTGATGTTGACGCCACCGATCTCACGCGTGGCCCAGTCGTCACCGTAGTGCTGACGCAGGCCCTTCTCGCACTCGCGGCGGAACTGGCTCTCGTGCGTCTCGCCGGGGTCGAGCAACGGGAAGCGCGGCAGGATGATGGAGTCCCAGTCCAGCTCAACGTAACACTTGTCGGCGATCTCGAGCGTGTTGTCGCAGGCCTCGGGGCAATACGGGAACATCGCCCGCATCTCCTCCTCGGTCTTCATGTAAAACTCCGAGCCGGTCATGCGCATGCGGTTAGGGTCGTCGACCTTGGCGTTCATGCCAATGCACATGATGACGTCCTGCACGGGCGCGTCCTCGCGGCGCAGGTAGTGGAAATCGTTGGTGGCGATGACCTTGACGCCCACCTGCTTGGCGATGTCGACGAGCGCGCGGTCCATCTGCTCGTCGGTCAGGCCGTTGTCGGTGGTGATGCCGTGTTCCTGGATCTCGATGTAGAAGTCGCCGGGCTCGAAGGTGTCACGGAAGGTCTCGGCCCACTTGATGGCGCCCTCCATGTCACCGCGGTCGATGTACTTGGGGATGATGCCCGCGATGCAGGCGCTCGTGCAGATCATGCCCTTGGCGTGGCGGCGCAGGTTGTCGAGCGTCACGCGCGGCTTGTAGTAAAAGCCCTGCACGGCGGCCTCGGAGACCGTCTGCATCAGGTTGACGTAGCCCTCCTGGTCCTTGGCCAGAAGGATCATGTGGTAGAGCTCGGGCTTGTGGTCGCGGGCAAGGGTCTCGTCCGGCGTAAAGTAGACCTCGCAGCCAAAGATGGGCTTGATGACCAGGGGCGGCTTGAGCTCGTCGATGTTGCCCTTCTCGTCCCACATGACCATGTCCTTCACATACTGGGCATGCTCGCGCGGGTTTTCCTCGGGATCGGGCTCCACCAGCTCGTCGCGGCGGTCCTTTTCCAGGAAGGCCTTGTCGTGGCTCCAGGTTTTGTACTCGGGCGTGTTGTGGTTGACGGCGTCGCAGGCCAGCGCCAGGTCGGGCACGCCATACATGTAACCGTGGTCGGTAATGGCCACGGCGGGCATGCCCAGCTCAACGGCGCGGTTGACCATATCCTGGATACGGGTTGCGCCGTCGAGCATGGAGAAAACAGTGTGATTGTGCAGATGGACGAATGCCATGTGATGAGCTCCGATGCGGGTTCGTGTTCTGACTGAACGATTTTACCCCACGGCACGGACAGCACCCGAACCTAGCCAAACCCACACGGCTCCTCTTGAGTTGCGGTGAAATAGTTCCCGCTTGGGCCATCTGGGCCGCAATACAGGAACTATTCCACCGCAAGTTATCTGAGGACTAGAAGTTGTAGGTGACTACTTGGGGCTCGGCGGGTTCGACGAAGATGGTTGGATCCGGCTGCTCCACGCGGACGAACTTGACCGTCACCGTCTTAAAGCCCGCCTTGTGCAGGACATCCGAATAGACACGTGCCTGCAAGGCGTGCTTCTCGAGCAGCTGCTCCGGCGTCTCGTCCGGCGTGCCGCCCGTCTTGTAGTCGATGACCAGTGCACACGACGGATCGGCCGGGTCGGTGGCCAGTGCATCGATGGCGCCCTCGGCATAGGCGCCGTAGCGGGCAATGTCCTCGTCCTCGCAGCCCAGTGAGAAGAACGGCACCTCGGCACGGATGCACGGCCACGCGAGCAGGTCGGCGCGAACAGCCGACTTGAGCCAGCGGTCCAGGGCAACGTCGAAGCGTTCACGCTGCTCCGGCGTCAGGCACCACAGGCGCGCCAGCGCATCGGCACGCTCAGCGGGCAGCGCATCGGCACCCATCTCGATCAGCCACTGGCAGGCGGCATGGAACGCCGAGCCCAGCGCCATGGGGTTGCCGGCGGGCTCAACGGCGGCCACGTCTGCATCCGTCATCTCCGATCCATCCGACTCCGCATCATCGCCGGCCTCGTCCATGGGAACACGCGCCTCGGCGGAACGATCTTCCGCCTCGGCATGGAGCGCCGCGGCGATTGACGAGTAGCTATACGAATCACGCATCGGATACGGACAGATGCCCATGCGCACGCCCACTGCCTGGGGATACACAAGCTCAAACGAATCGGGCTCGGGGTCGGCAGGACCGGGCACAGTTGAGTGCGCAGCATTATCAGCGACATCGACATCGCCGCGAACAAGCCTGCCCTCGGCATCCAGTGAAGCGTTGGCCTCAAACGCCTGCTCGCCAAAGGTAAAGTTCGCCAGCGTGATGAGCTCGTAGTCGCCCGGCTGGGAGTTGTCGAACACCAGGCGGTCGGCATCGAGCTGCGGCATGCCCAGAGCGTCGGTCGGCAAAATACGGCGCAGCACGTCGTAGGTCAGATCGGTCTCGACGTCGAAGGTCGGCGCCGTCACCTTGCCACGGCTCACGCCGGCATCCATCGCCAAGATCACCAGCTCGCGCGCACGCGTCATGGCGACATAGAGCAAACGAGCCCGCTCTTCGAGCGAAAGCTGAAGGTCGTCGTTGCGCAAGCGAGCAAATGCCTCGGCGGGAGAACCCGTCGCACAGACGTCCTCCATGAGCTCCGGCGGCAACCACAGCGACGTGCCCTTGCCCTTAAACGCATGCTCAAACTGCTTTTTAACGTCGTCGCCCTTCACAAAGGTTCCGTCGGCGAGCTTAACGCCGTCGAAGCGTGCCGGCAGTGCCACGACCTGCGCTCCACCCTCGACGCGACCCATCTGCGCCGCACCCGAGGACTTACGCACGCCAAAGCACTCCGCGACCGCCACGACCGGATATTCCAGACCTTTGGAGGCGTGCACCGTCATGATGCGCACCGCACCGTCACCCTCCTCGTTGAGGGCGCCCGGGGCCTCCTTGCCCGCCAAGAAGCGGTCGAAGGCGAGCGCAATGGAGCGCGGAGAATTGCCGAGCTCGGTCTCTGCCTCGGCCACGGCGTCGAGCGCCTTGAGCACGTTGGCGGCAATGGCCTTGCCCTCGGGGCCGCGCTGCGCCAGACGCACGAACCAGCCGGAGGCATTGACCACGTCGCGCGCGACGGCGGCGAACGAATCACGCCCCACGCGACGTAGTGCATAGCGCAGCACCTCGCGGGCGCGCGTTACGAGCGGCAAGCCCTGCAAGCCCGGCACATCGGAATCGCTCATGATGCCCGCATCGATGTTGCGACGCGACGTCTCGCCCGTCTGCTCGTCGAGTTTGGTCGCCAGCGCCAGGAACTCCTGGGCGCCGAGTGCAAACATCGGCGAGGCCAGCAGCGGCATAAGACCCTGCGCCGTATCGGCCGGATTGGCAAGTGCGCACACCAGGGCGCGCACCGTCTGCACCTCGGCAGCTTGGGCAAAGACTGAGCCGCCCGCGATGACGCAGTCGAGCCCCTGGTCACGGAAGGCCTGTGCGTAGACGTCGGCATTGGTCATGCGACCCAGCAGCAACACCATATCGCCCTGGGGCTGCCCCGCTTTGACGAGCGCTTGGAACCGCTCTGCAATCGCACGAGCTTTCGCCTGCGTTCGCTCCTGCGTGCTGCCACCGGCAACGAAGATCGCCTGGCGGCGCGAAGCCTTTGCCTTGAGCTTGTCCTCGCGATCGTCACTCGGCTCAAGATCCAAGAACCCCTGCATCAAACCACCGGTGTCGCCGTCAAAGACGCGCGCCACGTAGCGCAGCACCTCGTCGTGGCTGCGGAAGTTGCGGACAAGCTTGACGAGCTCGCCGGCGGGGGCATCGGATGCGACAGCCGTCTCGGGCGCAGCAGAGGAGCCCACCTTGCGCTCCTGGCGGCGAAACACCTCAACCTCGGCGCCTCGGAAGCGGTAGATCGACTGCTGCGCATCGCCTACGGTGCACAGCGCGCGCTCCCCCGCGCCCGTCAGATAGCGAATCAAATCGACCTGCATCTGGTCGGTATCCTGAAACTCATCGATCATGACCATCTTAAAGCGGCCCTCGTAGGCGGCTCGGATGGCGGGATAATCGCGCAGCGCCCCGTACGCCATGCGCAACAGATCGTTATTGTCGAGCGCGGACTGGTCGGCCTTGAGCGCACGGTACTCCGCCTCTACGGCACGGGCAAGCCCCACCAGTGCATCGAGCGCCGGGCCGCCGCAGGCAAGCACGATATTGATAAACGCATCGGCTGCCTCGGCCTTGAGTAGCTCCACCTGCTCCTTAGGAAACGCCTTGCTCGCGCGCGGCATGCCGCACGACATCATGAGTCGCGCCGCATCCTCCATGGTTTTGCCGCTCGCCTCAAACGCGTCGATGGCGTCGAGTGCCACCTGCGCTTTCTCGGTCGTGGCCTTGCTTGTGCCCAGCGCCGCACGATAAGCATCGGCAAGCGCCGAGGTGTCGGCCTGGCCACGCGCCACGCGCACATCGTCCATGCCGCCCGGAAGCTGGCTCGATAGCTCCAGCAGGTCGCGCACCAGGCCTTTGATGGTGGTACCGGCGCCAAACGGCCCGCCCTCGCCCGCCATGGGATACCAGGCGTAGAGGGTCTTAAGCGAAGCGGCGAGCTCGGGCGCGACGTCGGGCGCCGTCGCACGCCCCAGCACATGCTCGACAGCCTGATCCATAAGCTCGTCGGTATCGGTGAGCACCGTGAACTCGGGGTCGATGCCCAGCTCCAGCGCGTGCGCGCGCAGGATGCGCGAGCACATGCCGTGGATGGTCGAAATCCAAGCGTCGTCGACCGTCAGGGCCTCTTCGTCCATACCCTCTTCGATAAGCGCACGGCGCACACGGTCGCGAATCTCGGCCGCGGCGTCTTTGGTAAAGGTAATGGCGAGCACCTGATCCAGATGCTCGACAAACGGACCGGATTCGGGCGAGAGCGCATAGACGATGCGGCGCGTGAGGGTAAAGGTCTTGCCCGAGCCGGCACCCGCCGAGACAAACAACGGGCGGTCGAGCGTTTTGACGACTTGCAGCTGTTGCGGCATCAAAGTCGAAAGATCCATGGTCTACACGTCCCTCCTTACAAACGTTCCTTCGTGGTTATACGAGCAGCGCGCATGCGCGGCTTGCGCCGATGTCGGATCGACCGCCGTCACGACGCCCGCCTCGAGTTCGCGCAGCCGCTCGGCAATGCCGGTCTCCACGCGATCGAGCAGCACATCGAAGTCCATGTTGCCGCCCTCGCCCGGGAAGCCCTTCTTAAGGCCCGGGATGCGACCGTCGCCGCGCCCTTCCTCGAGCAGCTCGGCACTTGCGGCGCCGCGCAGCGCGGGCTTGCCGCCCTTGGTCGAAAAATAGAGCGCAGCACGGGTATCTAGGCCCAGCGCCCGACGCATGGCCTGCGCGTAGATGAGTGTCTGGGTATGGGGCGGCAGCCAACGCGGGTCGTCGATGGGGGCCTCGCCCGACTCTTCGTCGCGCACCGTAGGGTCGGCGAGTTTAAACTCCTCGACACCCGAACGATGCTTGTAGTCAATCACCACGGCGCGATTCTCGGCATCCACGTCAACGCGGTCGATACGCCCGCCGAGCGGCCAACCGGCATACTCGACCTTAAGCTCATTAAAGGCGAACTCAAGGTAGCGCGGGGCAAAGGGGGCAAGCGCCTCGGACTCGTAGGCGAGCACGCCTTCCAGCTGCGGCAAGATCTCGGCCACCTGACGCTCCTCCACCGGGGAGAGCGGCACCAGCGGGCCCTCGGTACCGCGCTTGCCCGCATGCTCGGCCAAGGTCTCGGCAAAGATCTCGCGCAGCAGCTCCTGTGCGCGCGGCAAGTTCTCGGGCGTCACGCGCTCCATGCCCTCTTGGGGCAGACGGGCATGCAGGTGCTCCAGCACGTCGTGGACGAAGTTGCCCTTCTCCATGTTGCCAAAATCCGCGTCGATAGACTGGGGCTTGACGCGATACGAGACAAACCAGCACAGCGGGCAGGTGGAATAGGCCTCGATCTGCGAGGCGGACGTCAGGCGCGGCACAAGCGGCGCGTCCTCGCCCTCACCGTCGCGGCGACGCAGGACCAGGTACGGCACAGCCGCTTCACTCAAATGCTGAGGAGCCTCGCACGCGACGCGCTTGCACTCGATGCCCTCGCCGGCCGCTGGATCAAAATCGGCGACGATATCGCCCTCACCCACGCACTTCGCCTTGTCGGCGTCAGCGGCCTTAGCATCGTCAGCGGCCTTAGCATCGTCAGCGGCCTCGGCATGCGCCCGCAACTCGGTCCACACAGCAGCCGGATAGCACTCGCGCGCCTGGCGATCGTGCGTCACGCGTGCAAGCACAACAGGGCCGCGTGCCGCCTGCATCGCGTGGCCAAAGCGCACGCGCAGCAAAGCCGCGGGCTCAAGCGTCACGCTCTCGCGACCAAGGCTCGCCGTCAGCGTGGCCAGCGGCCCCTCCTCGTGTGAGAGCGGATAGCTGTCCAGATCGACATCGGCAAACAGCACGGCATCGTAGCTGCCGGGGCGCAGAGCCGCCGCATCGGCAAGCGACGCAAAGCGCACCTGGGCGCGCGGCGCGCGGTCGACCTCGTGGGTCTCGTAATCGTAGGCGGCGCTACGCTTGTCCACCTTGGTGCGAATGCCGTCGAGCACGGGCACGGTCGCAGCCTGCGACACGTCGAGCGCGCGAGCGCCATTCATAAGGATGTCGATGACATGGCGCAGCAGGGCCACCTCCGCCTGGCGACGGGCTTGGCCATCCAAGCTGCCCAGCGAGCGATCGGGCAACGCCTCGGCAACGGCAAGCATGGCCTTGAGCGCCGTCACGGGCTTGTCACGCCACAGCGCCTGGAACACGTCCGAGACCACACACGGCACGTTCTTAAACCAGTTCTCGTCGCTCGCCGCCTTGCGCGCGCCCCTTACCTGGCCTTGGACACTCTGCAGCAGGCTCTTAACGCCCGCGGTAGTCTTGCTGCGCGAAAGACGCATATTCTTATCGAAGGTACGGGCATTGACGGCATCAGCGCCCGAAAGCGGACTGTAGATCCAGTCGGTAAGCTCCGGCGCGGGCCACCACTCGGTCTTTGACGCCATGCCCTCATCGGCGGCCTTCATACGCTCGATCAGGCCGGCGAGCGCCGCAAACTGCCTGCCCGCAATGGATTGGGAAAACGCCGTAAACTCAACTGTCTCGGCGGCGATATGACGAGCCGCCAGACGAGAGGCGAGCTCACCGAACAGCTGGGGTGCCCGGGCAGAAACAACGAGCACGCGCGCGGGGTCGGCGGGCGTTGCCGTAGTTTTAGCGGCCTTGGACTCCTTGTGCGCCTTCACCAACTTATCGATGGCGTCCGCATAAGCATGGGCACGGGCATGGGGGCCGGCGACCTCAATAAAGGCAGGCTGAGCGGAGGGCCCGCAAGCGGCATCAGACGCGACGGCGTCCTCCCCCAGCGGCGCGACCTCAAACAGCACACCGCGGGCATCAAATGCCGTGGCAAGCTCCTCGCGCATCGCCGCCTGCTCGCAGGCAAGCAGCACGACGACCTCTCCCCCATTGTTCGCCACGGCAGACAGCAGCTCGAGCAGGCCGTGCGTAAACGACGTGATACCGCGCACGCATACGGCGCGGGCGCACGCCGGCAGGTTATCGGCCAGGGCACCGGCCATAATGTCAGCCGCCTCGCAGGGCTCGACCATATCTCGACGGTCCAAACCGTCCGCGTAGGCGCGCAAAAGCTCGAACACACGAGCCTCGGCATCGCTTTTTGGCTCCGGCTGGCAGTTGTCGCCACGGCATCGTTCGGCACCCGTCCCCGCCACACCCGGCAGCACGTCGCGGGCCATGCGCGCGAGCATGCGCACCGTGCCCTGGCTGCGCGAAAGCGGCTGCAAATCGGCATCGTCGAGACGCGTGACCATGTCCGAGAACAGCATCTGGCGCTGCAGGTTGTCGACGAAATCACGCCCGTCGCCCAAAAGCTCCCAAAGCGAGCGAAGCCACGATGTAGGCGTCTTGTAGTCAATACCCAGCGAAATCCCGGCTTCCGCCGCATCATGACGGCACAGGTCGAGCTCGGCATACGTAGGCGCCAGCAGCACGGCACGTCCGTGGCAGTCAATAAGGTCGGCAAGCAGTGCCGACTCGGCATCGCTCAAATCCGTGCCGGCATTGGTGGTATAGATTCGAACAGGCATGGTCCTCCGCTCAAACTGTTCGCAATAATCAATGTATCCATCCTACCCGCCCACGCGGACACATTGCCACCGCAGCTCCATCTTTTGGTACAAAGCAACCTGACCCCAACGCACCAGCCGATTGCGGGCATATAAAAACCGCCCCCGGGGGAGCGGTTTTGCACAATTCGTTTTTGGCGCGGCCTACTCGCCATCCTCCAACTTAATGAGGATCTTGCGGTAGCCACCGTACTCGCCGTTGAGCGCCTTTGAAACGCGGCTCACCGTGGTGGACGAAGCGCCGGTACGGGCCTGAACCTCAACATAAGGCTCGCCCTCGTCCAAATAGCGCGCAACCTGCAAACGCTGAGAAAGGTCGCAGATCTCGCGCGGCGTGCAGATATCGGTCAAAAACGCTTGGATATCCTTCTCGTCATCCAAAAGACTAAATGCGTGGACCAGCTGCTTGACATCAGGCTTGTCAAACATGTTCTCGATATTCATCGATCACCGCCAAACCCGCCAAAAGGCATCGAAGTTGATACTGACATCGGGCATCGTTCGCCCGTTCTATGCAATAGGGCAACGCCTGTGGCTTCTGCCCGTAGCAGTGTAGCACACCACCAAACTAAAGCGACAAGACTCTCTGCCAGCGGCGCGTTTTTCAGGACGAACGCCGTTTAGAAACCGTATGCGCACGTAAGCTCCACGAATATTTGAGACAATGGGCGCCCAAACACCGCGGCGCGCCCGCGCAACCATCCAGGTCGCCGCCGCAAGCCGCTTCACGCGACGCCAGCAACCCCGGCGCAAGAAAGGATTCACGCCATGCGCTTTATGCTTAACTGGCTCTTCACCTCGATCGCCATCGCGATCGCCACGTTCCTCGTCCCTGGTATCCAACCCTTCGGCTTTGCCGAGGCCTGGGTCTGCTTTGCCTTTGTGGGACTGTTCCTCAACATCGTCGACTCGCTCGTCAAGCCGTTCCTGACGGTCATCTCGCTGCCGCTCACTATTATCACGCTTGGTATTTTTCAGCTCGTAGTCAACAGCTTTATGCTCGAGCTGGCCAGCTACCTGTCGGTCAATCTGCTGGGCGCGGGTATCTCCATCGCCAACTTTGGGTCGGCCTTTATGGGCAGCATCCTGGTATCCATCATGCGCAGCATTCTCGACAGCATCGCCGAGGGCTAGAACTGTTCAATACGAACCGTCATATCGACCCAAAACAAAGGCCGCCCATCGCAAAAATGGGCGGCCTTCTTATTTTTCAAGTCTCAAAGGGCGAGAGAATCTACCATTTCCACCCCGTCCCCAAATGGCGAGTATGGGTTAGATGACGTAGTCGTAACCATGGTTGGGAGCGACAAGTTGATCGAGCGTCACGCCGTCGAGGTAGTCATTGATGAGCTTGTCCAGGTTCTTCCACACGTCGAGTGTGGGACACTCATCCGAACGTGAACAGCCCTTGCAGTCGCCGTCCAGGCATGCGACCGGCGCCAGGCTGCCCTCGGTCAGGCGCAAGATCTCGCCCACCGTGTACTGCTCGGGCGGGCGCGTGAGCACGTAGCCGCCGCCTTTGCCGCGCATGCCCGAGAGCATATTGGCGCGCACGAGCGTGGCCAAAATGTTCTCCAGATATTTCTCCGAAATCCCCTGACGCGCGGCGATCTCTTTGAGGGGAATGCGGCCTGCCGCCTGGTGCTCGGCCAGGTCAACCATAACGCGCAGGGCATATCTGCCCTTTGTGGAAACCAACATATATATTGCTGCCTTTCGGTCTGTTAATTCGTAGAAATTCTAGCCGAAAAATTGGTTTTGAAAATACCTATTCCCGTCAAGCTGGTTAATCGACTCGTAATAATCTTCTATTTCCTATTGCGTTACTAGGCTTTACTGTCTACTATGCTTGCCAACAGCAAAAAGAACAACCCATAAGGTTTATGGGTTTCGCTGCTGTACACACCGTAAAACCACACGGTATCCAGTCATTTGAACACTTTGGAGGTTCACCATGAGCAATGTTTATACGTCCATCGATCAGCTTATCGGCCACACCCCGCTTCTGGAGCTCACTCACTTTGAGGCCGATGAGGACCTCAAGGCCCGCGTGCTCGTCAAGCTGGAATACTTCAACCCCGCCGGGTCCGTCAAAGACCGCGTCGCCAAGAACATGATCGACGAGGCCGAGAAGGCCGGCAAGCTCGTGCGCGGCGGAGACTACACCATCATCGAGCCCACGAGCGGCAATACCGGCGTTGGCATCGCCTCGGTGGCGGCGGCTCGCGGCTACAAGGTGATCATCACCATGCCCGAGACTATGTCCGTCGAGCGCCGCAAGCTTATGCAGGCATACGGCGCACAGCTCGTGCTCACCGACGGCTCCAAGGGCATGAAGGGCGCCATCGCCAAGGCCGAGGAGCTGCAGAAGGAGACCCCCAACAGCATTATCGCCGGCCAGTTTGTGAACCCCGCCAACCCCGCCGTCCACAAGGCCACAACCGGCCCCGAGATCTGGGATGATACCGACGGCAAGGTCGACATCTTCGTCGCCGGCGTCGGCACCGGCGGCACCGTAACCGGCGTGGGCGAGTTCCTCAAGGAGCAGAACCCCGAAATTCAGGTCGTCGCCGTCGAGCCCGCTACCTCCCCGGTGCTCTCTAAGGGCCAGGCCGGCCCGCACAAGATCCAGGGCATCGGCGCCGGCTTTGTGCCCGACGTCCTCGACACCCGAGTCTACGACGAGATCATCCCCGTCGAGAACGAGGACGCCTTTGCCACCGGTCGTGCCGTGGGCCACAAGGAGGGCGTGCTCGTGGGCATTTCGTCCGGTGCCGCCGTGTGGGCCGCGCTGCAGCTGGCCAAGCGCCCCGAGAACGAGGGCAAGACCATCGTGGCCCTGCTTGCCGACACCGGCGAGCGCTACCTGTCCACGGCACTGTTCCAGGACTAAGGGCCCGTCGCCCATAGGCTGAGCCCAGGGCGAACCGGTCTCCCCTCTCCCGGCAGTCTGAGCCCATCCCATCAGGGTGTCCCACGAGACGTCCGAACTTGCTACAATGTCTGCGGCGCGGAACCAGCCTCCCGCGCCGCTTTTCTTTTTTGGCCACATGCCACCAAGGAGAACCTCCCCATGCACAACAAGCGCGTGCTCGTCGCCATGAGCGGCGGCGTCGATTCCAGCGTGACTGCGTACCTGCTCAAAAGCCAGGGCTACGAATGCGTCGGCGCCACCATGCGCCTCACCTGTCCCGCGCCCGATCCCGTCACGGGCATGAGCAAAGTCGACCGCGACATCGCCGATGCAAAGGCCGTCGCCGAGCGCCTGGGGATACCCCACCACGTGCTCGACCTGCAGCAGACCTTCGATCGCAACGTTATCGAGCGCTTCGTGACCGCCTACCAGGAAGGGCTGACGCCCAACCCATGCATCATCTGCAACCGCCATATTAAGTTTGGCGCGCTGCTCGATGCGGCACTCGATATGGGCTGCGACTACATCGCCACAGGTCACTACGCCAAAACGAGCCAAGCGTCCGACGGCACCTGGCAGCTGAACCGCGGCGAAGATCCCAAAAAGGACCAAAGCTACTTTTTGTATTCGCTCACGCAAGAGCGCCTGGCACGCACGATCTTTCCACTGGCTGGGCTGGACAAAAAGCGCGACGTGCGCCGCATTGCCGCCGAGCAGGGCTTCATCAACGCCCAGAAAGCCGAGAGCGAGGATATCTGCTTTATCGCGGACGGCGACTACGCGGGCTATATCGAGCGCCGCTGCGGACATCCCGCTGCACCGGGCGACATTGTGTGGCGCGACGGCAGCGTGGTCGGACGTCATAACGGCGCACTGCGCTACACCATCGGCCAGCGCAAGGGTCTGGGCGTCGCGATGGCGCATCCCGTGTACGTAACGGGCGTCGATGCCGCCAGCAACATTGTGCATCTGGGCGAGGCCGAGGACCTGACGGCCACAGCGCTCACGGCCAACGACTGGATTTGGAGCGCCCCTGCCGACCGCATGGAGGCGGAGCTCAATGCCGGCGGCATTCGCGTGGGCGCCAAGTACCGCTACCGTCAGAAAGACCAGGCAGCGACCCTTACGCGTGACGAAGACGGGCAAATGCTGCTGACTTTTGACGAGCCGCAGCGAGCCATCGCCCCCGGCCAAGCCGTTGTAGTCTACCGCGGCGACATCGTCTTGGGCGGCGGTACCGTGACCGGC
This sequence comes from Collinsella aerofaciens, assembly GCF_039752985.1. GTDB lineage: Bacteria > Actinomycetota > Coriobacteriia > Coriobacteriales > Coriobacteriaceae > Collinsella > Collinsella aerofaciens_BT. Next base: position 19,663 of record NZ_JBDMHA010000004.1, read on the forward strand.
GCCATCAAGTAGCCCCATCCCCTTCATAAGTTGCGGTGAAATAGGGACTGTTTAAGCGTTTAAAACCGCCAAACAGTCCCTATTTCACCGCAACTTAGAGAGGACGGCCTCGGTCGGTACTGCCGTATCAGCCGAGGCCGCTGCATCGCTAGCGCTGTACGTAGGCGCGGACGAGCTCGAAGGTGTTGCGCACGCCGTCCACGTGGCTACGCTCGTAGTTGTGGCTCGCATACACGCCGGGGCCGATCAGACCATGGCGAATGTCGTAGCCGGCAGAGAGCGTGGCTTCGACGTCCGAACCGTAATGCGGATACACGTCGATAGCGTAATCGAGCTCAAGCTCGCGCGCGATATTGGACAGCGCCGTCACCAGGTCGTAGTTGTACGGACCGCCCGAATCCTTGGCGCAGATCGACACCATGTGCTCGGTGCAGCCTAGGTCGTCGCCCACGCAGCCCATGTCAACGCTGATCATCTCGCGCGTGTCGGCCGGCACGAAGGCGCCGCCGTGGCCCACCTCCTCGTACACGGTAAAGAGCAGCGAAACCTTACGCGAAAGCGTCACCTCGCCAGCGGCGACGGCACGCGCCAAGCCCAACAAAATGGCGGCCGATAGCTTGTCATCCAGGAAGCGGCTCTTGATGTAGCCGCTCTCCGTCACCGTGGTACGCGGATCCATAGCGATGATGTCGCCGGTCTGAATGCCCAGCTCAAGCACATCGTCCTTGCTGTCGACATTCTCATCGAGCAGGATTTCCATGTTCTTCTCGATGGTCTTGACCGGCTCGTCGGCCACATGCGCCGAAGGCTCGGTATTGAGGACCACGCCCGTGTAGACATTGCCGTCGCGCGTGTAGACGGTGCAGTTCTCGCCATCGGCCGTAGACCACTGATGCCCGCCGAGCGTCGTGGGGCGCAGGCGACCATTGTCCTTAATGGAACGCACCATGGCGCCCAGGGTATCGACATGGCTCGCCAGTACGAGCGGCTCACCCTCGCCACCAAGCTCAACGAGCACGTTACCCTTATTGGAACGCTCAGGCCCAAACCCCATATCGCGCAGGGTCTCCATCAGATAATCAGTCGCCGCACGGGTATAGCCCGTCGGCGAAGCAATAGAAGTCAGTGTCTTAAGCTGTCCCGCGATATAGGAGAGCGTCTCCTCTAGAGAAGCATCGATTACAGAAGCCATGTGCATCCTTCCAAGCAAAACTAAGACCGAGTCCCGATTTTAACCGTTCTGCACGCGCAAGGCTCTGGGAGCCGAGCCACCTCCAGACGTCCTCGCGCCGATTTTGCGCACGCGCACGGCTTACAATCCCAATCTTGCATAAATCCTATCGGTATCTGCATAGAAATGAGGAGTCTTTTTGCTTCGTCTCAGGGTACCCCACCTTGGGCCGTGCAAAAAACGGAGTATTCAGCACCGTGGGCCCCAACGGCCCCATCACGAACGACAAAACGACGTGGTTACAGCAGTGTTGCAGGTCGTCGCAAAGCAAAAACTCAGTAACAACCCCCTCCACTCATCGATAGCCCGCCCACAATGGCTGTCGATGGGCGCCTGCGGGCCACTACGGGCCATTCAAAACGTTATGCATTTTTAAGAGCTTGCTGAATACTCCCAAAAATGCACGCTGGGAAGTGCACCACCTATCCGCAGCGGGCAGTACGCCTTGGTTTTGTCCGTCTCAGGGCATCGACGCAGCACAAAAAGCCCCGCCGTGCGTAGCACGGCGGGGCCAGCGACACGTCAAAAGACCATACACCTACGGGCGAAGGACCACCAAACTGGGCTAGGCAGCCGGGCAGATCTTCTTGAAGAGCTCGATGACGTCGTCGAGCGTTGCCTCGCGCGGGTTACCCGGGAAGCAGGCGTCGGCCATGGCGTCCTTGGCCAGAACCTCGATCTCGTCGGCCTTCATAGCCTCGCAGACGTGCGGGATATTCACGTCGGCGGAAAGCTGCTTGACGGCGGCGATAGCGGCGTCGGCAGCCTCGTCGGTGCTCATGCCCGTGGTGTCAACACCCATGGCAAGGGCAACCTTGGCCAGGCGCTCAGCGCAAACCGGCTTGTTGAACTCCATGGCGATCGGCAGCAGCATGGCGCAAGCGACGCCGTGCGGGGTGTCGTAGTGAGCAGACAGGGTGTGAGCCATTGCGTGGTCGATGCCCAGGCCAACGTTGGAGAAGCCCATGCCGGCGACATACTGGCCAAGGGCCATGCCCTCGCGGCCGGAGCCGGGCTGGCCGGACTTGGCCTCGGCGACGGAGTCACGCAGGTTCTCGCTGATCAGCTTAATAGCCTCAAAGTGGAACATGTCAGAGAGCTCCCAAGCACCCTTGGTGGTGTAGCCCTCGATGGCGTGGGTCAGAGCGTCCATACCAGTGGAAGCGGTCAGGCCGGCGGGCATGGAAGCCATCATGTCAGGATCGACGACGGCAACCTCGGGGGCGTCGTTGGTGTCGACGCACACGAACTTGCGGACCTTCTCGGGGTCGGTGATGACGTAGTTGATGGTCACCTCGGCAGCGGTACCGGCGGTCGTCGGCACGGCGATGGTGAACACGGCGTGGTTCTTAGTGGGAGCAACGCCCTCGAGGCTGCGGACATCGGCGAACTCGGGGTTGTTGATGATGATGCCGATGGCCTTGGCGGTGTCCATGGAGGAGCCGCCACCGATGGTCACGATAGCGTCAGCCTCGGCGGCCTTGAAGGCCTCGACGCCGTCCTTGACGTTCTGAATCGTGGGGTTGGGCTTGATCTCGGAGTAGAGGCTCCAAGCGATGCCGGCGGCGTCGAGCTCGTCGGTCACCTTAGCGGTAACGCCAAACTTGACCAGATCGGGGTCGGAGCAGACGAAGATCTTCTTGTAGCCGCGACGCTGGAGCTCGCCGGGGATCTCCTTGATGGCGCCGGAACCATGATAAGAGATGGTATTGAGAACGAAACGATTAGCCATTGATAGCCTCCCATCGTGTGCGGGGCATCCATTACGCCCCACGCTATGAGTCCCATCCTAACGCTTTTGAAACAAAAAACGCGTGAGAACGTCAAACTATTTAAAGCGTTTCAACAGACGATGAAAAATATTGCGGCAAAGGGACAGCCCCTTTGCCGCATTCGGTTACTTTCGGCAGCCCTCTTTCCAAGCCTCGGCCGCAACCTTCCAGCGTAAGCGCAAGTCGCGCTCGCGGTCGATGAACATGATGGCAAACGCGACAAACAGCAGCAAGCTCGCCACGACGATGGCGTGCAGGCCCATGCGCTCAATACACCAGTTGCCCAACACGGCGCCAAACACAAAGGTAAAGATCACGCCAAAGTACAGCAGGCCGTTTTCCAAAAAGCCGCGCCTGTGGGTGATGATGTAATCGTCCACGTTTTGCAGCGCGTTGCGCAAGTTGCCGATGCACATGGTCGTGGCGATGCCGTGACCATGTATCTTGCGGAAGCTCTCAACCTGCATGCCGCAGGCAAAAGAGGTGAGGCAGTTAGCGAGCAGATTGTAACCGCCACCGGGGATAAAGCTCACGCCCAGCAAGATGACGGCTTCAAAGAACACCGTCACCTGACGCCAGTGGATCACACTGCCAAACCGCTCGTGTACCAGGTCGGCAAGCATAATACCCACGGCAAACGACACCACAGGGAAGAAGTAGCGCCCCGCAAGTGCCCAGTTGCCCTCCGAGATGCTCACGCCCACGAGCAAGATGTTGCCCGTCTGCGCGTTGGCGAAAACATGGTCGCGCCCAATGTACGAATACACGTCCATAAAGCCACCGGCGAGCGCCAAGATGATGCCCAGCTCAATAGACTCCGATATCTGTTTGGCACGCTGCATCGTCGTGCATCCTCCTTGTTGACGACTCTCTCGTGCGTTGGCGGAAACATAGCCGCCGTTCATACTGTAACCCATTGACAACATGGCGTGCGCGCGAGACGGCCCCTTCGACACGGGGATACACAGTCTGGAAACAAACGGCACCCGCATCGACACGCCGATCCGCCAGCCCATGTACTCCACCAGTCTTTTTAGCCCCGTCCCAAAAAGACTGGTTACAATTACGTGCAGCATACTAACAACGGGAGGAATCGTGGCACAAAAGCCCCAGGACGCTCAGCACAACCAGCACGGCAAGCATGCCCAGCGCGGCCAGCAGCAAAAGCGCGGCGGTAAGACGCAGGGCTCGCGACCCACGCATGCCCCGGCGACGCCCGCCCGCCCCTGGCGACCGGGCCGCGATAAGTTCCTCCCCGTCAGCCGCGCCGACATGGATGCGCGCGGCTGGGACCAGTGCGACTTTGTCTACATCTGCGGCGACGCCTACGTGGACCATCCCAGCTTTGGCATGGCCATCGTCAGCCGCGTCCTCGACGCGCACGGCTACAAGGTGGGCATCATCTGCCAGCCCGACTGGACCGACCCCGCCAGCATCACCGTGCTCGGCGAGCCGCGCCTGGGCTTCCTCGTCAGCGCCGGCAACATGGACTCCATGGTCAACCACTATTCGGTGACCAAGCACCGCCGCCACACCGACGCCTATACCCCCGGTGGCGAGGAGGGGCGCCGTCCCAACCGAGCCGTCACGGTCTACGGCAACCTCATCCGTCAGACGTTTAAGGACGCTCCCATCATCATCGGCGGCATCGAGGCAAGCCTGCGCCGCCTGGCCCACTACGACTACTGGCAGGACAAGCTCAAGCGCTCGGTACTGCTCGACTCGGGCGCCGACATCCTCATCTACGGCATGGGCGAGCACGCGATCGTCGAGATCGCCGACGCGCTCGACGCGGGACTGCCCGTCGATCAGATCACCTATATCAACGGCACCGTCTACCGCACGGGTTCGCTCGACGAGGTCTACGACTACGACCTGCTGCCCAGCTGGGACGACCTTACCGCCGACAAGCTTAACTACGCACGCAGCTTCAATGTGCAGCAGCAGAATATGGACCCCATCACCGGACACCGCCTGGTAGAGCCCTACCCCAACAGCGTCTATGTGGTGCAGAACCCGCCGTCGGCGACGCTCACCACCGATGAGATGGACGAGGTGGCCGAGCTCCCCTACGCACGCGATTGGCATCCCGACTACGACGCGGCAGGCGGCGTGCCGGCCTTTGCCGAGATCAAGTTTTCCATTAGCTCCAACCGCGGCTGTTTTGGCGAGTGCTCGTTTTGCGCGCTCACCTTCCACCAGGGCCGCGTGCTGCAGATGCGCAGCCACGATTCGATCATGCGCGAGGCCGAGCTGCTCACGCACGATCCCGAGTTTAAGGGCTACATCAACGACGTGGGCGGACCGACGGCAAACTTTAGCCGCCCTGCCTGCGACAAGCAGCTCAAGCACGGCGTGTGCAAGAACAAGCGCTGCCTGTGGCCGAGTGTGTGCAAGAACATGGTGGTTGACGAGAGCGGCTACACGCAGCTGTTGCGCGATCTGCGCCAGCTGCCGGGCGTCAAGAAGGTCTTCGTCCGCAGCGGCATCCGCTTTGACTACACCATGGCCGACGCCTCGGACGAGTTTTTGCGCGAGCTGCTGGAGCACCATGTCTCGGGCCAGCTGCGCGTAGCGCCCGAGCACGTGAGCGACGCGGTGTTGTCCGTGATGGGCAAGCCGAGCCGCGCCGTCTACAACGCGTTCTGCCGTAAATTTGAACGCCTGAACCGCGAATACGGACTCAAGCAGTATGTGGTGCCGTATCTGATCTCGAGCCACCCCGGCTCGACGATGAAGGAAGCCGTGGACCTTGCCGAAGCCGTGCGCGACATGGGCTACATGCCCGAGCAGGTGCAGGACTTCTACCCCACGCCGTCCACCATGTCGACCTGTATGTACTACACCGGCGTGGATCCGCGCACCATGGAGCCGATCTATGTGGCGCGCGACCCGCACGAGAAGGCCATGCAACGTGCGCTCATCCAGTATCGCAAGCCCGAGAACTACAAGCTCGTGCGCGAGGCGCTGGAAAAAGCCGGCCGCCGCGATCTGATTGGCTACACCAAGCATTGCCTGATTCGTCCCGTGCCGCCGCGCCCGGGCGAGACATCTGCCAACGGCGGGCATGGAACCGGCAAGAAGGGCGGCAAGCCGCACGGTGGCGCCGGCAAGGGGCCCAAGGGTAGCAAGGGGCACAGCGGCATGTCGCGCGCACAGAACACTGCCGGTCGCAATCGCGCAGCCCAGGGGCGTCAGGGCGCCAACGGCGGCGGACGCCGCAACTAGGGCAGCGGTGCGCTCGCTGCGTCCATCCCACACGCGTGGCGCAGCGAGCGCATCGCCTCTACCAGCACAAAGCCAGCGATGGCGACCGTGACCACCACGTCGAACGGCGTGTTCACAAACCAGAGCAACGTCATGAGATACGACCCGGCATTAAAGGCAAAGTGCAGCAGGATCGTGTAGCGGAGCTTTCCGGTCGTCACGAGCACCCAACCAAAGATGAGGCCGGCGGCACCCGCGTAGCAACCTTGCACCCAATTCATGTGCATAAAGCCGAAGATTGCCGCCTGCAGCACAATCGCCGCAGCGATACCCCACGTGCTTGGGGCCGCCCAGGGCACCATGGCGCCGTCCTGCGCGCTCGCACGACGCCGGCGCTTCCAAAGTGGGCGGCACTGCGGATTAAACGCTCGGAGCGAAAACTCAAAAATAATGCCGCGCACCAGCAGCTCTTCACAAAACGGGGCGCCGAGCACCGTGGTCAGGACGGCGAGATAGCTGGTGTCGCCCATGCCTGTTTCCTCGACAAGCTCGCTGTAGTCGGCCGCGGCATCGGGCAACAACGACAGCGCGGCGTCGGTCACGTAGCCAACAACCACCTGCAGGGCCAGGCCGATCACGATAACGCAGGCGATGCGTTTCCACGCCCCACGCGCTCCCCCGCCGAGCGGGTGCTCGCTTTGCCGGCGTGCCATAAACGAACGCGGCCACAGATAACGCCACCACAGCAGCGCCATCAAAAACGATGCTGTCTGCGCGACGGCCTGAAGCAATTGAATGTCGAGGTCATCGATCGAAAAACCCATGAACACTGACGCGACGCCAAGGGCGGAAAACAAAACGACGCTCAGGGCAATATCGGCAGCGACGACGCCAAAACAGGCAAGCGCCCAAATCATCGCATTGAGCATGCCAACCTCCTCCCGACGACTAGTCATTGGGGGCGTTCTTCAACGACTAGCTGTTGGGGACACTCTTTGCCAAAGGCCCCGCTGGGCGAGATGTCGAACGGGAAGGTGCCGCAGCGATTGAACGCGGCGATAAACATGCGGATGGCGTTGGACGGCGTGGTGCCCACGAGCTGGGTTGCCGCCGCGAAGGCTGCCTTCTCCTCGGGCAAGACCTTCGCGACTACGGGGGTCATGTGTTCTGCCATGGCGCTTCCTTTTTGAAACGACGGTAGTGCGGATAGATGCGGGCCACGCGGCTGGGCGACGGGCTGTGAAGGCAACCCGATTGGCCCGCATCCGGAGTTTGTTTCTGCGGCGTTGGTATTACTAGGTATTCCTAAGTATTACCCCGCAGATAGAATACCACACCCGGCCCCATGGAGACGGAGGAAACGGATTATTTTTGGTGCAAAGGGGCCAGGTTACTTTGCACCAAACGGCAATGCCCCGCCCACGCAATCACGTGGACGGGGCATTGCTCCAGGCATGCGGTCAGCGACCCTGTTGCTTTTACTTAAGCTCGGGCCAGTAACCCTTGTTGGCCTCGATCATGTCGTCGAGAACTTCCTTGGCGACCTTCATCGAAGGCACGGTCTTGTTCAGCGTAAAGGCCTTGAGCGCCTTCTCGTACGAACCCTCGATCGTAGCCTCGACCACGAGCTTCTCGGAGTTCAGCTGCTGCATCATGAGGCCCTGCTGGAACAGAGGAATGTTGTCGCGGCTGATGACCTCGGGGCCGTTCTTGCCAATGTAGGCAGGCAGCTCGACCATAGCGTCGTAGGGCATGTTGGGGATAGCGCCCTTGTTCTCGCAGATGACCAGGAAGCGCTGCTTGGTGTCGTTCTTCAGAGCGATGGCCAGGTCGGCAATCCAGTCGCCGTGGCTGCCCGCATAGAACGTGCTCTCGTCGATCTCGCCCGTCTTCTCGTAGTGGTCGATGCCGTCGAAGAGGTTCTTCTCGCGCGTCTCCTCAACCTCGTTAGCACGGGTGCGCTCGGGGTTGGAATGCTCGACGAACTCCTTCTGCTGCAGGTAGTAGTTCAGATACGTGTTGGGCAGGTACTCCGGGAAGCACTCCATGATCTCGTACTCGCCCTTCCAGACGTAGTACCAGCTTCCCTTGGTGTGGCGATTCTGCTCGGGGTGCTCGTCGGCGGTCTCCTCGGGCTTCTTTGCCATGAGCGAGCCCATGCCCTTGAGGTAGGAGTCGGGCAGCAGGATCTGGTGCTCCTTGATGTACTCGCGCAGCTGCGGCAGGACCTCCTCGCCCTTGTGGCGGATCGAGGTGAACCAACCAAAGTGGTTGAGGCCAAAGTAATCGTACTCGACATCCTTCTTCTCGATATCGAGCGCAGCGCAAACCACGTCGATGATCGCGATCGGCATGTCGCAGATGTTGATGATGCGAGCGTTGGGGCGCAGCACGCGGCAGCCCTCGGAGACGATGGCGGCAGGGTTGGAGTAGTTGAGAATCCAGTAGTCCTTCTTGGCGTACTTCTCAACGTCATCGATCAGCTCGACCATGGGGAAGATGGTGCGCATGCCGTAGGCAAGGCCGCCGCAACCGCAAGTCTCCTGACCCACGCAGCCGTGACGCAGCGGAATCTTCTCGTCCTGCTCGCGCATGGCGTAGCCACCCACGCGCATCTGGGCAAACACGAAGCTCGCGTCGGTAAAAGCCGTCTTTTTGTCGGTGGTCACCGTGAGCTTGATGTCCAGGCCGAGGTCCTCGTGCAAAATCCAGTCCACGAGCACGCCGATCTTGCGCTGACGCTCCTCGTTGATGTCGTACAGACGAATCTCGTCAACGTCGAGCTCGTCCTTGCGCAGAGCGATGGACTTGACGATGCCGGGGGTAAAGGTGGATCCGCCACCACACAGAGTAATGATCATTGTTTACTGCTCCTTCTCAATTGCGTTTTCGACCTTGTCGCGCATCTCGGCGACCTTCATACCAAAGATGATTTGGATATTATTGCCGTTGCGGTTGATGCCGCTGTTAGGCACGTGGTTGATGAGGTCCTCATTGATGAGGTCCGGGTTCTTAACGTTCACGCGGAGACGCGTAAAGCAGTTCTCGAGCTCCTCGATGTTGTCCTTGCCGCCAAGACCTGCGACCAGGTCGGCAACACCTGCATCGACGCCCTCTGCGGGAGCTGCGGTAACGGCGCCCTGCTTCACCGCGACAGACGCGGCGGCCTCGCCCTCGGCAACGGACTCGGCGAGCTCGGACTCCTCCTCGCGACCAGGCGTGTGGAGGTTGAGCTTCTTAATAAGGAAGGTGAAGAGGAAGAAGTACAGAGCGGCGTTGACGACTCCGAGCACGAGCATAACCGGCCAGTTGGTCTTGTCGACACCGAGGACCAGGTTGGAAACCACGATGTTGATGATGCCGCCTGCAGTCGAAGCGGGCACGGAGAGGACCTTGAGCAGGACCAGGAAGATGCCGGAAAGAACCGAGTGAACGACAAAGAGCACGGGAGCGGCAAAGACAAAGAGGAAGTCCATGGGCTCGGTGACACAGGAGAGCACGGCGGTGATGATCAGCGGGATGATAACGTCCTTGGTCTTATCCTTGTTCCCCCTGTAAGCGGTGACGATAAAGGCGAGACCGATACCGATGTAGGGCCACAGGTTGTTGAAGGTGTAGCTGTTGAAGTAGGTGCTATCGGAGAAGGGCTGGCCCGTCATTGCCATCTCGGCGACACGGATGGGGTAGGCACCGGCGATAACCTGATCGCCCAGCGTCAGGGTGCCACCCACATCGGAGAACTGAAACGGGGTGTAGATGAGGTGGTGCAGACCGGTGGGAACGAGCAGCTTGTTGAGCATGCCGTAAATAAACAGACCGATGTTGCCCGACTCCTTAATGATGCCGGCAACGGAGGAGATGGCACCCTGAACCGGAGGCCAAACGATGCAGAAGCCAGCGCCCATGATCCAGGAAATGATGATCATGATCAGGAACGGAAAGCGAACGCCCGAGAACATCGAAAGGGCAATGGGGAACTGCTTGTTCGAGTACTTGTTGAACACGGCACCGGTGATGCAGCCCAGGATGATGCCGCCGAACACGCCGGTATCGAGCACCTGGATGCCCATAACGGTGGCCTGGCCGGTTCCGGTAAGACCGAGCATGCCGCTCGCATCGGCAAGAGAGCCGGTGGCGTTGAGCACGATGTTGTTAGCCTGCAGGAACAGGAAGAACGACATCAGGGCAATCAGCGAAGCATGGCCCTTGTTCTTCTTTGCCATGGCGCCGGCAATGCCCACGCAGAACAGAATCGAGAGGTTGTTGATGATAAACATCAGCGACTGGTAGACAACGGCGCCCACAAGCTGGAACGGACCGGAGCCCAGTACGGGGACCAAAGCACAAATGGTCTTGTTGGTCAGAATGATGCCCACGATGAGCAGGATGCCGGCAACCGAGAGATACATCATCGGCTGAACGATCGACTTCGCGAACACCTCCAACGGCGCTTTGAAATTGAACTTCTTTTTTGCGGTCATAGCGGTACTCCCCTTCCTTTTCCGCAAATTAAGACAGATGTGCCCTGGACAAGACCGTGAGCCTTGCCTTATATCAATCGATGTGTGGGCACGTTATGCCTAGAGACCAGGTTCTCCAAGCAGGTTAACAATGTGATATGCGAGATAACTCTTCTCGGCATCGGTAACGACAACGTTATAGGTAGACGACAAGTGGGCGGCTATGGCGTCCGCGCACGAGAATGCGCACGGATACGCCGTTTCATCGATTCGGAACAGCGCGTCTCCGTTGATTTGCCCGGCCGTAGGATCGAGCGCTCGCTGTGCGAAAAACTGCAGGTGGCGAACGAAACGTTCGTAAGGCAGCGAGGTGTCATCGAGGGTCGTAGCATAGCGCTCAGAAACAATCGCAAGCACGTCGCGAACAAGCTGGACCGAAACAATCAAACGATCGGAGCGTTGCGGCATGGTGGCGTTGACGATATGCAGCGTAATAAAACCCTGCTCTTCTTCGCTCATCTGGATGCCCATATACTCCTTGATAATCTGCAGTGCACGGCCCGCAAGTGCATACTCCTTGCGATAGAACTGCTGGATCTCGAGCAGCAACGGATTCTCACAGGAGACGCCCTTGCGCTCACGCTCCAAAGCAAGGCTGATATGGTCTACAAGAGCAATGAGAATCTTATCGTTGATGTCGACATTGAGCTCTCGACGAAGCATCTGAACGATTTCCTCGGAAATCACGAGGTTGACGGTGGGGATGGACTCCAAAAGATGTGCCAAGCGGTCAATCGTACGCGAATCCTGAGAAGTTCCCTTCTGCAACGCGTAGGTCTTTTCGATCGACGCCTCGTCGATGGTATCGCCGGCATGACGGCCAAAGCAGAGACCTCGACCGATGACGATGAGCTCGGAGCCATCGTCCGAAGTGACCATTGCGACGTTGTTGTTAAAAACTCGCTTGATAACCACGGCATCCACCACAAGAACTTACTCGGAAAGCCAGACGACAGGCTCTTTAACAGCAACAGGACCAGAAGCGTGCTCACGAAGAAGAGAGTTCTCCGGGCGCTCACACACGATAACAAAAACCGTGGGGTCGAAGCCAGCGGAGCGGACCACATCGAAATCAACCTCGACGAGGGGCTGGCCCGCATCGACATGATCGCCCTGGGCAACAAGCGCATGGAAGCCCTTGCCCTCGAGCTTAACGGTGTCAATTCCGATATGCAGCATTACCTGAGCGGAGCTATCGTCGCACATGATGCCCAACGCATGCTCAGTCGGGAACAGCGCCGCGACGGTGCCGGAGACAGGAGCGCACACGCATCCCTCGTTGGGGATCACGGCAACGCCGTCGCCCACGGCACGGCTGCTGAAAGCGGGGTCATTGGTTTTTTCTAGGTGAACAAGCTCGCCAGAAACAGGGGCGAGGATTTCGAACTCGGAGGTCGTAGTCTTCTGCTCATCCGAGCCGCCCATCAGGAGAGAAAAGAAACCCATGGTGGCATGTCCCTTCATAAATATAGCCCAACCAAAATCAAGCGAATGCGTCCATAGAGACACACCCGTTCAAAGACTTTGGTTAGGCCCACGTCCGAGGGACTCGGTAACCTTCCGCATTTCTTTTACGGGAGCTATTGTAGGCAAGCCCAAAGCCAGAACAACCATTATGAACGGCGAACGGTATTTTTTCTCCGATAAACGGTATTTTGGCGGCACTTGGGGACACTCCTTGTTTGCTGCATTGGGGACAGGTTACTTTGCACCAATCGTGAGTTGCGGTGAAATAGGGACTGAAAAGCCGCTCAGAAGGCCAAAACAGTCCGTATTCCACCGCAACTTCAAGACGTTGGTGCATACGAACCTTCCCCCCCTTGCACCAAAAAGGGCCCCGAGCGTTGTCTGCTCGGGGCCCTTGGCTCGCATCGCCCTAGCGTGCGTCGCGTATGTTACTTGCGCTTGCCACCGCCGTCGCCGGGACGACGGGAGTTTCCGCCGCGCTTGCCGCCGCGGTTGTTGCCATAGCTGCCGCGGTTATCGCGGCCGCCAGAGCGACCGCCGCGGGAGCCGGCCTGGTTGCCGCCGCGACCACCACGGTAGCCGCCGCGACGCTCTTCGCGGGTATCGTCGTAGTTGCGCCAATCATCGCGACGATCGCGGCTGGCACGCGGATCACGGCGATCGCGCGACTCACCAGAACGGCCGGCGCCGCTGCGCCCGCCATTACCGCGAGCACCCTCGCGACGCTCGCCGCCGCGGCCGCCCTCGCGGCCTCCGCGCTCGTCAAAGCGCTTGCCGCCGCGGGACTCGCCGCCGCGGGTACCACGCTCGTCACGCGAACCACGGCCTTCGCCGCCACGGCGCTCATCGCGCCCGCCGCGCTCGCTATCGCGACCGGAGCGACGACGGTCACCCGAGCCGCGCTTGCCGCCACGCGAGCCACGGCCCTCGTCCTCGCGCTCAACACGGCGACGACCACCGCGGTCCTCGTCCTCGCGGCGACGGCGATGCGCCTCGCCCTGGAACTGCTTGGCACGACGCTCGGCACGGTTGCCGCGCGGGCCCTGCTCAACAGCACCGGCACGCTCCTCGGCAGCCACCTCGCGGGCCACGCTCTCCACAGCCTCGTCCACGCGAGCCTGAACGCCCTCGCGCACGCGGGTCTTGCCGCCGCGCTTGGGACGGCTCGGACGCTCGCCGTCGCCGCGACGCTCGTCGCGACCGCGGTTGGAGCGACCGGCCACATCGCCATAGTCATCGCCGTTGCGCTTGCCGTCGCGACGTGCCTGCTCAAGCTTCTTCTTGCTCTTGGACTTGCCGCGCTTGGTCTTCTTCTTCACCTTAAAGGCCGAAGGGTCGCGCTCGGGATCAACCGCAGGCGGGTTGGGACCCACATGCAGGTCGCCGGCCTCGTAGATGTCGGCGGTCTTGTCCATGAGCTTCTCAATCTCGTAGAACTCGTCCACGTCCTGCTCGGTCACAAACGTAATGGCCCAGCCCAGCTCGCCGGCGCGGCCCGTACGGCCAATACGGTGGATGTAGTCGGTCGGCTCGGCTGGCACGTCAAAGTTCACGACGTAGCGCACGTCGCTGATGTCGATGCCGCGGGCAAGCACGTCGGTTGCCACCAGCACGTCGACGGTACCGTCGCGGAAGGCCGAAAGGGCACGCTCGCGCTGGGCCTGGCTGCGGTTGCCGTGAATCGCGGCGGCCTTGATACCCTTGCGCTCCAGGCGACGGCAGCAGCTGTCGGCGCGGTGCTTGGTGCGCATAAAGACGATAGTGCGCTCCGGGCCTTCCTTTTTGAGGAACTCGGGCAGCAGGTTGTTCTTGGCCTCGATGGACACCGGGAACACAAACTGGTCGACGGTGTCGGCGGTCGACGTGGCCGGTGCAATCTCCACGCGAGCCGGGTCGCTCACCAGGTCGGTGATCTCACCCACGGCCTCCTCGTCGAGGGTCGCCGAGAACAGCAGCGTCTGGCGCTCGGCCGGCGTCTCGCGCACAATGCGGCGGACGGCGGGCAAAAAGCCCATGTCGAGCATGCGGTCGGCCTCGTCGAGCACCAGGACCTTAACCTCGTCCAGGTGGCAGGCGCCCTGCTCGATCAGATCGACCAGACGGCCCGGCGTGGCGACCAGGATGTCGCAGCCGTACTTGAGGGCAGCAGTCTGCGGCTTGTAGCTCACGCCGCCCACGACGGTCACGGCGACATGGCCGGTGACGTCGGCGATCTTGCTCGCGACCTCGTCGATCTGCTGGGCAAGCTCGCGCGTGGGGGTGATGACGAGCATCACGGGGCCACGGCCGTTGCCCTCGGGCTTCTTGGCACCGCGACGGTGGTTGCGGCCGCCGCGCTCGCGCACGGGTTTGGGAGGAGCGATGTGCTCCAGATTGTTCATGGTCGGCAGCAAAAAGGCGGCCGTCTTGCCGGTGCCGGTCTGGGCGGCGGCAAGCAAGTCGCGGCCCTCGAGCACCACGGGGATCGAGCCGGCCTGCACGGGCGTCGGCGCCGTGTAGCCCAGGTTCTCGATGGCACGGAGCATCTCGTCGGAAAGGCCCAGCTCGTCAAAGGCGGGCAGGCTCTCGGTAGCGGACTCGACGGCCTGGGCAGCATTTGCCTCATCGGCGGCATCGAAGGCAGCCTGGGTCATGGCCTCGCGGGCCTCGTCCAGGATCTCGGCGTCGGTGACGTCGGACACAGAATTACGCATATGTTGTTGTTCCTTATCTGCACGCGTCATGGGCGCGGCATGCGGCCGCGCGGGCGTGCTTGGTAGTGCGCTAATACATACAAAAACGGGTGCGCACAGAGAGGACGTTGCTCAGCACGCTGGCGATCGCTTTGGCAGCCCTATCACGCGCCGTCCAGACGCAGCAGCTCTAAGCGATGGAGCAGATTCGCCGCCGGTTAGTATACCCGTACTCCGTATGCCCCCACGTAAACCACAGATGACGAGGCGGACGCAGCGGGTCTGGGCTGTTCGTCTCAATCTGTAACAGTTACGGAGCAAAACCGGGTCTACACGTTACAGATCGAGACATTCAGTCAGCCCCTTGGCTAACATCTCGATCTGTAACAGTTGCGGAGCAAAACCGGCCCCAGATGTTACAGATTGAGACAGTTGAGTTGTCTGCCGAGGAACAATCTCAATCTGTAACAACTAGACCCCGTATCCCCCGCCAGATGTTACAGATCGAGATAAACCTGCCGATCACCAACCCCGACAGGCAACAAAAAGGACCGGACGTCCAGCCATCTCAACTGGAACGTCCGGTCCCGTCAAGCACCAACTAGGGAAGCTGAACCAACAGCAGCCTCTACTCTGCGTCCGGGTCCTTAAAGTTCTTGGGATCCAAGACCATGCAGGTATAGGTGATGTCGCGCTCATCGTCGGGGATGGGCTCAAACCCGTTCTTGCCAAAGAAGTCGATGAGCAGCTGCGCGAGCTTAATCGGATCCGCATCAGCATCGTCAAAGAGATATTCGCTCAGATCCAGGAATGTAGGCTGCTGCTCGCCCTCGCTCTCCCAGTATCCCAACAGGGCGTCGTGCACCAGGCGCGCGCCATAGCCGTTACCGCGGTAGTCGGGGTCAACATACACATGGCTCAAAAACGTCGACGTGCACTCGTTGAGCGGGTGCTCCGCAACGGCATCCGGCAGGTCGGGGTCATCTGCACCGCCCGTTACGCAAAAACCGACCAGCTCATCATCGGCAAAGACGCCCCAGAGGTAACAGTTCTCCTCGTCCTCGTCCTCAACATAGTCCGCCCACGCGTCATAGACCTCGTAGCCCGACTGCTCGTCCAGATCGACCATATCGTCGACGTCGTCGGGACCCAAAGCCCTTACTTCAACTTCAGCCATTGTCCTGTCCTTTCTCTCGCTTTCAGGACAACCCGAGCATACGCCGCTGTCCAGATAACCTGTTGCGCAACATCGGAAACTGCGTCAATACCGTCGCTAACGGCGACGACGCCTCAGGGCAATGCATGCTACGACAATCGCCAGCAACACCAAACCCTGAAAATTGATGCGGCTAATAGCGAAGCCCGAAGGAACGATAAAGCTGTCGTAGAACATGTCGAGCATGCCGATAAACACCAGAAACGCAATGAAGATCCAGAACACGCGACTCCTTAAAATGGGAGTAAACATGTCGAGCACCGAACCGCCCGAAGAAGAGCCCTGATAGCCAATTAAATCAAACGGCTCATCCTTCTCCACCTCGTCGGCATCGCTCGAAGCGCCTGAAGACTCGGACTCCAAATCGCGACGATCCGTCCAATACCCGGGCACATGGTCGCGCTCACCAAGGTACTCACCGTTTTTGACCACCGGCTCAAACAACATGGCACTCGAAAGATCCTCGAGCTCCTCGCGAATCAACTGGTCGGTGCGAGCGTCATGAGGCTCCTCGAGCTCGCACTCAAGCTCGTACATATGCTCCATGACCCGCTCGTAGTCCTCTTCAGACATATCGTCATCGTAATAGGAATTCCTGCTCATCGTTCATCCCTCATTCAAGAACCGAATCCCTTTTGGACAACTCAAGTGTAGAAATCCATGCCAAGCAGGCGTTGCGCAACATTGCCGGGAACGAGATGAATCTACTGGCGGCGAATGAACCCATAGCCCGATAACACGACCAAGCCCTAAAGATCACCATCGCAACGCAAACGGCCGGCCCAAAAGGCGCTGCTCCCGGGATGGCATGGGGAGCAGTGCCTTTTGGGCCGGCCAAAGCGGGGCCACGCGGGTCCGCAACCGCGTGGCGCCAAAAAAACTCGCAGAACCCCTACTCCTTCGTAGGACTCTGCTCCTGGGGAATCTCGAACCTGCTATTAAACGTCTGGCCGCACGTGGCCGCAAAATCGGATCTAAGACCGTCGTGATCCTCTTTGGACATCTTGCCCGTTACGGCAACGACGACTTCCTGCTTAGACGCATCGTCATACTCGGCAGGACCCTCGGCCATAATGCTCACGGCAAACGCGTCCTTATTGCCTTTGACCTCGGAGTCTTTTTCAATAAGTGTCTTGCAAATAATAAATCGCTTGCCGGAATCCATAGTCACGGGAATGATCGTGGCCTCGCCCGAAACATCAGTACTCATCTGAGGCGTTACAGCCGAATAGAACGACTCGAAGAGCTGCGTCCACTTAAAGCTAAACGCGATCTTACCGTTATCGGCCGAGGTGATCTTAAAGTGCTCAACCAGCGCTTTGTGGCCCTCATCGGACGTATCGGTGTACTTATCGCTTACCAAGTTTTCATAGCTCACCTTGGGCGCCTTGTCGCCATCGAGAACCCACTTGGAGCCATCGAACTTGTAGGTGTACTCGACGTCTCCGTCGACCGTCTCAAACCACAGGGGCTCGTAGTTTACCTTGACGGTCGAAGTCTGAGCCTTCTTGTCAAACTTGATATCGCCCTGAGTCCAAAGTCCACTTGGATCCTTTTCGATGGGAGCAATGGCCTTAGTGGTCGAGGAATCCACCTTCCAGCTGGGCGTGTAC
Source organism: Collinsella aerofaciens (assembly GCF_039752985.1). Lineage (GTDB taxonomy): Bacteria > Actinomycetota > Coriobacteriia > Coriobacteriales > Coriobacteriaceae > Collinsella > Collinsella aerofaciens_BT. The sequence continues at coordinate 37,361 of NZ_JBDMHA010000004.1, forward strand.
TTTTTGCCCTTCTTGGTATAGGTGCCGGTGAGCTTGGCCGTGGACTCAAAAGCATCGTTGCTGGTCACAGTCGTAGCCTTAACGATCACATTGCCATCCGCGTCCTCCTTTTGAGAGGTCACATCCAAAGATTCAAGCGAATAGCTGCCACCATCGACAAACTTGCTATCGGGGATGAAGCCCTTGGAGAGCTGGCCGACCGCGGTAAGGTCGGTCTTGATCTGCTTTTCCTTGATAACCCCGTGCTTTTGAGATGCCGCCTTAGAGGACGACTTCGTAACGGAATCTGAGTCATCGGCCGAGATATTGGCACCCAACCCTTTGAGAGCAAACGCACCGATGGCGCCCACTGCCACAACGGCAGCGGCAACGCCCACGCCGATAGCGGCGCGGCGAGACTTAGGCGATTTGGGGTCCGCAGAAGCCGAGACAGAGCTATTGGCATCCGAGAAATCGATCGGCGCAGACACCTTGGGCATGGCCACAGTCTGCTGAGTAGGCGCGACAGTAAAGGAATCGTCCGGAAGTACCGTCGTGGCCTCAGAGCTCAGCTCGAACGCAGCGCTCATGTCAACCGGCTCATCCGCAGACTCGTCCGCGCCATCGTCCACCGGCTCGCTTGCAGCCTCATCCGCCGCGTCGCCCATCGGCTCATCAACGGGTTCGACCACAGTCGTTGTATCAGAATCTGCTACAGCCTCGCGACGCTCAACCGTCATCGTCATATCGGGATCGACTGCAACCGTCATATCGGGGCCAACCGTCGCCGTTGCATCAGGATCCACCGCAGGCTCAACTGGCGCAACCGTCACCGTCTGCCCCAAGTCGGCATCGTCCACGCGCGCACCGCAGTAGACGCAAAACTTTGCGCCCTGCTTAAGCTCTTTTCCACACTGCTTGCACTTCATGACTAGTACTCCCAAGAACAGACCCAGTTGCCGTCGGTATCGATCCAGCCGTAGCGCATGCGAGACGAGTTAGATCCATCGGGAAAATCGGCCACGACAAACACGCGGCCATTTGCATCAAACGTGTAGCTCAAATCACCCGCATTGCCATCGGGCAGTCTAAAGCGCGGAGGAATCTTCCAGTCGCCGTTTTTGTCAATAAACCCGTAGTTGTCACTTGCCGGGTCAAGAACCATGGCAAGCCCCTGGCTAAAGCTATACGCCACTTTGAATTGTGGCTTGATAACCCAAGTACCGTCCTTGTCGATATAGCCCCACACGTGCGTTATCGGATCTTTGGCAGCGCAAAGATCCTCATGAAAGATGAGCTCGTCCTGGTACGTGGCAATAATGACTTGCTTAAAGTCGTTAAACGTAAAGTCCGTCAGCACCTTGCCCTGCGCATCGTACATGCGGTGACCGTAAAAAACGCGGTCCTGATGGAACGACTTAAAGATCGGCCTCGTGTCCTTGTAGCCATCGTTGAGACGGTTCGTGTAGCCGCGGTCCTTTTCGCTGAACTCAAAAATCGTATTACCCGAGGTGTCGATGTACTTAAAATCGTCAAAGCACTTGCCCTCGTTAAAGATCAGCGGCGCGCTGTACTTATACGGGCTGGTCGTGTCCTTGGCCGAGGCAAGCGCCCACTCGCCCTTGGTATTGATTATGCCCCAGCCATCTCCGCTGTACAGACTCGCATAGCCTTCAAAAAACGGCGTGACCGTCTTACAGTCGAGCTTGCCAAAGGCGTCCTTGCCCTTGGGCGTAATAAAGTGGAAATCCTCATCCTTATCCTGCACAATGGCAAAGCCGTTGATAAAGCATGCGGCGTAAAGATACTGCGGCTCAATCGCCCACTTACCCGTACGATCGATATAACCCCAAGTTTCCTTATCATCCGCCGTGGTGGCGGGGAACAAGTCTCCGTCAAACACGCCGCCGTGCCACTCCATGTTCTCATTGATCTGATTGTCGCGTATCCCCGACGCTTCATTAACATGCGGCACCGCATAGCAGCTGCCACCTGGCACACCGGCAATGGTGCCAAGCGAGGGCTCAATCACCCACGAACCGTTGACGTCGACGAATCCCCAATTGGAGTTCGCGCCAGGCAGCGCGGCGTACAGGGTGCCGGGCTCAGACCCCTTGGCGGCATCGGAAGTCGAGTCTTCGTCCTTGTTATCGCTTGCCATCGCGGGCAAAGGACCAGCCAGCAGCGTACCGGCAGCAGCCCCCAACACTCCCAGCGCCTCGCGCCTTGTCATATCAAAAGACATGCCGTCTCCTCTCGGACATCATCTTGTACTGTATTCATTTTCTGGCACGATTCATGCATTCTGTTGCGCAACATCGGCGAACCTAAAACGAAAAGCCCTCGGAGAGGATTTCCTCTCCGAGGGCTCAAGATTACCGATGGGCAGCATTAACGACTACAGGCAGAAACCAGGGAAAACCGCAGTTGTTGCGTTCCCATTACCCGAGTCGAGAGCAGAACCGTCATAGGTAATAAAGGCACCAGAGTGAGCCGCATCGCACGAGCGCGTCCACATAGCGGCAGCATTTGCATTCGCACCTTCGCTGGGCCACGTGATCTGATATTGATACCAATCGCCCTCCTTCTCGTAGACGGCGACCTGGTCGGGCTGCCAACTAATGAGTCCCTCAGATTCGCTTTCGATTCCAGGCTTCCCAAAGAGCTCCACTGCGGACGGCAGCCACAGCGTATCCTCGGTCTCCGTAACCGAAGAAACATCGGTCGTCACGCCAGTGTTGTTAGTAAGCTTCTTGACCTTAACAAGATTTTTCTTAAGGTCACTGGGCAGTTCTTTAATAAACTGCTTGTTGAGCGTCTTGCGAAGGTCGCTATCCTTCCAGCCGCCAGAGTTAGCGCCGTCCTTGTTCATCGCAGCCTTAAGCGGGGCAACTTCGTCGAACATAAACGTGATGCCCGCTTTGCCCTTGCCGTCAGCTCGATCGTCGTGATTGAACGCGGCGATATATGCTTTCGATTCCACGCCGCTCTTGAGCTTTACGGTCTTGTAGCTCGAAGCGTTCAGATGGCCCTCCTCGTCGACCAGATGATATTTCTTCGCAATGCCCGTTGCAGACTCCTCATCCTTTGCGGCCGCAATCTCGTCGGCGATAACCTTGAGGTCCTTCCAGCTGTAATTATCAACGCTGTCTTGGATAGAAATACCATTGGACTCTTCGGCTGTGGAATCGTCATTCACGGCAGTAAGGCAGAACAGGGGCTGAATCACTTTTGTATCGTTGCCCGTCGCTGTATAACGCCCACAGAAAGAGTCACCCTTCATGCCAATCGCAACTGCAATATTGCCAACAGTGGCATCGGGGTCTTCCGGGTTTACGTACAAAGACCTGTAGGCCGTAATACAGGCGGTATCGTCCGAGTACTGATCGTCAAAAAACTGCGGCCTTGCGCCGTCACGAAGCTTTAAGGAACCACCAGTTTGTTCGTAATCGTCTCCGCTGTAACCATACCCATAAAACCACGTTGTCGGAAAGTCGGAAAACGCACCCTTTTGATCGGCCCAGCTTAGACCCTGGTCCTTAAATAGGTCGTACTGTGTGCCCTCGGCATTCAGGGCATTTGCCATCCACTCGGAATCCCGATTGACGCCAGACATATCCTCGGCATCGCCCAGAACCTCAACAGCAGAAGGTGCCCACAACTTCTTGTCGGAAGACACGGCCTCGCCGCTCCTAATGGAATCCATCGATGCCGTCTTGACCGAGACCGTCGCAAGTCGACCGGCTACATCGGAAGGAAGATATGAACCCGAGGCCAGGTCCTGCAGAGCCCCATCCATCAATTGAATGTTGCCGCTGAGATCGCTTGAGAGCGACGCGTAGTAATATAAATTACACATGCCATCGACAAACTGCCACGTGATTCCAGCCTTTCCGGAGCCATCGGACAGGTCGTCATGGTAGAAGCCGACGATGCGGACCGAGGTCTCACCCTTAGACAGCGTCATCCTCTTAGTCTGGCTGCCGTCGAGCTTGCCCTTCTTGTCGCAGAGCTTGTACTTCTTGGCGATCTTGAGCGCGGCCTTGCGGCTACCGGACTCGGTCATGGCGTCGGAGATCTTCGCGAGCTCGGCCCAGGTGTATTTATCGACCTTCTTCTTGACCTTGACGCCCTTGAGCAAATCCTTCTTGGACTTTTTTCCCTTCTTAGATTTCTCAGACGACTTCTTGGAGGCGGCGTACGCCGGGGTGGGCGCGACGATGGTCGCCACGCTGCCCACAACTAGGGAACTAATCGAGAGCGCAAGCGCTCCGACCAACAACCCCCCCCTGAAACATTTCTTGACGTTTCGCATGGCAGATTCCTTTCTCTTATCCACCGGACGCCTTCAACTTTAAGCGGAGCTTGACATTTTCTGTTGCGCAACATTTAAAGGATCGGGCAATTGGCAAGCATACAACGGGGCACAGTAAAATGCCGTCCACGCAAAAAAGGGCCCGAGGATAACCCTCGGGCCCTATCGTTCGCCACGTGATGTGGGCGGCTATTCGTCTTTCCTGATATAGGTAAAGTTCGTATCGTCAAACGAGCTCTGACCGCCACTAAAGTCGTCAGGAATACCGATGACGCCAGCCGAGTACTTGTGCAGGTTATTGAGGCTGCTGCCATGACGGTAGTTGGCAATTGCAATAAACAGCTGGTACCTTTCCGTTGCTTGCTGCTGGTATTCGCTCTTAAACAGCTTTAGGCTACCCTCTTGTTCGGGGTTGAAGATCAGCTTGAAGTGAGCCATTCCGCGAAGACCGTTCGCGGCATACCCATATCCCAGTACATCTCCGATGGCGCCAACAACCTCTCTGGCTTCTTTGGTGGCGACAGCGCGGCTGGTGAGGCATATCGACTTAAGTCCAGCTATACCATGCTGGAGATGGGCGACTACGCCGACACAATGGCAGCGTACGGCAGCAGCAGTAGCAGCATCGGGGACGTCAACATGCTAACTTACACGTGGGCCATTCCGGTCATTGTCTCCGTTATCGGCCTTATCATTGCATTCCTACAGAAAAAGGTATCCATCGCACGCATCGGCTTTACTTTGCTCGCCCTCGTTGCCGCGATTATGGCATGGATGTCTACGACCTGCTCCGGCCCCATCTACCCGCTTCTGTGTTGCATCGCCTCAATCACCACGGTCGTAACACCCAGCTCCATCAAGAAAGAAGCCTGATCTCGAGCATCAATCCATATGCAGCCCTGAACGTGCCCGCCGATAACGACCTGTCGGCGGGCACGTTTTTCATAGACAGCGGGGCATACGAACGCGGGTCGTCCGCCTCCCCCATCACCACCACCGCCCCAGCACAGACCGTTCCGCATTGCAATTTGCGCACTCGCGGATGTTGCGCAACGTTCTCGCCCATCGGGGCGGTAGCGTTCGGGTTAGCAAAGCCACGAGCCCTAAAACCCGGGATCGTGGGCTTCCACCGCATACGAAAGAAGGAACGATGGACGAGATTTTTGAGCATCTGCTTCAAGATACTGACCGAGGGATCTCGATCAACCAGATTGTCAATCGCATCGTGTTTCCCAACCACGATATCTGCATGCAGGCCAAAGCTGCCCTGGAGCGAGACTATGGCGAGTTCTGCTTTGCTGCCGTGATCCCCGATTACGAGGACTTCCAGCACATGGATCCGACCGACGCCACCAATGCCGCCTTGGAAACCTGCGGGTCCGACGGCGAAGAGGTCACCAACGCCGTCTGGGGCTACAACTCGCTCCAGTACGAATACAACGGCATCCCCTCGCTGGAGGTTGCCAAGACCATCTCTAAGATGATCGGCGTTCCCGTCTACTACGAATACACCGATGCCGATGAGCTCGCCGCCGGCGCCGTGATCGCCGATGCGCAGGGCGACAGCGTCTCGTTTGCAAACGTGGTCGACAAGAGCTGCTGGGTGTATTTCCCGGAGGGGTTCGACGGTGCCACCGACACCCTGTTCCGCTGCGGCATGGGAACCATGTCCATGCCCGACGGAAGCCAAAAGTACTTTGAGGACACCACCGACCCCATCATGCGTTCGTATGCGCAGCGCGGAAACGTGTCCCTGTACTTCGACTTTCTCAAGGACCAGTTTGGTGCCCAAGAGGAGCCACAGCCGGCGCCCTCGCGCAAAAAATCGTCTTCTGCGGCAAGCAAACGCAAAAAGGAGTCGACCAAGACGCAGGAGGTCGCAACCGCCACCATGGACGTATCGGACGTTGACGTGCTCTTTCGCCATCTAATCGAAGAGACAGGCGGTCAGATCCAGCCCCAAAGAGTCATCAACCGCATCGTCTTTCCCGGACACAATGCTTGCATGCAGGTAAAGGAGACCCTGGAACAGGAATTTGGCGGCTTTTCGCTCGCCACGCTGATACCCGCAATCTCCGACCTTGGCGATTTGAGTCAGCCGCAAAACGCCGCCATGTGCATCCATATCTGTGGCGCCCTAGGTGGACGGACATTCAACGAGATGTGGGGCTACAACTCGCTTCAATACGAATACGACGGCATCCCGCTGCTGCGAGCTGCAAAGGCGCTCGCCGTCCTGCTCGGGGCGCCCGTTTATTACGAGTACGTAGTGACCGACGGCTACAAGGCCGGAGCATGGCTAGCCGATCCCGATGACGACGACGTCTCGTTTGCGGCAAGCCTCACTAAAAGCCAGTGGACGTTCTTCCCCGACAACAGCCAGTACCGAGATGCCACGGCAGTTCGTTGCGGCGTGGCGACCGTCACGCTTTCCATGACCCAAAATGGCGTGCCCCAGGACCGCGAGGTCTCGTTTGCGGACACGTTCAATCCCATCATGCAAAAGCTGGCAACCCGCGGGACCGTCTCCATGTATCTCGACCTGATCAATGCAACTACAGCTCGTTTGCAGACCCATCGGACGATGACGACGAAGACGAGGATGGCGAGCCCCAGGCAGAGTCCGATGCCCAGGCGTCGGGCAACGTCTACATGTCCCAAGCCATGGGTGCGATGACGTTTCGCATCGTCTTTCCCAATCATGACTGCTGCGCATATATCCACGACGATCTCGACAAGTGCTTTGGCGGGTTCTCGCTCCAGGCGATTTGCGGCACGCCCGATGGAACGTTCGACTCACCCGATGAAGTCCTGCCCACCATGGCGGGTCACGGAATCCCCGACGATGCAACTGATGTCGAATGGGGCTATAACTCCGTGCGTTATCGCGTGGCGCACTCCGTGCCCAACGCCGTCGTTCTCGAGGCGCTCGTCCAGCACTACAAAATTCCGTTGTACGTCGAGTATTTCGATGAGCTTAAGCGCGCGACCGGCGCTGCCATTACGATCCCCGACATTGCAAACCCGACCGCATTCGTCCCCGGCACACTCGGCTGCAAAGAGCAGATGTACTTTGACCGCGGCAGTGATAACGAAGGCTACGTTGCACTTCGATGCGGCTATTGCCAGGCGGTCTCCGATGACGGCAAAACGCGCATTTCCTTTGTCGATGACCCGTCGCAATCGGTCATGGCGGAAATGGCAGAAGAAGCATCGGTCGGAGTCTACGTCAGGCTGCTTAAAAAATTCGATTTTGAGCAAGTTCTCCCCGCGGGATACCAGAAACCCGCCTCGCGTCCCGCCGCAAGCTCCAAAAAGAGCACCTCGACCTCCTCGGCAGAAAAATCGAAAATCAGCCTGTGGATGAACCCCATTGCAGAGAAGCATGTCTGGAACTCCCTCGATGCCTACGGCCAAAAGCAGGGCAAGCAAAATGACATGAACATGTTCTTTTTGGAGCCGCTCTATCGCGGCGGTGACCAGATCCGCGACCCATTTGGATTTGCCACAGGTCGCAAACCTATGCCGGCTTATGCAAGCCACCAGGCGCATCGCAAGGTTATCGATGCCGCCCTTAATACCGACATAGAAGTCGGCGCGCTTGTCGCGGGACTTCTTGGCCAAGACCTGCTGACATCCGAAGAGCTCAACGCGCTGCACCGCGACATCGAGCTCAAGGCCCAGGGCATAAGCGCCATTGCCACCGGAAGAGGCGCCGCACTCGAGAGCCGTTGCGACTCGGTTTGCTACCTTATTGCAAAGCTCCGGAGCCATGACGGCGACAATAGCCATCGCTTTATGATGTGGATGGCGGACACCGACCAAGCCGTACGCGTAAAGTTCTACGGCGAGGCGCCGGCAATCGGCGCGCCCTTTACATGCCGCTTTAGCGTTGTGGAAAATGACGTCATTACGTACTGGATGCCCGTCGAGGGCGAAAAGGGCTTCTCTCGCTATAAGCAGATTCCCGAGGGAGGACGCATCGACGTCTCCGCGGCAAAGAGCGATTCTGCCGCTATGAGCGCCCTGCGCAAGGCCAACGCGATGTTCCTTAAGACGTGCGGACTCAAGCAGACCGCGCCGTCCAAGACGCGCATGACCCCGGAGCAGTCGCAACGATTTAGCGAGCTACGAGAAAAACTGGGGCGTAAAACGGGTTATGCCCTTACGGTGCTCTTCTCGCGCTGCGTACTCTGCAGCGCCGAAGCCGACCGATTCCTCGAGCTCATGGAGCACGCCGCTGCCGCGCACGATCGCGGAGAGGTGATTGACGTCGACGATATCGAGGTCGTAGAGCACAAGGCCGTTTACATGGTTGGCCCGATCTCTACCGAGGATGGTACTTGTCAGCTCTACAACCCCAACACCCTCAACTTTGAGGACTTTAGGTTCCAGCCCAACCTGCTCGAAGACTTCCACACCGACCTGCCTCGTACCGGCAGCTTTATCAACATTGCAACGAGCGTCGTTGAGTCGGACGTCATCGCCGCCTGGGCGGGCTACAACCCGGGCAACGCCCAGCGCTCGGCGCGCTACTAGAGAGCGATTGGCACGGCCAAGCCATATATCTGTTGCGCGGCAACATCGTGGACGTCGAACCGCACCGTCCACGATGTTGCGCAACAGAATGCAGTGCAGGCGGCCTAGTATGCGAAGTAACAGGCGCGTGCAGGTCAGACGCATCGAATCTGGCCTTCGCGCGCAATACGAATCATCGCAGGGAGCACACCATGGCGCGTGACACATCAAACGATCCGGTTGTTAACTTGCCGCTCGATTACAAGTTCGACGGCAACGGTAACATCATCCAGAAAGTCTTTTTTGGCGTAAATGCGGTATTCTGCCCCGTCTGGTACTGGTGGTACTTCAAAAGCAATCGCGACCCCAACTGGTGGGTCAATGGCAGCGGCATGGACGGCTACAATCCCGAGGAATGCGCTACCGAGTTCCAGCACCGCATGGATAACTTTACGCCCGAGGAGAGCTGCAACCTCTTTGAAGTCGCAAAGTATTGCGACCGCATGACGGGCGTTACCGTCTTTGACGTCGTAGACGGGCGAAATGTAAACGAACGGCACTTGGATGACTACTACACCGGCTACGACCTTGGCATCGACGATGATGACGAGGACGAAGAAGACGACACAGACATCGAGATGGAGTTTGAAGGGCAACCTGTTAGCCCCCAGCCGATGCGCGTATGCGACGAGGGCCCCTGCAAGTTTATGCTGCCGCCCGTTTTAAACTGCGGAACGGACGACGGTTCTGGCTACGAGGTCGAGATTCCCCTGCGCGCCAAAACGACCAAGAGCGGTACTCCGCAGGAGCGACTATCGTTCTATATCCCCGCCGACGTCGCCGTACAGTGGTTCCGCGAGGTCACGGGCGAGCCGCAGGCCGACTACCAGCTGTTCCAAGCCGTTTGGATGGAGCAGGCAAATCGACTCGAGAACCCTCATTTTGTCGATCACCTGTTTTCCTATGCGTTTTGGCAGGAGCGATTGCTGCGCATCCTGCACTGCACGTACAAGCGCGGCAAGGTACAGAGCGTACGCATCGTTGCCGACTACGAAGGCGACGCCGCCGAGTTTATTGGCAAGTACTATCCAGAGGCCGAAATCATCGGTCGTCAGAGCAACGAGAACGCTTTTGAAACGGGAGCCGCCTATCTGGTGGACCTCACGCTGGACTACAAATACAAGGGCGACAAGCTTGTCGAGAAAAAGACGTTCTCGGTCCTTGGCAGCTTTGGACGCGAATGGTATCGACTCTATAGTGGCAACCCCAACGCCACCGTTGATGATTTCTACGCATGGTGCGAACAGACCGATACCTACGAGCCGCTACGTCAAGCAGCCGAAACTGCCGGTGCAATCGTTCAGTACACCACCTACGGACTAAAGGGCGACGAGCTCACCAGTAAGCGTACCGAAGATCTCCAAGGCCGCACCAACGTCGAAATTAACGAGGCCGCCGAGCTGAGGGATCGCATGTTCACGTAGGCGGCAACAAACCCGGTTCCCGATATCCGTTCATCTCCATACTCACAGGAGGTACCTACTTTGATTTCTCCAATCTGTTGGTTTGCGGCATTCCTCGTCGCTCTCGTCGCGTTCTGCTATTCCATACACTTGGAACGGCACAACTATCAGCACAAGCTCTTTGGCTTCGAGATCAATTCCAACCGTCGTATCGTCGCCTTTGGAATTCTCGCTCTTGGCGCTTTTTGCCTATTCGCCCCCGTCACCTGGGCGCAGTGCTTTTCTTCCGATCTTGGCGAAGGCTGGGAACCAGGAGCCTTCAACTTCATTAGCTGGGTTATTACCAACTTCTTTACCGTAGGGTGGACAACAACCATCCAGACCGGTCTCACCGATGTGACGTCAACCGTCTATGGCGCTATTCCCCTAGGCGGCGGTGTTGTCGGCCAGGTATTCAACCTGCTCTATTCGCTGCTCACACTCGCATACATCATCGCCCTTCCCGTTGAAATTGGCCTGTTTGCCTTCAACGCTGTTGCCACGCGTCTCTCGGGCAGCGTTATCAAGCGTCATCTCAAGTACGCCGACCATGCAATTATCTTTGAAAGCGTCGACGCTAACACCGAGCTGCTCGCTCGCGATATCGTCGACAACATCAAAAATGGGACGCTCAACAAAGGCAACAACAATGGCGACATCGCCCTCATCTTTTGCCTAGACAACGATGAAGACGGCGAACGTCAGCGTGTGCTGCGCAATCTCTGCCAGGGCTACGTGCGCTATGTGTTCACCGATACCGAGGCAGCAGACGTGCTTGCAACGATTGCGGCGCTGCACGATACAGCCAAACACCTGGTTGCAGTCGACATTGTCACGACGAGCGAAGAGACCGAGCACAACGTAAGCGCAACGATCGATATGATCGAAGCGACACACAGGGAGCCCCAGAGCGACGGCACACCCAGGATTACGCTCCATTGCACCCACAGGAACCCCGATGATGCCCAGATCTTCGATGCCATCAAAACCAACAATGAGCCAACCTGCCTTCATTTGATCTCGCGTGTACAAGACGAGATCTACGATGTACTCGAAGAGGCCCCGCTCTACAGCGCGCTCGAGCCCATCGATATCTCCGTCAATCCCAATCCTAGGCCTCAGAACCTTACCGTCCTCGTTGTCGGCGCAGGCGATTACGGCATGCAGGCTGCACGAACAACATTCTGGATGGGCCGCATGCCGGGCGTCCGCCTGAACATTGTGGTTGTCGACCCCAATGCCCGAGCAGTACTAGAGCGCGAAGCGGCTCGTTATCCCGAGATGTTTGGCGAAAGCTGCGACGGTGAGCCCACCGTTCGTTTCGTTGAGGCCGAAGCGCCCTCGATTACAACTGATCGCCTTATTGCAGGCGGCGCTGTCGCCGCATTGAGCTACGACATCCAGAATAAGTGCGTGTCGTCCAAGACCGAAAGCGTGCTTATCCCCGATGACGCTCGACTTTACGCCTTTGTGACCATGGGAGATTGCAGCCAAAATCTCTCGTACTCGCTCATGCTCCAGCGCCAGATCTTCAATCGCTTTGTTGATCAGGGCACACCGGATTACACCAAACGGCAGCCCGTCATCTGCCCCCATATCGAAAGCGAGGAGATTCTGGAGGCCCTCAGAAGCCTCGATAAGACCAATGGGACCAGCGGGGGTGCTAATAACATCATGCATCCGTTTGGCGCTCGTAAAACGTTCTACACCTACAACAACATCATCGACGACGAGCGCGAGCGTCTGGCCATTCAGCTTAATGCGGCATACGACCTTTGCTTTGATGGCTCTATCGAAAGTAATTTCGACGCAACGCTGGCCGCTGATAAAGCTGTTGAAAGCTACAACGGAAAGGAGTCCAACAAGAGCAGCAGCCGAGCTTCGGCGGCACACATTCCCTACCGTTTTTGGGCACTTGGCTATAGCGATGCCGATGTTAAACAAGAATCCTTCGAACTGAACTGGAAGGAAAAGCTGCAAGGCAAGGTCACGTCGGTCACCGAACAGGCCAACGTTGCTAGCGCGATATTAAGCTCGGTCGTTCCCGACACAGCCACCAAGGACGAGTTCGATGCCAATGAGCAGAACAACCGCAATGAGTTCGCCCTTATCTGTCGTTTGGGCGACATGGAGCACGATCGTTGGCTTGCCTATTGCCGGGCAACGGGCATGACCGAACTGGGACACGGCACCGTCGAACAGGAACGCGAGCAGCGCACGCGCGCGGCAGTCGTCGATGCGTTCCTGAGCGGCAAGCCCAACAAGAGTGGGGCTGAAGGCGTTCGCAAGTCCGACATCCTCATGCGTCACGCCTACTTGACACCTGACAACGACGTGCTCGGCGCCCGCGGGTTCCTGCTAGGAAAAGACGTCTACGCCTATGACCGAGTCATCGTCGCCCTCTCAGCCCGCATCGCCAAGGGAAGCATTGTCAAAGGCTAAACACACGAACCGTTCCATCAATCCAAAAGGAGCAAACATGCAGAGTGAAGCGAAAACGCCTACCAACAAGACACTGATTAAGGTTTTTATCAGCTATAAGCGTGATGACAACCTTTACAACCATCTCATTCGTGTCGTAAACAGGACTTTTGACCTGCTCAACAACAGCGAAAAGTACTATAAGGGCACAGATTTTGAAGCAGAGCCCTTTTTGGACTGCAACTCCATCGGATACGGCGAGAACTGGAAAACGAAAGTCGAGTCATCTGTCAAAGACTCGGACATGCTTCTTGCGTTCGTGACGTCTAACTACATCATGAGCAAGGAGTGCCGACATGAGTACACCTACTTCAACGAAATGAAGAATACCAAGAAGCAGCTCTGCATCCCCGTATTCTGGAGCAAAAAGGACGAGACGGAACTTAAACTCAACCGAGCCGACAGCAAAGAGTTCAACGATTCCAATACCCAAAAAGACGCCAAGATGGTTTGGGATGAAATTGTTGAATTCAACGGATTCGAGGGAGTCCTTCCCAAGCTGGTTGAAGTGCTGGCCAAAGCCAATGACTCAGATTACGACTATGTCGAAAGTTGCATAGCCACGTGGCTCGCCGACAAGATCTATAAGGTATCCAACCCTATTCTTTCTGGCGAAATCAATAAAGAAGAGGATGAAGAAAACGAGGCAGATAAAATCGAGTCCGAAAAGATTGCTGGCATCGTGCTCAAGGCTCAATCAAAGGGCATCAAAGCGACTTGCATCTGCACGAAAGAGCACGCTTATATCGTAAAAGCAGGAAGTGAACTTGTCAGAGATTTGACAGCGACTTGCCCCGCTTCCGTTCCTAAACGTCGCGAGCAAGAGAAGGACGCGATCAACGAAGACTTTGTCCTCGTAAAAGATCTTGTGTTCAAGAGTCCTTCCGCGGCCTCGGCATTCGTACTCGGCCGAAGCAGCAATGGAAAGGAAGACTGGAAGACCGAAGACGGCAAGAAGCTTGGCGAGCTGCTCAAGGAGGAAAAAGAGAAGGCAGCCGCTCCTCAGAAATAGACAAAGAAGCGGGGCTCGGAAATAACCGAGCCCGCTTCTTTTCGTTCGCTTATAGCTTTACAGCAGGTATTACCTTGGCGTTCCAAAGGACTCTACCGCTCCTCCAGCGTCCAGCCCTTCTGGGTGCAAAGGTCGCGTAGGGTTGCCACCAGGTCCGCGTTGGTGTTGCTGTCGACCACGATCTTGTCGATGTGATCAGCGGCAATGTTGAGCTTGGGGAACGAGTGGCTGCAACCCGACAGGTTGAGCTCGCCGACATTGCAGGTAATCTCGAGTGCGCCAAGAATGTCATCGTTCGAAAGATCGATCTTCTCGACATCGCCCTGAAGCCCTTGGTCAACGGTAAAGAACATCAGGTTCTTAAGACCCGAAGCGTTGATGGAATTGACAGCGCCCTTAAGGCCTTCAATACAAAAGGAATTGAGCTTGGGGCAGACACTCAGATCGAGGTTCTGAGTCGTCATGTCGCCAAACTTGAGCACCTCGAGTGCCTCGAGCTCGCTAAAGTCCGCACTCTTGGCGCTCAGGGTATTGATGCCGAGCGTATCGAGCTTGTCCAGCTTGCTAATGGGCGTGAAATCCGTCACCTCGTCGGTTACGACCAGCCTCGTGATGCGCTGGGTCTCCTTGGCGGTCAGCTGGCCATCGTCATCGTTATCGTAGTCGGCAAGCAGTCCGTGCAGGGTATCATCCGAGATCGCATCAACATCGACGAGGCCTTTTTCTTTCTTGGTCTCGGAGTCAGAGGCGTCAGTTGAGCTCGACTCTTTAGAGGCGCTCGACGAGGCTCCCCCGCCGCCCTGCACATCACCAACGCCGCCAATCACGGCGAAGGCGGCAACGGCACCTATGACCACAACCGCCGCAAGCACTACCAGGGCGCGAACGCCACCCAAGCAAGAAACGGCTTCATTTGCACGCTCGGCTGCCTGCCCATTCGGTTGCCCGGCAGGGCGAGGAATCCGACTTGTCGAACGCTCCGACGCCTGCTGTGCTTGCCCAGCAGACTGTCCGGTTGCCTGCCCGTTCGGACGCATATTCACGCGCATATCCGGCGTCTCGGCAGACTGCTCATTAGCCCCGCCCGAAGGCTGCTCGATCACACGATGAACCTGTTCGTTATCCCGCCATGACATATCAGGCTTGAAGTTCGCCATAACGCTTCTCCTCACTTGAGCGCATCGCTACTGTTGCTCCATGGTGTAGCCGTAGTCACTGCTCATTTTTTGCAAAAACTCGACCATGCTGCTGCTTGTGTCGCTGTCATACAAGATCTTGCCAACGCGATTGGGCGTAAACGTAATATCGAAGGCATCTTTCCTGCCCGCGCCGCACAAATTGAGCGTTTCGACTCTGCTCCTGATCTTCAGGACCTCAAGGTTCACATCACCCGACAGGTCAAGCGTCCCAATG
This sequence comes from Collinsella aerofaciens, assembly GCF_039752985.1. Lineage (GTDB taxonomy): Bacteria > Actinomycetota > Coriobacteriia > Coriobacteriales > Coriobacteriaceae > Collinsella > Collinsella aerofaciens_BT. Next base: position 52,581 of record NZ_JBDMHA010000004.1, read on the forward strand.
CTGCCATCAAGGCCTTCGATCTGGACGTTCGTCAACGAGGACATGTTTTTGGCATTCAAGGTATCGACGGGGCTCTCGAGCCTGTTTACAGTAACGCGCTGTAGCTGAGGAAAACGTGTGAGATCAACCTGAGGCACCGAGCAGTCGCCAATGGACAGATGAGTGATATTGCTAATGGAGCTTATGTCGTAGCTTTCGCTGTCGTAGTCGCCGATGCCAAACGTCGTGATGTTGTGGAAGTTGGCCAACAGCGGAAGCGAATCAAACGACTCGACGTCGATTGATCTAGCTTCATCCGCAGTCTCTTGCGAAATATTGCCGTCCTCATCTGCATCGAGCGCTAAGTCCGAGCGCAGCGCCTCGTCCGTAATCTCATCGAGCGTGAGCACTGTGGCCTTTTTCGCTTCTTCCTGGTGGCGCTCTTCTTTTTCCTTTTTACGCTGAGCGCGTGCCGCCTCGTCTTCTTGCTGCTGTTTGGCCTCGGCACGCTGCTCGGTCTGCCGATTGGTGTCGGAAATGCCGCTTGTGATGGACGTGACCGCCACAATGGCAATGATTACCACCACGGCAAGGACAACCACTACGCGCGGACCGCCCATGCGGTTCACGATATCGTTGATATCCGATCCGTTAGACCCGGCGCCTCCGCGGTCAGACCCGTTCTGATTAATTGCCATCCGTGTTTCCCCCTCCGCCGCCTACAGGCGGTCCTTGTCGAAGTAGTCCGCGTCGCGCCAGTCGCCGCGCCAGCGGTAGGCGTGGGCGTTCTCGCGCGACCAGTCGCTCAGGTGGCGCAGGATGAAGCGGCTCATGTCGTCCGCGAGCGGCTCGATCGGCCCCACGCGCCGCGCCTCGGCCGCCTGCTCCCAGAACGAGTACGCCATGAGGTAGAACGTGCCGGCGTCGACGTAGTCGCCCGGGTAGGCGGGGTCGTCGAACCAGCCGTGCGTGTCGGGCGTGCCGTTTTGCTCGCACCACTCCGCCACGTTGAGGGCGAGGCTCATCAGGGTCGTGTAGTCCTGCGGGTCGCCCGAGGCGAGCGCCTCGTGCAGGTTGGACATGGGGCCCTCGGCGCCGTAGGCCGGGTAGTACAGGTCCCAGACCCTCGACGCCGCCTCGTCGGTGAGCTCCATCCGCGAGGGGCGGTCGCCCAGGCCGTCGTCGTAGACGGGCGCGTTGGGGTCCTCCCCCGTGAAGGCCCCGACGCCGTAGTCGAGCGTGGAGGCGCTGTTGCGGGCGCCGCGGGCGGCGCGGGCCATGGAGCCGAAGACCGAGTAGCCGCTGTGGTAGCCGCGGACCGTCTCGGTGACGAGCCGGCGCAGGCTGAAGTTCGCATGCGCACGGTCGCGGGCCTCGCGGGTGGCGGCGGAACCGCGGAAGAAATACGTGGCGCCGATGATTAGCTGCTTAATGATCAGGCTCAACGGGCCGGCAATGATTTCCGTCAAAACTACGAGAAGACCAATGAATACAACAGCGCCCAGAGCGAATGGATTGAATGCGCTATACCCCGGCGCCGGAAGCCCCGTATGCAACACATCGTCTCCGCCAACGTTCAAGTACATGCGGTACCAGACCGAGCAGAGCCCCCAAACCGTAAAAATACGCAGTGGGAAAAACCGAACAATAGTGGGAATCGCGTCCACGATGCGCGAAAGATTGATGTTAAAGCGAGGGCGATTCGCGCCCTCGTTGTTTACCGGAGTAGCTGCCTCCGGATCGCCCGGAAGAGGCACGCCAGCGCGTCGCGCACGCAGGCGGTCGAGACGCTCCTGGGCGGAAGAGGCTTGTGTCTGCGGGGTACCTGCCGAAACACGTGCCCCCGTCGCCTGTCCCGCAGTCGGCACCGTATCCCCCTGCTGATCATCAACGCGAGAGCTATAGAGGCGCGCAAGTCTCTCCTGCGCCGACATGCCCTCTTGCTGGTTATCGTCTGCCATGTGTTCTGCCTTTACCTAATTAATAATGGAAGTGTGTCTGGGCATAGCGGTTAAGCGCATACCTAAACTCCCTGGTCATCGTCTTGATGGTGTGCGTCTCCATCTTTCTGGTCTGAGGATTACGCCGGTTGAAGACAAACGTGGGCATAAACCCGCTCACCTCCTGGAAACCGCTCAACGAATTAAAGGGAATGATGATCGGCGGATTGGAATTACCCGGAGCGAAAAGTCTACCCGCCACCGCCTTGCTGTTGCCTATGCCGGGGACAAGCATCTTGAGCGCGGGGTGATTATCGAGCGTCGAGCCCTCACGCTTGGCGACAATCTCGAGGTGATTTTCGAAAATCCTGATGGAGCACGGGCGTCCGTCATACGAGCCCAAGCCCTCATTGATCACCACGTCATTTCGGATTTCACGTTGCGCCATGTTCGAGCGAGAACGTGTATTCGCCTGAGAGCCGCGCTGGGATGCCACGTTCTCAATACCCAACATGTCGTCAAAAGCGCCCATGGCACGTCGCTCGGTGCCATGAAGGCCATCGTTTCTCCGCGGCGCAGCCGAATTGCCGGCATTCGGGCCGGCCCCCGAATAGCCTCCCGGAATCAGCTTACGAAAATTTAAAGTTGGCATGGTTGAATTTCCCTTTACTTAATAAAACATCCGATGAGAAATACTACGGCGATAATAGCGCCCACCATTCCGAACGCCTGAAGAACCGATACGACGCCCCAAAGCAAAAACGCGATGACCAGCGGGCCCAACCAGATCCAAGACCATGACAGTATTGACGCGGCGCTGCCAGGATGTTCGTCATCGCCCAGCACGTAAATGCAGATGAGTGCATCAACGGCGATAGCGGAGACGACCTCGATTTTGGCTATCACATCACCGTCAATGAACACAGTGCCCATAAACCCAGACGCACTAATCACGGCCGACGTGATAAGCAAAAGGCGAATTGCCAATCTGCCAAGCCTATCCATAACTTCAGGATCGGCGTAGAAGGCCTTGCCTTCAGAACCAAACGAAAAATCGGTTCCCTGTGTCATCGGAAGATCTTCGTCAACGCCCACCATCAAGAGCTTTTCCACCGTTGCGCCCGTGCGGCCATCAAAATCGACGAGTTGAACCAGACGGCTTTCGAGAAGATCTGCGTTGGCCGCCAAATCGCTGTCGAGCGATTGAACGCGGTCAACCGCGGAAAAGGAACGGAGCAGGTTCAAGGCCAAGAAGCCGAAGATTCCAACAAACGCCGCGACCAAGAACAGTACTGCGAGCGGGGCGAGGGTGCCACACATAACGATGAACTGTCCAAAAGAGCCACGTGCGCATAGGATGGCAACGAAGTAGATTACTGCCACAACGCATGTCCAGCGCAGCACCCGGCTCTGCTCTTTCTTTACAGCTTCAATACGCGCGGCAGTATCAGCGATGCCTTCGGTCATGCTGTAGTCCTGAGTATCCCGTTGGATAGCACCTTCGAGCGCGCCATCTGCGTCGTTTCTCTCGTCCTCGAGAAATTGAGAATAACTGGCGGAAGGCGTCAGGTTCGCATGAGCCAAAAGCCTGATTCCGATGCCATCGAGTAGCTGTTCGTCCGCACCGCCTGCAAGCAGTTCTGCCACATATCCGCGTGGCACTGTCTCTCCTCGCGCCTCGGCACAGAAAAGAGCATTCAACGTAAGCGGTCGAGTAAGAAGAACGTCCCTCGTCTGCCAGCCATTCACATAGGGAACAGGTGTCACCTCCATGTCGGCACGAAGCTTGCTGCCTTCGATTCGGATATTGGACCCCGCTTGCATGAGCGAAGCAACCGATGCTTGCGCCGAAGGAGATAGGCCGCGAAGATTGACGATTGCGGATTCTCCGGCAGAGCCCGGAAGCGCCTCGTAAAGGGCGGTGTGCTCGGAAAGCCAAATCCAGCCAGCCATATTGCCGTATTTGCGGTAGAACGCACGCACGGAAGCCTTGTTGTCGGCGACACGGTCCATGAAATCGAGTACGACATCAACGTCAATTGTCCCGCCACTCTGGGCGTCACCGCGTGCCTTGATAATAGCGTCCATGGAAACGTCTCCTGCAAAGAGCAGGAAGAACTCATCGACAGTGCGAGACGTTGAGCAAGTGGCAAAAAATGCCCCGGGGTTCCCAATGAGTCTCTTGATCTCTTGCTGGGCCGCAGCGTGAGTTGCCAACTCGTCGAACGTAAGAAAGCCCTTCAATAGGCAGGCAGCAAAATGCGGGCCGTCGGAAGCAACGGCAAGATCCTCAATTGCCTTGATATTCTCGGCAATAGTTGCAACCGAATCGTCGTGCTCGCCTTGGCGGGAAAGAACGTAGGAAAGAAAGCCCGAGGGGAGCACACCCATAGACTCGGTGCCGTCAAGCCCCGACTTCACCGCATAGCGATCTATTTCTGCATTTGCCATGTTGGCAATGCGCGCCGGAAGATCGTTTTTGCCAGCGCCCAGCGAAACATCTTCGCCGCGCCACGAAATGATCTTGCCGCCCGACATTTCGTAAATCACACATGCGAGGTTGAAATCGTAATTCGGTTTTTCCCCGCCCTTCGCTTTTGCCTCGGTAATCTGATGAATCTTGGTCTCAAGGTCATTTTCGTTCCATTTACGCATCTGACGCTCGAGCTGCCACTGCTGCATGCGCTGTTTTGCCTCGTCCCAATGAGACGCGAGTCCGCGAGCGAGCGACACAGGATCGGTATAAAGCCTGCCAACAAATTCATACGGCGCATGGTCACTCTTGAAATCGAAGATGGGCAGCTGACGGTAGAAGTGGTCGGGGTCAGCGATCCAGTCTTTAATTTCTTCGTATCCGAAGCGCTTGTTTGCAAGCTCAAACGTAAGGCCTTGAAGCAAATTTCCCAAGGTAGCGTCATCAGGGTGAGTGAACTCAGCAGGTTGACCCGCGTCCTGAAACTCGAAAAACGTGTCGTCCTTCAAACGCTCATAGAGCGGGTGGACATTGCCCTCATAAAGAGTCCAAATGGTATAGCCAAACGAATACCAATCGTTGCGAGGGTCGACCATTCTGCCGTGACCAGGCGTATACCCGTTTGATCGCGTCTCGGTTTTAGTCGTACGATTATCAATTCCGGAAAGAGAACGAGCGGACCCATAGTCGCCAAGTGCGATTTGCTTATCGTACAGGTAGACATTCGACGGTTTCACATCACGATGAACGATGCCAAACTCGGTGTGTAGTAGGTTAATCGCTTGGCTCAGCTCCGGAATCACGCGACTTTTAACCATATGCTTGCTGCGGGGTCGATCACTGAGGCAGGTAGCCTTAGGAGTGATGGCAATATCCCAAAGCTGAGGAGCTATGGCCCCTACTTCAGTCGCGCTCAAGCCCTGGTGCAAATAGGCAAAAATAGGCAGCAAATGCGTTTCTGACACGGGACGACCATTGAGGCTCATGACGGCACGCACAGTCTTCTCGTATTCCGTGCGGTCTTTTTCTATAAGAGGCCGAAACACCTTGGCAACACATGCTAGGCCGTCATCCACCCGCTCGGCAGCAAAGACCGTGGACTGACCACCATGACCGACAACTTGGCCCAGGTGAACAATAAACTGCTGGCCATCATGCGAGGTAATCGTCACATCTTCTGGGACGAAGGGAGATGCGGGCACGGAGGAAGCGGCGCGAACGTCCCCACGAGAAACAGTCACCGTTTCGCCATTGGGATTTGCCACCGCACCGCGTGGGACCGTTATCGTTTGACCGCCAGAAGCGGCAGATCGCGGCACCGTTACGGTCTCGCCCGCCACGGACGTCACCGGCCGGGAAACCGTGACCGTCTCGCCGACAGCGGGAGCAGCCATCGGCCTTGCAACCGTAACGGTCTCGCCACCAGTCGCAGAAACCGGATGACTTACCGTCACCGTCTCGCCGTTTGCTCTAGGAACCGAGCGACCCACCGTTACCGTCTCGCCTGCCGACGGGGCGTCGCCGCGGCGAATGGTCACCGTTTCGCCGGACACCGGAGCAGCGCCTCGGCGCACCGTCACGGTCTCACCCGGTACAGGAGCCTGATTGCCGTGATACACGGTGACCGTTTCACCGTTTACGGGTACGTCCCCACGGCGGACCGTCACGGTTTCATCGTTGCCGGTGCCACCATCTCGGTGTACCGTTATCGTCTCATCAGACATCTTTATTCCCCTATCTCAATCACGATCAGCGTCGCGTCATCCGTCGAACCGTTCATTCGGGCCTCGGCATACAGCTCCTCGCACAGCTGCGCACAGGTCGAATCGCTCGCAAGCATCTGCTGCAGGCGCGCAAGGTCAATCTCCCCATCTATGCCATCAGAGCAGATTAAATAGCGATCGCCCGGAAACAACGTGGCCGTATTGATCTCTAAGTTTCGTCCGCCTTGATTAAGACCGACCGCCAGCTCAATGCAATGCGAGACCGACTCATCGCTGTACTCAAAACCAACGCCACCCAGGCGGGATTCGGGCGTATGGTCGTAGCTCAATACCGCAAGTACGCCATCGCGCAAGCGATACACACGCGAATCGCCAGCATTAAAGATTGCGGCAGACCCATCATGTGCCACCATAAGCCCGGCAACCGTGGATGCGGCAACGGGCAGGCCATAACGGGCCGCATAGGACTCAACATCGTTCTCAGCGCGCTCGCCCGCCATGCGTAAACGATCCTGCAGGACATCAATCGAATCGGCTTCAAAAACCTGAGTCGCCTGTGCAAACGCCTGAGCAGCGAGCGTCGAGGCGGCCGCTCCGTGCCCGCCTTCGCTCACGCCGTCAAAGACTGCCATGCAGCCCATCTCGTGCTCGCAATCGCCCACCAGGCCATAACAAAGAACGTTACCGTCAAGAAGCAAACGGTCCTCGTTGACGGGGTGATTGGTTCCTGCTTGAGTTTTTGCTGCAGCGATAAACTTCGTCATCGCCAATCGCCTCCCATCGATCCGGGCACGAGCTCAAATGCGATATGCGCATCATCGCCCTCGCCCTGCGGCACGGCGCGTGCCACCATACCGGGACGGCCGCGCCACTCGGCGCGGTGTTCAAATAGAAAATCGGAAAGCCCGTTAAGGTAGCCGCTCTCCACCAAGTTGCCAATGCCGCGGCCGCCCTTAGCCTTGACAGCATCCGTCATGGCAATGGAGTGCAGCAGCTCGCGGGCAGCGTCGGTCGCCTCAACCGTAATATCGGGCTGTGCCTTATGCACGTTGCGGTTAACGGCATCGATCTTGGAATTAAGGATCTGAAGCGCCACGGCATCGTCGATAAAGTTGAAGATCACCACGTTGTCGCCGATACGGCCCAAGAACTCGGGCTTAAACTCGCGATCCATCTCGGTGCGCACACGCTCGCAAATCTCGTTATAGGGCGTGTTGGGCGCGATGGTATTACGCACTTCGTTGCCCTGGGCATCGATCTCAATCTTGGAAAAGCCGATGTTGCTCGTAAAGAAGATGACCGTCTCAGAGAAGTACACGGTATTACCCTGGCCATCGGTCAGGCGGCCATCTTCGAGGATCTGCAGGAACTTGTCCATAATGCTGGGCGCGGCCTTCTCGATCTCGTCGAAAAGAACTACCGAGAACGGATTGGCCTTGACCGCATTGGTCAGCTGACCGCCCTCGGCATAGCCCACGTATCCCGGAGGAGCACCAAAGAGCTTTTGATCGGAGTTCTCGGCACCGTACTCTGACATATCAAAACGCAGCATGCTGCGCTCATCGCCAAAGAGGAGCTCCGTAATGGCCTTAACAATCTCGGTCTTACCGGTACCGGTGGGACCGCTCAAAAACAGAACACCCTTGGGTTTAGAGCCAGACGAATGGGTAGCACCCGAAAGGCCCATAACGGAGCGCTTGAGCACAGTGACGGCCTTCTCAACGGCCTCGTCCTGACCCTTTACACGGCGCTTGATCTTTGCCTCGGGATCCTCTTCGAGCTTCTCGAACATCTGCTGCCATTTGTTCTCGCGAAAACCGTACTTGTAGACGTCGACGAGCTTGGGAAGGATGGCCTCGATGGAAGCCTCGGGGTTTTGCATGTCGCGCTGGTACATACGCTGCAGGCCCTCGAGCTCCTTAACGCTCATGCCGTCGGTGGTATCGATAAAGCGACGCACCGCACGGTCATCGGAATCGGACAGCGCCTCACCAAAGCCAAACTTGCTCTGAATATAGGCTTCGCGCATGTCGCGGTCGGGATGCGGCAGCGTGATGGTGCGCAAGAAGGGGTTCTCCTCAATAAACCACACAGGCAGGTTGCGCACGTTATCCGTTACCAGAATGAGCGTGTTGACAGCCGTGCGATTAATAAGGCGTGCTTTGCTGGCGCCAAGGTACAAGTTGAGGAAAAACTGCGTTTCGTCGGGCATAAGACCGGTCGAGGAGGCAAGCAGGCGCGACGCCATGTTGACGATCACACAAAGCGGCTTGGCCTCGGTGCCGCCATCGGGGTTGTCATTGTATTTCAAGCGCAACATAGAGCGGATAACCTCGCCGTATGATGGCAGGCTCGATTGCTCGGTGGCATATGCTTGGCGACCATCGGCGATGCAGGCGTTCGCCTCCATCATGCGGTCGTCGTTCTTGGAAGCCTCGTCGTGTGCCAGCGACACCAGGCGTTTGCAATCGACGTTGCCCATGCTGCTCGAGAACAGCTGAATGGGGTCAAAATATGCCACGTTGTACTCAACTGAGCCATTGGCGTCTTCAAAAAGGCCGCGCACAACCTCGGCGAGCTCCGAGAACTGAAGACCGCCGTCAACCACATCGGGATACTTGTCGTTCACGTTGCCCTCAAGGATAAAGAGGCTCTTCACCCCTTTAAAGTTGAGCATCTCGCGCTGCCAGGATTGGCGCTCGAAATCAGTTGCCATGTGTTATACCTCCTTGACAGGAAATTCGTGGTGGTAGCGGTTAGCAATGCCGACGGTGTTAACAGTGCCGTCCTGAACAAAGTTCTGAAGCTGACGAGGCTGCTGAAGATACTGATCGTAGTCATCGTGCGGGCGGTCGCTCAGATAGATCACGCGCTGGTTAGTCGAGCCACGCAGCGCACAATCGGGCACGTTGAGCTCGTCTACGTACGGACCGTCGATCAGTACATCGATGAGGGGCTTGAGTGTCTCCCACGTATCCGCACCGATCACTTGCGGCAGCTCTTCAAACGTGAATCCGGTGTAAACGAGAATGTCGTCGTAAGCGCAGCGGATCGTTGCCAGCAGCTTCACGAGCTCTGATGCCTGCTCGAGCGGATCTCCACCAGAAACCGTCAGCCGATGTACGCCGTGCTCGCGTGCGGTATCGAGCAACATCTGCGCAAGCTCATCAACATCGACATCCTGCTCGGGCAGCTGCATTCTAAGTTCAGGCGAGATGCATCCGGCGCAGTGCTTAGAACAGCCGCTAGTCCAGATTGCGATGCGCTCGCCTGGCCCTAGCGAAACGACAGGCGCGAGTATCTGGCTAACGAACATCCGAGTAATCCTCGCCGGGGTCGAGCGTACGATATACGGCAGACGTGCGCGCGAGCGAACAGCCACACTCTTCACAGCCATCCCCGACCTTTGCGCGCTCATCGGCAACAAGGTGTAGACGACCACACTCGGGACACTCGACAAACCAGCCCTCAACGCCGGCAGACGGGCTAGCGGCTGGCGTGGCGGGTGCCGCAGCGGGCGCGACGGCCGCAGGCCGCGGCGCAACCGCCGTCTGAACCTGCGTGGGCTGCACCGCAGGAGGCTCCTCCACGGTGACCATCAAACGTAGCTGGGCAAACTCACCAGATGCCGCCGGGATCAGCAGCACGTCACCGGTATGGATCTGCTGGGACACGCCGGGAGCCAAATTAAGAATCTGGCCACCGCGCATAATGGCCGTTCCGTTATTGGAACCCTCGTCGGCAACCAACCAGGTACCTTGTTCAAAGCGAACGCTGGCATGCTGGCGAGATATTGCAAAGTTCGATGCCATGCTGGGAAACGCGTTACGCCCAAGCGCGGTCATGCCCGTGAGACACAGCTGCTCACCCATAGCTG
>NZ_JBDMHA010000005.1:0-57399 GCF_039752985.1 Collinsella aerofaciens
TTTGTCGCGAGTTCCGCACGCAAAGGAAAGCACTTAATGTGCTTTCCGTCTTGCGCAGGACTGTAGAGCAGCAAACTTAACCCGCCCCGGCCCCCGATGGCCCCAGACCGGCGGGATGGACCAGTTCAGATGGGGCTTTGATGCATGGGTGGTCTGTTGGTGGGCAAATGGGTATCATACTGTGGTTACTGCGTCGACTCTATGATGCATGTTTGTACGTTCCCGACGGTCGGTTTGCCAGAAGCGCCCCGTCGGTTGTTTCAGACCCGTTTCGAAGAAAGGAAACAACACTCACCTATGGCAGCTAAAAAATCATCTCCCTTGAAGATCATCCCGCTCGGCGGCCTTGACGGCATCGGCAAGAACATGACGGTCTTCGAGTGCGGCGACGACATGGTGCTCGTCGACGCCGGCCTCATGTTCCCGGATGACTCCCAGCCCGGTATCGACCTGGTGCTTCCCGACTACACCTATGTTTTGGAGAACGAGGAAAAGCTCCGCGGTATCGTCGTCACCCACGGCCACGAGGACCACACCGGTTCGCTTCCGTACCTGCTGCAGGACCTCAACAATAAGGTGCCCATCTTTTCGAGCAAGCTGACGCTTGGCTTTATCGAGGGCAAGCTTTCTGAGTTCCGCATCCGCGCACCCAAGTTCCGCGAGGTCAAGGGCGGCAGCCATGTCAACCTCGGCGGCATCTCGCTCGACTTCTTCTCGATGACGCACTCCATTCCCGGCGCTCTGGGCGTGTTCATCCGCACCAACCAGGGTACCGTTATGCACACCGGCGACTTTAAGCTCGACCAGACGCCCATCGACGGCGTCACGCCCGACTATGCCGCTATCAGCCGCTTTGCCAAGCAGGGTATCGACCTGCTGCTTTCTGACTCCACCAACGCCACGGTTCCCGGCTTTACCAAGTCCGAGGCCGAGGTTGGTCCCAACCTGCTGCACGCCATCAAGAACGCGCCGGGTCGCGTGTTCGTTGCGTCGTTCTCGAGCCACATCCATCGTTTGCAGCAGATCTGCGATGCCGCCCGCAAGTGCGGCCGTAAGGTCGTTGTGACCGGTCGCTCCATGCTCACTAACACCCGCGTGGCGCGCGAGCTTGGCTACCTCAACATCGACGACGCCGATATCATCGATGCCTTTGACATTGATAACCTGCCTGACGACAAGATTGTTGTCATGTGCACCGGTTCGCAGGGCGAGCCGCTGTCGGCCCTGTCCCGCATGGCCAATGGCGAGCACAAGACGCTCTCCATCCACGAGGGCGATACCGTTATCCTCTCGGCAACTCCTGTTCCCGGCAATGAGAAAGCCGTCCAGCAGGTCGTCAACAGCCTGGCCAAGCTCGGCTGCGACGTGTGGGATAAGAACCGCGCCCTCGTTCACGTTTCCGGTCACGGTAGCCAGGAGGAGCTCAAGCTCCTGATGGCCATGGCCAAGCCCACGTACTTTATGCCGGTTCACGGTGAAGCCGTGCATCTGCGCGCCCATGCCCAGCTGGCCCGCAAGATGGGTCTCAAGGACGATCATATCTTTATCCTCGACAACGGCGACACGCTCGAGATGCGCGGCGGTATCGTTAAGCGCGGTACGCCCGTCGAGTCCGGCGTCGTTTACGTCGACGGCCTGCGCATCGGCGATACCGACCCCATCGTCCTGCGTGATCGTCAGAAGCTCGCCAACGACGGTATGGTTACCGCTGTTGCCATCGTCTCGCTCAAGCACAAGAAGATCGAGGCCATCGAGTTCTCGGGCCGCGGCGTCTCGTTTGCCATCGACGACCAGTTCTCCGAGGATGCCTCCGCGTCCATTATGAAGACGATCGAGAAGGGCAAGTTCAGCTTTACGAGCAGCGGTTCCGATGCCATTCGCAAGGCCGTGCGCGATTCGCTCTCTAACTTTATCTGGAGCCGTACTCGCACCCGTCCGATGATCATCCCGGTCGTCATGGAGGTTTAGTTTGGCGCGCGGATCTGCACAAAACGCCAAAGGCAATAAGGCCAATAACCAACCGGCATCTGCTAAGGGTGCCGGTTCCCATCTGCGTGCCAATAAGGGCCACGAGTCCGAGTTCGATGATTTCGAGCCCTTGGTCGAGCCCTCGGCCAACCGCGATATCGCCGGCGTGGTCATTGCCGTTTTGGCGATTGCGTCCTTTATTGCCGTGATTTCGCCGGCGACTGCGCCCGTTACGGCTGCGGTTGCCGGTTTCTACCACTTGGGCTTTGGTCTGGGCGCCTACGTGCTGCCGATCGTCATTTTGCTGTTTGCCGCCACGCTCTTTTTAGGCGAGGACTCGCCGCTCAACGTGCGCTCGGTCGCGGGCGGAGCCGTGGTCTTTATCACCGTTGTCTCCATTCTTTCGCTGATGGTGCCGGGTACGAGCGACTCGTGTGACCTTATGTTCACGCCGCAAAATCTGTCCGCCTCGGGTGGCTACATCGGTGCGTTTATTGCGAGTGCGCTGCAGAATGCCCTGGGTAAGCCTATCGCGATGGTGGTCCTGTTGGGTCTGGCCGTCGTTGGTTTTGTCATCATCGGCTTTTCGGTGGGTGGCGTGCTGCGCTCTGCTCGCGACCGCGCGGCCGATTTTGCCGAGCGCCGTCGTGCCGATGTTAACGCGAGCCCGTGGGGTGACGACGAAGCCCTGTCGGTGCCCGGCGTTGCCCGTCCGCACCTGAGCATTCTTCGTCAAAAGGGCTCCGATGCTGCCGTGACCACGGTCATGGGCAACGATGTGGACCCGGTTTTGGACGATGACGACGAGGACGAGGATCCGTTTGTCGACGTATCCGATGCCGTGGAGGCCGAGCGCGCTAAGACGACGCTGCTGCCGCGCCGTCATGTCAAGAAGGGCAAGGCCACGCCCAAGTTGAATACAAGCGAGCCCGACCCGTCTTGGTCCGATAGCGAGATTGAGCTTACCGAGGGCGATGACGAGGACGACGAGGCTCCGATTGAGACCGCAAAGACAACTTTGCTGCCGCGTCGCCATGCTAAGCGCGAACAGGTAACCGGCCAGCTTTCGATGGAAGACGACCCCGATAAGATCGACGAGTCCGAGCCGCCGTTTGCCGTGAGTCCTGTCTCGGCAACACCTCAGATTCCCGACTTCTTGAAGCATCCCAAGGTTGCCGATACGGCTGTCGCGGGCGCTGCCGAGGCGCCTACTCCTAGCGATGGGGGAGCGGTCAATGCCCCCGCGGATAACGAGGGCGAAGAAGAGGACGGCCTCAAGCTTCCGCCGCTCGAGATCCTGCACGCCAACCCGCAGTCGGCGTCCTCCGCGTCATCTGACAAGGAGCTGGAACAGACTGCCGAGTCACTGCAATCCACCTTGCTTGAGTTTGGCCGCAGTGCCCGCGTGGTCGGCTGGATCGCCGGCCCCACGGTGACGACCTTTAAGCTGCAACCTGGCGAGGGCGAGCGCGTGAGCAAGATTTCGAGCCTCGAGGACGATATCGCGCTTTCGCTCGCTGCTCAGTCGGTGCGCATCTTTGCCCCGATCCCCGGTACCTCGCTTGTGGGTATCGAGATTCCCAATCGCAAGCGCCAGAACGTCAACCTGGGCGACGTGCTTCCCTATGTGAAGGGCGGTCCGCTCGAGCTGGCCATCGGTCGAGATGCCGAGGGCACGCCGGTCGTCGCTGACCTCGCCAAGATGCCCCACCTGCTGATCGCCGGCACGACCGGTTCTGGTAAGTCGGTGATGATCAATTCCATCATCACGACCCTGCTCATGCGAGCCCTTCCCGAGGACGTTCGCCTGATCATGGTCGACCCCAAGCGCGTCGAGCTTGCGGGCTATAACGGTTTGCCGCATCTCTATGTGCCCGTGGTGACCGAGCCCAAGCAGGCCGCGAGCGCTCTGCAATGGGCCGTGTCCGAGATGGAGCGTCGCCTGAAGGTCTTCGAGCGTCTCAACGTGCGTAAGATCTCGACCTACAACGAAAAGCAGGCCGCCGGCGAGTTTGAGCATTACGACAACCCGCCCCAAAAGATGCCCTATCTGGTCATTATCATCGACGAGCTTTCGGACCTGATGATGGTCGCCGGCAAGGATGTCGAGGCCTCGATCGTTCGTATCGCCCAGCTGGGCCGTGCCGCCGGTATACACCTTATCGTGGCTACGCAGCGCCCCAGCTCCAACGTGGTGACGGGCCTCATCAAGGCCAACATCACCAACCGCATCGCCTTTAACGTCGCCACGGGCATCGACTCGCGCGTCATTATTGACCAGATGGGTGCCGAAAAGCTCACCGGTTTGGGCGACATGCTGTTCTCCAAGGTCGACTGGGGCAAGCCTCGCCGTATCCAGGGCTGCTTTGTCTCGGATGACGAAATCAACGAGATTGTCGAGTTCGTCAAGTCGCAGAGCGAGCCCGACTACCACGAGGAGATTCTGTCTGCCGTGGCGCCCGCTTCCATGTCCATGGCGGGTGGCGCCGGTATTGTCCGCACCGGAGTAGCCGAGCCGCAAGACGATGATCCGCTCATTTGGGAAGCCGCCCATATTGTGGTGGAATCGCAGCTTGGCTCCACATCTGGCCTGCAACGTCGTCTGAAGGTTGGCTATGCGCGTGCCGGGCGTATTATGGACATGCTGGAAGAAAAGGGTGTCGTCGGCCCGCCCGACGGTTCCAAGCCGCGTGAGGTCCTGTTGGACGAGGAGGGGCTTGCCGCGCTGGAATCTGTCGACGCCGAGATGGCACGTGAAGATCGTGAGTTTGGAGGATTCTGATGGCTGCACGCTTTGGTGACATGCTGCTCGAGCAGCGTCGCCGGATGGGCCTTTCCATTCAGCAGGTCGCCAACACCATCAAAATCAGGCCGCAGATCATCGAGTTTTTCGAGACCGGTAACTTTGCTTCGATGCCGCCGCGCGGCTATGCGCAGGGCATGATTTCGAGCTATGCTCGCTTTTTGGGCCTCAATCCGCGCGAGGTCGTCAATGCCTACTTTGACGACCTGATGGCATACGAACGCGAGACGTCGCAGCAGGGCGGTCGTTTTCAGGACGCCGCCGGCTACGTCAATTCGCGTTCCTCGGTCGATAACGGGCGCTTCCTGATGGTTCAGGGCGGTCGTTCAACCCGCTATGGACAGCGTCCTCAGCAGGCCGGTTATATTACTGAGACGGGTTCGGGCGAGGAGATTCGCTCACAGCGTGACCGGTTTCGCAGTACGCCGATGCCCGAGGACCGTGCACTTCCCGCTGCCCGCGGCGTGGCGCGTGACCCTCGTGCCGGCTACGGCGACGGCGGCTATTCCGATCGCGGTTACCGTGGTGCCTCTATGGGACGCTCTCGCGGTGGCTATTCGGATGCCGATACCACGCAGGTGACGCCGCGTCTTCGCTCTCAATCACAGCCGTATGGCCAGCGCTCTTCGGCTCCGCGTTCGGTCCAGCGTGGCTATCAAGGCCGCGGTGAACTTGCGCCCCGCTCGGGTCAGCGCAGCCTTCAGGGCCAGGGCGGCTATCGCGGCCGTTCCGATAGCAATCGCGGTCGTATGCCTCAGGGAAGCGGCCGCAGCAGTTCCGGTCGTGGACGCGGCGGATCACGTACTCCTCAAAACAACGGGCTCGATCCGCGTATCGTCTACGCCGGCATCGGTGCCGTTGTGCTGCTGTTGATTGTGCTCATCGTGGTGCTTCTACGTGGCTGCGCATCTTCGGCGCCCGAGAACACGCCCGAGACGCCCACTGCTACCAAGATGACGACCAAGAAGTCTTCTAAGAAGACCGAAACGGTCGACGAGGACGATGACACCGATGAGGCGACGGATGAGTCGACTGATTCGGACGCTACCAAGACGACGGCCAAGAAGGAAGAGAACGAGGTCACGAAGGTCAAAGTCTCCGTTGCCAAGGGAAAGACCGCGTGGATTGAGGTCAAGGTTGACGGCAAGTCGGTCTATGGCGCCCAGGCGACTGGCCCCTTTGAGCAGGAGTACACGCCCGAGTCTTCGATCGAGATCACCACGTCCAAGCCTTCCGATGTCACCGTTACCAAGAACGGTGAAAAGGTTCGTTACGATACCAAGACCTCGGGCGTGGCGCGTGTGACGATCACCGTTCCCAAGAAGGAGACGTCTGATTCCGAGAATGGTGAAAGTTCTGATGGTACCGATGCCACCGACGGTACCGATGCCCAGTCCACGGATGGCGCCGATACCGCAACTGACGGTCAGACACCCACCGATTCTACCGACAATTCGTACGATAGCTACTAGGCCGCTCGTACGCGAAAGGAAACATCATGGCTAAAGATTCCAGCTTCGACGTCGTGTCCGAGGTCAACATGCAAGAGGTCGACAACGCCTTCCAGCAGACCACGCGCGAGATTTCCCAGCGCTATGACCTTAAGGATTCCGGCGCCACGATCGAGCTTTCGAAGGGCGACAAGCTCTTTACGATCAACGCCCCGGCCGACTTTGTCTCCAAACAGATTGTTGACGTGCTGAGCTCCAAGCTCATCAAGCGCGGCATCGACCTCAAGGCTGTCTCGTGGGATGCTCCGCAGGCGGCATCGGGTGGCACCGTGCGCGTGCTCGGCCATATCGTCGAGGGTATCGACCAGGCGACCGCCAAGAAGATCAACAAGGACATCAAGGATCAAAAGCTCAAGGTCAAGGTGACCATCGAGGCCGACAAACTGCGTGTTTCCTCTGCTTCGAAGGACGCGTTGCAGACCGTGATTCAGTTCCTGCGCGACCAGGACTACGGCCAGCCGCTGCAGTTCACCAACTACCGCTAATATCAATCGAAAGGACCGCTCTCCAACATGGATACACCGTTGGGCTCCGTGCTCTACATCACCCTCGGGTGCGCTAAGAACGAGGTTGACACCGACCGCATGCGTTCTCTTTTGACCGCCGCGGGCTACGAGGAGGCATTCGACCCGCAGGATGCCGATATCGCCATCGTCAATACTTGCTCGTTCCTCGCCTCCGCAACGTCCGAGAGCATCGAGACCACGCTCGAGCTCGCCAACGAGGTTCAGGACGGCGTTCGTTCTTGTCCCATCGTCATGTGCGGCTGCGTGCCGTCGCGCTATGGCGATGACCTGCCTGACGAGCTGCCCGAGGTCGCTGCCTTTGTGAAGGCCGACGAGGAAGATGGCATCGTGGCGGTCATCGATGGCGTGCTGGGTGTCGAGCGTGAGATTGCAGCCTATATCCCGCAGGTCAAACGTACCGTCGAGGGTGCTGTCGCTTACGTCAAGATTTCCGATGGCTGCAACCGCTTCTGCAGCTTCTGCATGATTCCCTACATCCGCGGCCGCTATCATTCGCGCAATGCCGAGAGCATCATCTCCGAGGTGCGCGACCTGGTTTCCGGCGGTGTGCGCGAGATCGTGCTGATCGGCCAGGACACGGGCATCTGGGGTACCGACTTTGCCGACGAGGACGTCGCCGATGGCTCGCCGCGCAATCTGGCGCAGCTGCTGCGTGCCGTCGCCGAGGCCGTGCGCCCGCACAACGTCTGGGTCCGCGTGCTCTATCTGCAGCCCGAGGGCATGACTGACGAACTCATCGAGACGATTCGCGATACGCCCGAGGTGCTGCCCTATATCGATATCCCCGTGCAGCACTGCGACGCGCGCATCCTTAAGGCTATGCGCCGTTCTGGTTCGCGCCAGGAGCTCGAGGACCTGTTCCGCGATCTGCGTGAGCGTATCCCCGGCATCGTGATCCGTTCCACGGCCATGGTCGGCTTCCCGACCGAGACCGACGACGAGTTCCGCGACCTTATCGACTTTATGGACACCGTCGGCTTTGACTACACGAGCGTCTTTGCCTACTCGCAGGAGGAGGGCAGCCTGGCCGCTAAGATGGAGGGCCAGGTCGACGAAGAGGTCAAGCTCGAGCGCGCCCAGGAGGCCATGGACCTGGCCGAGTCGCTCGGTTTTGCCGCCACCGCCGCACATGTGGGCGAGCGCGCCCAGGTGATCGTCGACGGTATCGAAGAGACCGAGGATGGCGCCGAGCTGATCGGCCATGCCTGGTTCCAGGCGCCCGATTCCGATGGCGCGGTGCATCTGGACGCCAGCGAGGCGTCCGTGGGCGATATTCTGACCGTCGAGTTTACCGATAGCTTCTGCTATGAGCTTATCGGTCATGTTGTGGAGTAGGAGAGCGTCGTGGCTAACGAGAGCAATAAGGAACTGACGAGTGTCTGGACGCCCGCCAACATCGTGACGTGCGTTCGCATCGTCTTTATCCCGGTGTTCATGATCGTGTCGGCGCTTTCTCACACGAGTGTTGCCGGTACGGATTGGAGCACCTTCGACGGCCCGCTCGCCGCCGCTGCCTTCATTCTGTATGTGATCCTGTCGTGCACCGATAAGGTCGACGGTTATCTGGCGCGTTCGCGCAACGAGATCACCGACTTCGGTAAATTCTTGGACCCCATCGCCGATAAGCTGCTCGTGTTCTCGGCCCTGCTGCTGTTCTTGGATTTTGGTATGGTGACCGTGTGGTCCGTGTTCATTATCCTGTTCCGCGAGCTGCTGGTGAGCGCCCTTCGCATGGTCGCGAGTGCGGCCGGTGTGGTCGTTGCGGCCGATAAGCTCGGCAAGTACAAGACGGCAACCACGATGGTCTCCATTTGCGGTTACCTGTGCGTTTTTGCTATGGCCGGCTTGCACCTTGGCCCGGTGGCGCTGACGCTCGGCATCTACTCGGTGTCGCGCTTCCTGTACGCCGTTGCCGTTGTCCTGACCGTTATCTCGGGCGCCCAGTACTTCTGGAACTGCCGCAAGATCGTCTTTTCGGTCTAGGTCCTAGTGGGTATGACGGACTCTTTTGAGCAGATTTCCGCACATAACGAGGAGCTGGCGCGTGATATTGTCGAGCGCGCGAGCGCTCGGGGCGTGACGGTTTCGACGGCTGAGTCGCTGACGGCGGGTATGATCGCCTCGACGATTGCCGATATCCCGGGCGCCTCGGCGGTGCTGCGTGGCGGTGCGGTGACCTATTGCGATGAGATTAAGCATCGTGTTCTTGGTGTTGAGCAGGAGACGCTCGACCGCTATACCGCGGTGTCGCATCAGACCGCGCGCGAGATGGCGGTGGGTTCGCTGGAGCTGTACCAGAGCGATATTGCAGTGAGCGCAACGGGTTATGCCGGCCCCGGCGGTGGCACTGAGGACGATCCGGCGGGCACTTTCTATATTGGCTGGGCGCATCGTTCCGCCGATGGGGGCGTGCCGGTCGTGGACTCTGTGCGCTGCCACTATGAGGGCGACCGTTCGTGTGTTCGTGCCCATGCGGTCACGGAGGCATTGGGTCGCATTGCCCTTGTGCTCAACTCTATGGAATAGACGTGTTTTAAGGGGCCTCCGAGCCCCTTAATTGTGGAGATAGGGACCTTAGGCTCATTTGGCGTTTGTGCTGGTTGTAGATGTATTTTTGCCTGCCTTGTTCATATTTGGTCCTTTGTGGTCAAGCATTTGGTCAGTGTTTGGTCGGCGTTTGGTTGGGTTTTGGAAAGACCGCCTGCATATGATTGGCCTGAACGGTTGACCACGAACAGCCGTTCGTTTATTATCGATGCAGGTTGTTAAGAGGAGGGCTATTCATGGCCAAGAATTCAGGTCCCGTACGTACCGTTCATGCTCGCACGACGGGTAAAGAGCGCGATGAGATGATCGCCACCACCAAGGCCGAGATCGAGAAGAAATTCGGCCAGGGTTCCATCATGAGGTACGGCGACGGTGGTCCCGAGCTCGAGGTCGAGGCCATTCCCACGGGCGCCCTGGCCCTCGATGCCGCGCTGGGTATCGGCGGCGTGCCGCGCGGCCGTATCGTCGAGATTTACGGTCCTGAGTCCTCCGGTAAGACGACGCTTTCGCTCGAGATCCTGGCCGAGGCCCAGGCAATGGGTGGCGTTGTGGCATTTATCGATGCCGAGCACGCGCTTGATCCCACGTATGCCGCGCGCATCGGCGTGGATATCGACGAGGTGCTCATTTCCCAGCCCGATACGGGCGAGCAGGCGCTTGAGATTGTTGACATGCTCGTGCGTTCCGGCGCCATCGATGCCATCGTCGTCGACTCCGTCGCCGCGCTGACCCCGCGTGCCGAGATCGAGGGAGAAATCGGCGATACTACGGTCGGTCTTCAGGCTCGCCTAATGAGTCAGGCGCTCCGCAAGCTCGCCGGCTCGCTGTCCAAGTCCAACACGACGTGCATCTTCATTAACCAGCTGCGTGAGAAGATCGGCGTCATGTTCGGCAACCCCGAGACTAC
This sequence comes from Collinsella aerofaciens, assembly GCF_039752985.1. Classification (GTDB taxonomy): domain Bacteria; phylum Actinomycetota; class Coriobacteriia; order Coriobacteriales; family Coriobacteriaceae; genus Collinsella; species Collinsella aerofaciens_BT. The sequence continues at coordinate 10,264 of NZ_JBDMHA010000005.1, forward strand.
GACGGGCGGCCGCGCCCTTAAGTTCTTCTCTTCGGTGCGTATCGACATTCGCCGTATCGACAGCATTAAGCTTAAGGACGAGGTTATCGGTAACCGCGTGCGCGCCAAGGTCGTTAAGAACAAGGTGGCAGCTCCGTTCCGTTCTGCTGAGTTCGACATCATGTACGGTACGGGCATCTCTAAGGAGGGCTCAATTCTGGACATGGCTGTCGAGTGCGGCATCTGCAAGAAGATGGGCTCCTGGTTTGCCTATGGCGAGGACAAGCTTGGCAACGGTCGAGAGGCCGCCAAGGCTTTCCTGCGCGAACACCCCGATTGCGCCGACGAGATTGAGCATAAGGTCCGCCTTGCCTGCGGACTTGAGTTTGATGACGATGCTCCGTCCGAGGTCGAGCTGACCGATCAGCCTGCGCCTGAGGAGTTTGACGAGCTTTACGCCATCGATGGTTCCGCCATGCTCGATGATGACGACGAGTAGCGGTTACGCTCATGTCGTATACGGTGACCGAGGCCACGGCCTTCTTTCCCGATAAGAAGGCGGCTTCCTCGTTCTCGAGCGGGTATGCGTCCAAAAAGCCTTGCGCACATATCGATTGTGAGCTTGAGGGCGGTTTTGAGCGGTCCATTTGGATTCCCGTGCGGGTCGCGCGGCTGTATGTCAAAAACCGCCCCGATCTTCCCTGTGATTGGGACAACTTTCGTGAGGCGGTGCAGCTCATCGAGGGTAAATGTGCACTTACCATGGTGACCGAGATGCTATCGCGCCGCGACCATGCGACGGGTGAGGTCCGTGACAAGCTGGCTCGCTACGGCTTTCACCAGCCCGCGATCGATTTCGCCGTCGAGCGCGCCACAGAGTATCACTTTTTAGACGAGAACCGCTTTTGCTCGTACTTTATCGAGGAGCGCAAGCGGCGCGGTTGGGGACAGCGCAAAATCGAGACCGAGCTCAAGCGCCGTCATGTCGTGCTCGATGACATTCCCGGTTATCCCGAGGATTATTTTGCCGTCGAAGACGATTTGGCGCGTGCGTCAGCCCTGCTCGCCAAGCGGCGTGTTCCAGAGACGCGCGGATTCGAAAAACTGGTTCGGTTTTTGATGGGCAAGGGCTTCTCGTATCACATTGCCGCCGATGCCGTTAAGGCACGTCTCGATGCCGAACGCGAGGAATGTGCGGTTTAGGCGTATGCGTTTTGTGACCCTGCCGTTCACCGCGTTTTAGCCGCCGTGCCGGGGCCATTTATTTGACAGTTGTTGTGGTTCAACGTACGATAAACACTGTCATTTGCTTTGTGATATGTGCTCATCTGTGATGAGTTTGTTTATATGTTTATCTGTATCCGACCCGCATAAGCTGCGCCCATATTACTCAAATGTCGCGAGCCGTTCGTAAGGACGGTTCGCTTTGTTGTGTAACGAATCCATAAAAAGGAGTGAGCATGCCTATCATCGCAGCGCTCGTTGGCATCGTTTTGGGTGCCATCGCCGCCATTGCCTACATGCGCACCGCCAAGCAGGGTAGTCTTCACGAGGCCGACGAAAAGATCCAGTCGGCACACGCACAGGCTGAGTCCCTGATCGGTGATGCTAAGCGTCAGGCCGAGACCCTCAAAAAAGAGGCTCTGCTCGAGGCTAAAGAGGAGATCATCAAGAACAAGCAGGCCGCCGAGGCCGAGGACAAGCAGCGTAAGAGCGAGATTCGTACGCTCGAGAACCGTGTGATGCAGCGCGAGGAGTCCCTCGATCGCCGAAACGACGCTCTCGACAAGCGTGAGCACCAGCTGTCCAGCCAGGCCGGTCAGGTCGAGAAACGCTCCCGCGAGCTTGAGGAGCTCTGCGCCAAGCAGACCTCCGAGCTCGAGCGTATCGCCGACCTGACCCGCGAGGATGCCCACAAGGAGCTCCTCGATAAGGTTCGCGGCGAGGTCACCCACGAGGCCGCCACGATCATTCGCGAGTCCGAGCAGCAGGTTCGCGCCGAGTGCCACAAGACCGCCCAGGAGATTCTGTCCCTGGCGATTCAGCGCTGCGCTGCCGACCACACAGCCGAGGTCACCGTTACCTCCGTGCACATTCCCTCTGATGACCTCAAGGGCCGTATCATCGGTCGCGAGGGTCGCAACATCCGGACCTTCGAGCAGGTTTCCGGCGTCAACCTCGTGATTGACGACACGCCCGAGACCGTCGTTCTTTCGAGCTTCGACCCGGTCCGTCGTGAGACCGCCCGTGTTGCCCTCGAGAACCTCATCGCCGACGGCCGCATTCACCCCGCCCGCATCGAGGAGATGTATCACAAGGCTGCCGACCTGGTTCAGCAGCGCGTGCGCGAGGCTGGCGAGCAGGCTGCCTTCGATACCGGCATTCACGACCTGCACCCCGAGATCGTCAAGACCCTTGGTGCCCTGCGCTACCGTACTTCGTTTGGTCAGAACGTGCTTCAGCACTCCCTCGAGGTCTCTGATCTCTGCGGCGTGATGGCTTCCGAGCTTGGCCTGGACGTTGTGACCGCCAAGCGCGCCGGCCTGCTTCATGACCTGGGCAAGGCAATCGACCACGACGTCGAGGGCCCGCATGCCGTCATCGGCGCCGAGCTTGCCCGCCGTTATGGCGAGAAGCCCGTTATCGTCCACGCTATCGAGGCTCACCATGCCGATGTCGACCCCAACACGGTGCTCGATGTCCTGGTGCAGGCCGCCGATGCTGTCTCTGCCTCTCGCCCCGGTGCCCGTCGCGAGTCTGCCGAGAACTACATCAAGCGTCTTGAGAAGCTCGAGGAGATCGCCAACTCTCATGACGGCGTCGAGCGTACCTATGCCATGCAGGCCGGTCGCGAGGTCCACGTCATGGTTCAGCCGGAAAAGATCTCCGATGCCCAGTCCACGGTTCTGGCTCACGATATCGCCCATCAGATCGAGGAAGAGATGGAGTATCCCGGTCAGGTGCGCGTCGTCGTGATTCGCGAGAGCCGCGCTGTCGATATCGCTAAATAATATGAGCGACGCGAACGAGCTCATCTCATTTATCGCGTCGATGTCGGGGGAGGGCAACCTTCGCGTCGAGGAGAACCTTGGCGAGGGGTATGTCCGCCTCCGCGTTTCGGAGGCCGAGCGGCGCCAGGCAAAGCACGACATTCAGCATGTCGAGGATATCGTCATCGAAATGCTCCGTAATGCTCGCGATGCCGGCGCCGACAAGGTCTATCTCGCCACGACCAAGGAAGATGGCGTCCGCACGCTTTTCTTTCTGGATAACGGCTCGGGTGTTCCGCAGGATATGCAAGAGCGAATCTTCGATGCTCGCGTTACCTCAAAGCTCGAGAGCATGAAGATGGACCGTTGGGGCGTTCACGGTCGTGGCATGGCATTGTTTTCGATCAAGCAGAACACCGACGAGGCTCGCGTGGTCACGTCTGGTGTCGATCTTGGCTCAGCCTTTAAGGTGAGCGTTGCGGCCGACCGCCTCAGCGAGCGTGCCGATCAGTCCAGCTGGCCCCAGGCCGTCAAGGATGAGGACGGACGTTATGTCTGTGCTCGCGGTCCGCATAATATTATTCGCGCTGCCTGTGAGTTTGCGCTCGAGGAGTTGCGTGGTTGCGATGTCTATCTTGGTTCTCCGTCTGAGATTGCCGCGACCCTTTATGCTCAGGCGTCAAGTCGGCTCGATACGTCGCGTCTCCTGTTCATTGATGACGAGAGCGAGCTTCCGGTTGTCGACCGTTTAGGCCTTGCCTCTGATGCCGAGGACTTTATCCGTATCTGTTCGGGTTTGGGTCTTGAGATGTCCGAGCGCACGGCCCATCGCATTTTGGCAGGGCAGATTAAGCCCGTTCGCGGTGTGACCGCGCGTCTGCTGCGCGAGCGTGATTCGTCCTCGCATGCGCCGGCTCCTGTCGATCTCGCGAAGGATCGTCGCGGGCTACGTATTGCCAAGGATGACATGGCACAGTTTTCGCGTGCTGTGGAGCGCGACTTTAATGACCTTGCCGCCCGGTACTATCTCAACCTTTGCGGCGACCCAAAGATTCGTGTTTCGCGTGATCGAATCACTGTGACCTTCGATCTTGCCAAAGAGGAATAGTGCCTTTACCGAGTCCACTCGGTACGATACAGTTATTGCAGTTAAAACGTACTTTTAAACACAGGAGTTTCTTCATGGATTGCCTGAAGGTATCAAGCAAATCATCGCCCGCGTCCGTTGCCGGCGCCATCGCCGGCATGGTCAAGGATGGTGTACCCGTCAACATCCAGTGTGTCGGTGCCGGTGCTGTCAACCAGGCCATTAAGGCTGTTGCTATCGCGCGCGGTTTTTTGATTCCAACCGGTTTTGATATTTCCTGCGCGCCTGTGTTCTCCGACATCCTCATTAACGGGGAGTCGCGCACGGCCATCCGCCTTTCTATCTACGTTCACCAGATCAATCGAGCTGCTATGGATAACGTCGTCATGGATGACGTTAAGCCTGTGGCATAGCTTCTGCTTGCCTCGTTTCGCTCCCCATCGTTAGGACTTATGCACATGGACCAGCGTTCCGTACGCGATATTCTTGCCGGTAAAACCTATTTTATCCGCACATTTGGCTGCCAGATGAATCAGCACGACTCCGAGCGTGTGAGTGGCCTGCTTGATTCGTATGGCTGCCTCATGGCGCTCGATCCCGAGCATGCCGATATCGTTGTGTTCATGACGTGCTGTGTGCGCGAGGCCGCCGATACTCGCCTATACGGTCAGTGTAATTCCTGCAAAAGCCTGCCGCCTTCGCCTTCGGGCAAGCGCGTGGTTGCCGTTGGTGGTTGCATCGCGCAGCGCGATGGCGAGGGTCTGCTCACCAACGTCGATAACGTCAATGTCATCTTTGGCACGCATTCCATCGCACATGTGGCCGAGCTCATTGCCGAGGCGTTCCTGGACGGCAAGCGTCATATCCGCACCAATGAGCATGAGGATACGGATGCCATGAGTATGCCGTGGCACCGTGAGACGCAGTATCACGCCTGGGTGCCCATCATGACGGGCTGCAATAACTTCTGCACCTACTGCATCGTGCCGTACGTGCGCGGTCGCGAAAAGAGCCGCCCCTTCGAGGAGATTGTCGACGAGGTGACCGGTTTGGTGCGCCAGGGCGTGCGTGAGATTACGCTGCTGGGCCAAAACGTTAACTCATATGGCCGCGATTTGTTTGGTAAGCCGCGCTTTGCCGACTTGCTGCGCGCCGTGGGCGATACGGGCGTGGAGCGCATCTTCTTTACGTCTTCGCATCCCAAGGACCTGCTGCCCGAGACCATCGACGCCATGGCCGAGACGCCTGCCGTTATGCCGCAGCTGCACCTGGCCGTCCAGTCAGGTTCGACGCGGATCCTCAAAGAGATGAATCGCCGTTATACACGCGAGGACTATCTGGGCCTGGTCGATCGCATTCGCAACCGCATGCCCGACATCGCGCTCTCGACCGACATTATCGTTGGCTTCCCGGGCGAGACTGAAGATGACTTTGAGCAGACGCTCTCACTTGCCGAGACGGTCCGCTATGCTCAGGCCTATACCTTCATCTATTCCAAGCGCGCCGGTACCCCGGCCGCCGAGATTGATGATCCTACGCCGCATGAGGTTATTCTCGAGCGTTTCAACCGCCTGGTTAAGGTTATCGAGACCACGGCACACGAGTATAACCAGGGTGAGCTTCATACTGTGGTTCCGGCGCTCATTGAGGGAACGAGCAAAAAGAATGACGCGGTGCTACTGGGCAAGAGTCCCAAGAATCAGACCGTGCATGCGCCTATCCCCGAGGGTTACAGCATCGACCAGCTTGTTGGCAAGATCGTTGATGTTGACGTTGACGTTGCCAAGACCTGGTATTTGTCTGGCTCCGTTGTGGGCGAGCCGCGCTAATGGTTGCTCCCGGGGCAGGTCTTTCCGCCGTTGCGATCGTCGGTCCGACGGCGGTTGGTAAGAGCGATGTTGCCGATCGTTTGGCAGCTCGTCTTTCGTCCGAAGTGCTGTCGTGCGATGCGATGCAAATCTATCGCGGCATGGATATCGGTACCGCAAAGATGGCGCCCGATGGGTGTACGGCGCCGCTGCGTCTCGTCGACATTGTAGAGCCGGGTGTGGCATATTCTGCTGCGCTTTATCAGGCTGACGCTCGCGCGCATGTTGAGCGCTTGCTTGGCGAGGGCCGCCTGCCGGTGTTTTGCGGGGGTACGGGGCTGTATCTCAAGGCCGCCCTCGATGAGATGGACTTTCCCTCGGGTGAACTTGAGGACGATCGCCGTTCGGGCTATCAGGAGCTTGCCGAGCGTATTGGCGAGGAGGGACTGCATGCCCTGCTTGCCGAGCGCGACCCAGAATCTGCTGCTGTTATTCATCCCCATAACGTGCGCCGTGTGATTCGTGCGCTCGAGATGCATGATGATGGTATCTCCTATGCACAGCAAAAAAGTCAGTTTAGTGTTCCGCGCGAGCATTATCATGCTCTATGGTTTGGTCTGACGCGTAATCGCGAGGTGCTCTACGAGCGCATTAACCTGCGTGTCGATCTGATGTTTGAACAGGGTCTTGTTGATGAGGTTCGCGGTCTTATGGACCAGGGGCTGGGAGATGCCCTGACTTCGATGCAGGCAATTGGCTATAAAGAGATCATTGATGCTTTCAATGGCGTGATTTCTATGGATGAGGCTCGCGAACTCATCAAGATGCGTTCGCGTCGCTATGCCAAACGTCAGCTTTCGTGGTTTAAGCGCGATGACCGTATCGTGTGGTTTGATATGGACGAGTTTACGATCGATGAGGTCGTTGAGGACATCCTGCATCGTATTGAGGCTGCCTAATGGCTCGGTTTCCCCTCGTTCCCACGGCGCCTGAGCCCGAACGTGCCGTTCTTGTCGGAGTTGAGTGGCGCGATAACGCCTGGCCGCTCGATCGTTCGCTTGACGAGCTTGAGCGCCTGGCCCATACGGCTGGCGCCCAGTGCGTGGCGCGTTTGTCACAGCGTCTGGTTAAGCCGTATCCAAAATCGTTTATCGGTTCCGGTAAGGTTGAGGAGCTTTGCGGGCTCGTGCATCGTATGGATGTCGATGTTGTTATCTTCGACGACGATTTATCGCCCTCGCAGCAATCCTATTTGGAGAAAGCCGTGGGCGAGCCGGTAAAGATTATCGATCGTACAGCACTGATCCTGGATATCTTTGGCCTGCATGCTCAGACGCGTGAGGGACGCCTACAGGTACAGCTGGCGCAGCTTCAATATCTGTTGCCTCGTCTGCGCGGTATGTGGAGCCATCTTGCCAAGGAGCAGACGCGCGGCGGCATCGGTTCACGCTTTGGTCAGGGCGAAAGTCAGCTCGAGGTCGACCGTCGCCTCATTCGTAATAAGATCGCTGCGCTTCGTCGTGAGCTCAAGCAGGTTGAACAGCGTCGCGATGTCCAGTCCAAGAGCCGCATTGAGTCACCGGCGTTTCGCGTCGCGTTAGCCGGTTATACCAATGCCGGTAAATCGACGTTGCTTAATCGCCTGACCGGCTCTACGGTACTTTCGCAGGACAAGCTGTTTGCTACGCTCGACCCGACGACGCGTTCGTATCGCCTGCCCGGCGGTCGCGGCATGACGATTACCGATACCGTTGGCTTTATTCAAAAGCTACCGCATGGTCTCGTTGATGCCTTTAAGTCCACGCTGTCTGAGGTTCTTGGTGCCGATCTGATCCTTAAAGTTGTGGATGCCTCTGACGAGGACTACGAGCGCCAGCTCGAGGCAGTCGATCGCGTTCTTGACGAGATCGGTGCCGGCGAGCGTTTGACGCTTACGGTGTTCAATAAAATCGATCTTCTCTATAGCGTTGATCGATTGAGTTTCCGTCGTCGCTATCCCGAGGCCGTGCTGTTCTCGGCCCAGACGGGCGAGGGACTCGACGATCTCGTCGACCGTATTGCTCGTGAGGCGGCTGCCACCGATGTGTTGCTCTCCGCTGATATCCCGTATCGCGAGGGCGCCCTCATCACGCTGGTGCATGAACAGGGAACCCTTTTGCACGAGGAATATCTTGAGGGCGGCGTTCGTATTGTTGCGAAGCTGCCGGCTCGTATCGCGCCGCGGCTCAAGCGTTATCGCACCGAGTAGACGAGCTCCAAAAAGCCCAGAATAGTGGGCTGATGCAGTAGATAAAAGGGGAGTGCGTGACGTCCAAGGCTGGCGAGCGCCGGGATGGGATTGGCGTAGGCCCAGCTTGGGACGGTCTTATCGATTCCCTGCGCTATGTGTGCGGCGAAGTATCCTGCAAGATACATAAAGAAAAACGGGATGATGGGGTAGTAATCACCTGAAACAAACCCAGGGCTCGGAAATCCCAGCCACGCCAGGTAGGGGACAGGATAGATCGTTTTGGGGATACTCCAGGTGAGGGCGAACAACACAAGGCATAGGGACATGCCCCATCTCGCCGATATCTTCTTAAGGACGGGATCGGTCAACGCCACGATGTCGGTACATGCGGCCATGCAGTAGATGATGCCAAAATTAACCGAATCGTCTACTGAGACAAGTGTTGTTGCCAACCAGACGACGAGTGCTGCTAAGGCGTATTTGGCGGCACGTTTGATATTGTTGCGTGAGAGCGTGCACATCCAACCCGCGATAAACAAGAATACCCAGCTGATGCTGGCACGCCAGATGTCTTGAAAGACGGTCTGTGTAAACCAGGGCATATCCCAACCGTACAGGTAGGCGAGATCGTAGCAAGCGTGAAAACCTGCCATTGAAATCATCGTAAACCCGCGGACGGTATCAAAGATGGTGATGCGTTTTTGCATTACGAGAACCGGCGCATCAAGCCGACGACTTTGCCCAAGATAACGGGATTCGTTGCATAGATAGGCTCCATGGTGTCATTCTCAGGCTGCAGGCGTACGCGTCCCTGCTCCTTGTAGAACGTCTTGACGGTCGCTGAACCATCAATCATAGCCACGACAATTTCGCCGTTCATGGCACTCTTTTGTTCACGGACGATGATGTAATCGCCATTGAAGATACCGACATTGATCATTGAGCTCCCATGCACCTCAAGGATAAAGGAACCCTGATCAGTGGCGATTTCGGTCGGGATAGTAAATGTGTCTTCGATATTCTGCTCGGCCAGAATGGGAATCCCAGCCGCGACGCGACCAACGAGCGGTAGTGAGACCGTTCCGCGAGGTGCGGTGGTCTCGTCAGATTTAGAAATTGAGACAGAGGAACCGTCCTCGTTAAAGAGTTCCAGAGCGCGCGGTTTGGTGGCATCGCGCTTGAGTAGCCCGCGCGCCTCCAGGGCAGATAGATGGGCGTGCACGGTGCTGGGGGAGGAAAGGCCCACGGCAGAAGCCATCTCGCGCACGCTGGGCGGATAACCCTTCTCCTGCTGATATTCCTTGATGAAGTCGTAAATTTGCTGCTGACGCTTGGTAATTTTGCGAGCCATCAGGGCATCCTCTCTACCCATGTCAAACAAATGTTCGAATTTTGCTTGACAGGAACAACTGTTCGAAGATAATAATAACCGAACATTCGTTCTCGCGCTAGACATTTTTGTCCGCGCGGCTTGATAAAACTGTTCTCAGCAAAACACGCGAGAGGAGAACATGATGAACGCAACGAATATGGTCCAGGGAAACCTCGCCCTTAAGCTCGAGACGTCTGCAGAATACACTTTTACGGTTGTTCAGGGTGGCCGCTCCGGCTTTCAGCCTTTGACCGTAAAGCCTGCTCGCAATCAGCAGGCTGTAGCCGCGCCGGGCCGCGTTGCCCTGAAGGTTCCGACGATTGTCGCCGTTGCCGTTGCGCTTACGCTCTTCTTTGTCCTCGCTACGTCGGTCTTTAGCGCTCGTCACGCCGCGTATGCCGAGTCCGTTTCCAACGTTACCTATGAGACCATTCGCGTTCAGTCTGGTGATTCTCTTTGGTCGCTTGCCGAGGAATATCCAATCGAAGGCCTTTCCACGCAAGAGACTTCCGACATGATCCGTAACGTCAATCATCTGGAGCATGGTTCGCTCGCCGCCGGTGCGCATCTTAAGGTTCCTGCTCGTTCGTAATCATTATCGCGCTGCGCATGGTACCCTTGTTATCGTTTAAGAGGAGGTACCATGCGCTGTCCCAAATGCGGCAAGGCACATACCCGCGTCGTTGATTCCCGTATGCAGGAGTCAAATAACACCATTAAGCGTCGCCGCGAATGTTGCTCGTGTAGCTATCGCTTTACAACGTTCGAACGATGCGAAGACCCAATCGAGGTCATTAAGTCGGACGGAACCAAGCAGCGGTTCGATCGCAATAAGCTGCTCGTCGGCTTGATGCGCGCCACTATCAAGCGCGATATCGACACTAAGAAGCTCAATGAGATTATCGATGACATCGAGGTCGAGCTGCGCTCTCGCACGCTGACGGCCGTTACGTCCCATGAGTTGGGTGACATGGTACTCAAGCGCTTGGCCAAGATCGACAAGGTGGCGTACATCCGCTTTGCCTCGGTCTACCGCGATTTCAAAGACGTCGATGAGTTTCTGCAAGAGCTCGACAAGCTAAGGTGATTCCATGTCCAACATTACCGTCAACATAAAGCGTCTCGACCCCACCGTCGAGCTTCCCAAATACGCCCATCCCACCGATGCCGGCTTGGATTTGCGCTCCAACGAGGACTGCATTCTGAAGCCCTTCGAACGCCGTCTGGTCTCTACTGGGCTGGCCATCGCCCTGCCCGATGGCTACGCCGGCTTCGTCCAGCCCCGAAGCGGTTTGGCCATCAAGCAGGGCCTGTCTATAGTCAATACGCCGGGCCTCATCGACGCCCACTACCGAGGAGAACTCAAGGTTATCCTCATCAACCTGGATCCCTCCAACAACATCCAAATCAACAAAGGCGACCGCATAGCCCAACTCGTCATCCAAGAAGTCCCCACGGTCAACCTCATAGAAGTAGAAGAACTAGACGAAACCGACCGAGGCAACGGAGGCTTCGGCTCCAGCGGCGTCGCCTAGGGCGCTCGTATCCCTCCCGCCCGGGGCTTACCTATATCATTCCATGCTCAAACATTCTCGCGTCGCTTCGCTCGCTGCGAAACTGCGCGTGGAACGATATAGGTAAGCCCCGGGCGGGCGGCTACTCGCTTGAAACAATATTTACTTTTCTAGTAAGCCGATGCGACAAAGGGGCTGTCCCTTTGTCGCATCGGCTTACTGTATTTTTATTTTCCTGTTTTACCTTTGCAGGTTCTAATGGAGGGGATTCTGAAGTAGCTGCTAGTAAGTAAACGCAGCCGCTCTGCCGGAGCCGCCCTTATATCGTTCCACGCGCAGTTTCGCAGCGAAGTGAGAATGTTTGAGCATGGAATGATATAAGGGCGGCTCCGACAGAGCGGCGGACATTCGACTAGCGGATATGCGCGGGTTTTCCGCCCCAATAGAAGCGGCAGAAGGCTCGTTTGCGCTTTTGGGGCTTGCCTACTAGCTCCATGGTTGCGATGGCTATGTCTTCGGCAGCGTGGGGGCGGCGTAGTACTTCGCCGTTGATGAGTAGGGCTTTGAGTGATTCGGGATGGTCGTGTAAGTGACGAAGGGTTACGATGAGTTCTCGTGCGGTGGTGACATGCATGCTGGCGCCCATGCCGGTGAGCATCGTGGTGTTGGCCTTTTCCTGACCGTATGATTTGCCCAGCAGGATCATCGGCAGATGAGCGCACAGGCACTCGGTGACCGTGAGTCCGCCTGATTTGAGGATTGCCAGGTCGCAGCCGTGCATGAGGGCCGCCATGTCGTCCACGTAGTCCAGAACCGTGACGTTGTCGAGCTTCATGGCGTCGAAGAGCGTCTTGAGTCGGGCGGCGTATTCCTTATCCTTGCCCGGTAAAAAGACAAAGTGCATGTCCTCAAAGCTGCGTAAGAAGGGGAGCGTGTGGTCCATCGCGGCACGGAAACGCACGTATGGTTGGGGCAAACTGGCGCCGGCCATCACCAATACGACGGTTTTGTCTATGGGGAGATTGAACTTGCTCAGCTCTTCCTCGCGATCGTAATTTGAATCGAAACCGGCTCGGATGGGGATGCCCGTTATGCGGATCTTTGACTCGGGAACTTTGCGGGGGCGCAGCGTTTCGGCCATAAACTCGTTGGCCACGCAGAACAGGTCGGTGTCCTTGTGGGGCCAAAAGCCTTCGACTTCATAGTCTGTTGGTACGCAGATGACCGGATAATCGATACCCGTAATAACGCGGGCACCCACGGCAACATTGGCTGCTGTGATGTGCGTTGCGACCACGGCTATAGGCCTGCGGCGACGAATATATTCGTTGAAGGCGGGGAACATAATTCGCGACCATGCCGTGCCGCCACCCCAGAGAAGATGCCCCGTAAGCGTATATCGCCAGGTCAGGTCGTAAATGGGGCGTGTGGCTCCCGTAAAAGAAGCCGCGGTCTTATTGCCGTCGAATTTAATACGTCCAAAATCAAGGATATCGAGCACTTCAATTTCAATATCCTCAGGGATTCCCTTGGTGCCGCGGATAAGGTCAAATGCTTGTGCAATCGCGTTGGCGGCGGCTTTGTGGCCCGATCCAACTGATGCGTGCACAATGGTTACCAGGGGTTTTTGTGCAGGTAAAACGGTCATTTGCTCCGGTTGGGGAGTGGCTTGCATGGGCAGGGGAGCGCTATTGCTCGTCTGCGTTTGATCCATCGATAACTCCCCTTCAGCTTTGTTACGCGATTTATCATTGTAGTGCATGAGTGTCATGTTCACGTAAATTTGGGTATGAGCGCAAAGAACGACAACGTTTCGACGAGAGGATTCTTCATGACTACCGATCAGCCGATTGATGTTGCGATTATCGGTGGAGGCCCCGCGGGCTATGCTGCCGCCATTTACGCTGCGCGTGCCAACCTGACGACGACCGTGATTGAGCAGGGCATGTCGGGTGGACAGATCGCCACGACCAATGAGGTCGAGAACTATCCGGGCATTCCGCTCTTGAGTGGCGCCGAACTCGGCGAGCGTTTTCAGCAACATGCAGAGGGGCTGGGAGCGCAGGTTACATGGAGCATGGTTACGGGTATCGATTACGATGCCGATGCAGCGCTGTTTACGGTGCATCACGATATGGGCGATACGCTTGCCTCGAGCGTTATCGCTTGCATGGGTGCCACGCCGCGTCCGGCAGGTTTCGCTGGCGAGGATACCTATCGCGGTCGTGGCGTTTCATATTGCGCAACATGTGACGGCATGTTCTTCCGTGGCAAACAGGTCTTTGTAATCGGTGGTGGCAATTCGGCATGCGAAGAGGCACTGTTCCTGTCAGACATTGCCAGCAGTGTGACCATCGTGCTGCGCCGCGACCAGTTCCGTGCGCCTGATGGTGTTGTTCAGAAAGTACTCAAAAAGGACAATATTACAGTTAGGTACCAAACTAGTATTGTTGAGCTTTCTGGTGAAGCGATGCCCACGACAATTACGTTCAAGGACAATGCAAGCGGTAAGACGCATGCTGAGACCTTTGAGCCTGGCTCGTTTGGCATCTTTGTCTTTACCGGGACGCAACCCCATACCGAGCTTGTTGAGCATCTTGTCGATCTGGCGCCTGATGGCGGCATTTTGACTGATGAATCCATGGCGACCCGCACGCCAGGTCTATTTGCTGCTGGCGATATCCGTTCCAAGCGCTTACGTCAGGTTGTGACCGCCGTTTCTGACGGAGCCATAGCAGCAACGAGCGCATACGCGTTTCTCCGCGGATAAGTACGATAATATATCTTATGTAAGGTTGCTATCTTTAAAACAAAGTGGTTGGACGGTGCATCAATGTGCTGTCCAACCACTTTTACTTGCCGGCTATATGGTATGCAAAACTAGATAACCTAGAATACAATATAGCTAATGAACGGAGGATCCTTATGAACCACGCCAAACGCGTTATCCCGATGTCCGATACATCGGTCAGCATTAAGCCTGAGGATATTCAGCCCACTGTGCTGCCCGATGCATTTATTCAGTCCGATATCGTGCGCAAACTTAATACGTTGAGTCTGCTGCGCTATAACCAGTTGCCCAATGTGACGCTCTACCGCGACCAGGTTATTGAGTATGTTGCGCTGTGGATGGAGCCGCTGTCCATTTGCGTTGAGCAGCCTGTCATTACGCCATCGATGATCAATAACTACGTGAAGGTCGGCCTGGTGCCTGCTCCGGTCAAAAAGCAATATGGCCGCGAGCAGATTGCCCGCCTGATCGCTATCTGCATCTTTAAGCAGGTGCTACCTATTGCTGCGGTGCAGGCACTCTTTAACATTCAGCGTTTGAGCTACGATGCCCCGACGGCCTTTGATTATGTGGTCGATCAGCTCGAGGCATCGATTCGTTCGGCGTTTTCCGTCGAGCAGACGCCGGTTCCCGATACGGCGCATCAGGTAACGCGTGAGTCGCTGCTTGTGCGCAGCGCGGTTTCATCCTTTGTTTCGAAGGCTTACTTGATGAGCTATCTCAAGTTCAACGGGTTTAATAGCTAGCCGACGTATAAAACGGGCGGGACAAAGAGCCATCTGTCGCTTTGTCCCGCCCGCTTTTTTGCTTGGTTGGACTTTATTTGCCCGAAGCTACGCCCATGCCGTAGCCGATGATCAGGCCGTGCATCTCGGCGTAATAGGAATCCAGGCCGTTGCAGGGCATGATGATGGTCTTGGAGCAGGGCCAATGTTCGACTATGCGATCAGTAAGCGCCTGGGCTCCAGCTTCGTTCTCAACGTGATCGATGATGACCTCACCGCCCGTAAAGCCCTCGGCTTCCATAGTGTCGATGATCTTGTTGAGCATCTTCTTTTCGCCACGCGTGTGCCCGACGAGTTCGATTTTACCGGCCTCACTCGCCGTGCCCAAAATGCGGATATTGAGCTTGTTGGCAATGACGCCGGCTGCCTTAGGGATACGTCCGGCTTTGGCGAGGTTTTCGTAATTGCACAAACTGAAGAGGATTTTGCTGTTCTGTTCAAGGCTATCGAAGTATGCGCAAGCATCCTCGAATGAGACATTCGGATTGCTTGCAAGATAGCGGTCGAACAGCAAGAAAATGAGGTCCATTTTGCCGCCAGCTGCGCGTGAATTGACTAGATGAATCTGTCGGTCGGGCTCCTCGGCAAGAACCATATCGCGAGCCGTGGCTGCCGCGTTGTAGCTGCCCGACACGCCCTCAGAGATCGGCATGCAGATGGTCTTGTCTGCCAATTTGAAGAGCTCGGCCCACTCCCCCACGCTGGGACAAGCGCTCGAAGAGGCATTCGTCTCCGCCTGAACAGCGCAGTTGAGCTCATGAACATCGAGCGAAAGGTCATCGACGAATTCACGCTCCCCCACTCGAATTTTGAGGGGAGCAAATGCAAAGGTGGTATGGGGTGCGATCGGTTGCCAATCGCGGAGGTTGCAGCTTGAATCGGAGATAAGTGCCCAGCTCATAGAGGGTCCTTTCTAATCGTTCCCATTCAATTATAGCCATCTTGCAGACCGATTGGGCCGCTATCTAGTATTCAAAACTAGATAGCGGACTGCACTAAAGGCAAAAGAATGGACCCCATGACTCAAAGCCACGAGGTCCATATCCGTTTGCTTTATCTGAATACTTAGTAGCGCACGAAAATGTAGTTGTTGTTCATGCCGGCGGCAACGGAGCTGATGATAACACCCGTGTTGTAGTCGGAAGCATGAATCATCTGACCACCACCGATGTAAATGCCGGTGTGGTACGAGTTGACCACAACGTCACCGGGCTGCGGATCGGACACACGCGTCCAGCCCATAAAGGTGCCCGTGGTGCCCAGGCGGCAATAGCGACCAGTGAGGCAATAGCTAACAAAACCAGAGCAGTCGAAACTGTTCGGGCCAATTCCGCCCCAGGAATAGGCGCAACCAAGCTTGCTGTATGCACGCGAGACAACAGAACCGCCATCGACGGACTGGCTCGGAGCAGAAGGCGTCGGAGCCGGGGCAGGCGTGGAGGGCTGCGGTGTCGGAGCAGGTGCCGGCGTAGGAGCCGGAGTGTTGCCGCCCTGGTTGTTGTTATTGCTGGTCTGGCCACCGTTGTTGGTGTTCTCGGTCGCACCGGCAGTCTCGTTGCTCACCGTGGCCTTCTCGGCGGTACTGGCGTTGATGCCGGCCTGCAGCGCGGCGTTGGCCTCGGCCTCAGCGGCAAGCTCAGCCTGCAGCTGTGAATCCAGAGAGTTTACGACGTTCTGTGCTTCAGCCTGCTGGGCGTTAAGCTCGTCGACCTTCTTTTGCGTGGTGGCGACGTTCTTTTCCTGCTCGGCCTGCTTATCGGTGAGCTGCTGTTTGAGCTCCTTGACCTCTTGAATGGTCTGAGCCTGCTTATCGGAAACTTTGCCGTAGTAGAACAGACGGTTGAGCATATCGCTCAGGTCATCGACGCCCGTCAGAACCTGAAGCAGGCTCAGACCGCCGGTTTTGTACTCGCCGGCGACATAGGTCGAGAGCTTGGCCTGACCATCGGCGATCTCCTGCTGCTTTTGCGTGATCTCGCCAGCAGTCTGATCGAGCGCCTGCGTCTGCGTGGCGAGCTCATCGTAAATCTGCTGAGTTTGGGTACCGATCTGCTCGAGCTTCGTACGAGCAGCGGCAAGGTCGGATGCGGTATCGGCGTAGGCAGGAGCCGCGAGGCCCAAGCCCAAAACACAAGCGAGGGTTGCCGTAGCAGCGCAGCGTGCCATGTTTTTGTGCGTGTTTGCTGTGCGCATGTAGCTTCCTTTCCAGTAACTAAGGGTAACGGCTAGTCCACCGTCACCAGGCTAAAGAGCTCCACATCGTCATTAGACGGTGTGAGCTTCTCGCGCGGGTTGAGAAACGCAAGCTCAAGGATACAACCGTAACCGACAAGCTTTGCGCCCATATCTCGCACCAGTTTACCTGTTGCCTCGACGGTTCCGCCCGTCGCGACCAAGTCGTCCAGAATCAACACGGTATCTTTAGAGCTGATAGCGTCGGCATGGATCTCAATTGAATCGGTGCCGTACTCGAGCTCGTAGCTCTGACTTACGGTCTCGCGCGGTAGCTTGCCAGGTTTACGTGCGGGAACAAAGCCGGCGCCAAGGGCTACAGCCACCGGTACGCCAACCATAAAGCCGCGAGCCTCGGGACCCACGACCTTGGTGATTCCCATGCCGGCAAAGTGCTCGGCGAGGGCATCGGTCATGGCTTTGAGCGCCTCGGGATTGCCAAAGAGCGGCGTGATGTCTTTAAAGATGACTCCGGGCTCGGGATAGTCGGGGATGTCGACGATTTGAGATTCGAAGTCGTACATTGCATGACCTTTCAATGGGTTGCCGGATAAGCGGCAGCTGTTATTTGCCCGCGGTGGCGGTGCCGGATTGCGAAGGGGTGACGACCTTGAGCGGCTTTACGAGGGAATCCTCGTGCGAAGCCGGCGCGCCTATCTCTTCGTTTTTGGCCTTGGTTGACTCGGAGCGAGTGATTTCCTCATCGAGTGCATCGATGTCGGCGTCCTCGACCACGGCGTTGAGCGACTCAAAAACGCGGTTCTTGAGCAGCGCGGTGTGCACGCCCTCCGTCAGGTCGTGAAGCTTCTTAAACGCACGCTCGAGCTTGGCGTCGCGCTCGTCATCGGAGGTGTCCATGCCGAGCATGCTCACGAGCACCTGCTCAAACATCGAGGACTCGCGGTTGGCGGAAGACACGTACTGACGCAGGTTGCGCGGCTCGATATGGAAGCGTGACAGCTCGGAGCAGTAGCGGATGATCGGGAAATCGCGACCATCGACGAGCTCACGATTTTGCGGACTCTTGATGATGCGAATGAGGTCGTTCTCGGCGAGCGAGCGGATAAACGAAATCTCGACGCCCAGCATATCGGGAATGGTCTCGATAGGATGCAGCTTTTGCTTAGTCTCCTTGGGCTCCGTCTTGAGCGGAACATCGGACAGCAAGCCCACCTCGTAAGCGAGCGTTGACAGGTCCGTGGCGTTTTCCAAGCGCTGCTTAATCACGTTGAGTGGCATATAGCGGGTCTTCTGCAGGTGCAGAATGACCTCCAAGCGATCAACGTCCTCCTTGGAGTACTGACGGTATCCCTTAGGCGTACGATGAGGGGTAATGAGCCCCTCATCCTCTAGAAATCTAATTTTTGAGTTCGAAAGATCGGGGTATGCGCCTCGAAGTAGGTTGACGACTTGGCCGATACTCAGATAGTTGCGTTCGGCCATGCCCTACTCACCGGTTTCGATGCGCTCCGGCGTGCTCTCGTGGTAGATGAGCGTAAACGTACCGATCTGGACGGAAGAACCGTCGTGCAGCGGGGCTGCATTGACGATGGCACCGTCGACCCAGGTGCCATTGAGCGAGCCCAAGTCCTCGATGCGAGCGCCGAGGCCCTCGCGAATAATGCGCGCGTGGCTGCGCGAAACGGTCATGTCATTGAGGAAGATGCCGTTCGCGGGATCGCGGCCAATGGTGGTCACGTCATCCTCGAGCTCAAAAGCGGCACCAGTCTGCGGACCCTTGACGATGGACAGAACGGGGGCGGTGATGCGCACGTTGGCCATGAGGTCGGGAACGGTGACGTCGCTTGAAGGCACGCGGAATACGCAGGTAGCGTCAGCAGTCTTATCATTCTGAGGCATATTGTTAACCATGTTGTCCATGACAACCCCTAACTTATCGCGGACGTGCCGCAAATAATGAACCGTACGTAATCATACCCCAACGAATCAGTCTTCGATTTCAGGGTTCAGAAAGTCGATGTCCTCGTCCTCGGGATGCGTGAGAGCCTGTTTAATGGCCGCTCCGCCCTTAATGGAGTAGATGACAGCGGTGAGCATGGAGAAGATCACGCCGCCGTACACAAAGAAGATGCCGAGGGGCATCGAGCTTCCGTTGAGGCCCGGGAAGGCCGTAAGGGCTGAAGGTAAAAGATGCAGGCCGTCAATAACGGGGAACCCGAGCAGCATGAGCGAGAAGCCGGTCATGAGCAGCGCTGTGGCAATCTTTCCGGGGAAGACAACATCGATGGGGCGACGGTGATAATGGCGCACGATAAGCGTGCCGATGCCCAGATAGATGTCGCGGCCAATAATGAGCACGCAGACCCAGATGGGCAGCTCTCCGCGGACCACCAGCCCCAAGACGCCGGTGAACAGCAGCGCACGGTCGCAAATGGGATCCATGACCTTGCCGAGCCATGAGACCGTCTTAGTCATGCGAGCGATCTGACCGTCCATCCAGTCGGTGGAGGCGGCAACGGCGTAGATAACGATGGCGATGACGCGGTTGTTGTCCGTCACAAACAGGTACAGAAATACCAGGGTGAGGATCAGGCGCGTAAAGGTGATGAAATTGGAGATCGTAAAGATCTTATTCGACGGGTAATCGGAAGTGCCGATAAGCTCCTTTTTGATCTTCTTTTTGATGCCCACAGGACTCCCCCGCTGGTTAACGACAAAACTTTCGATACTATACCCGTTCCGGCGATGTCTATCCAGCGTAAGCATAGAGAGTCCAGACATGTGGAGGGCGCTTTTAGGCGGCGGGGATTTCGCATTCGTGTACATCAGCCTCCAAACATGTCGAAAAATGTCGATTTTGGTGGCTGATGTACACGTTTTGATTCGGTGATTACATCGAGCGGGAACGTTGTTGCTTTAAGCAAAATAATCATGGTGATTAAAACAAAAAAGGTCAGGCACTAGGTGCCTGACCTGCAAACTTCTGGTCGGGACGACTGGATTCGAACCAGCGACCCCTTGACCCCCAGTCAAGTGCGCTACCAAGCTGCGCCACGTCCCGAAGCCTTTGTTTGTTGCTGTGCTCTCGCTCGCAACAGGGAGTATATTAACCCGAAACTTTGCCCTTGTGCAAGAACTTTTTTAAATATTTTGAAGCAAGTCCAAAATTGTATCTGCGAGCTGGGGTTTTGTTAGCACGGGAAGTTCTTGCGTGCCCGCTTTGCTCACGATCCAGGCCTTGTTGGTATCGGTTCCAAAGCCCGAATCGGCGCGCGAGACATCGTTGGCGATAATGGCATCGCAACCCTTGCGCGCAAGCTTGCGCTGCGCGTACTCCACGACGTTATCGGTCTCGGCCGCAAAGCCGATCACGCACCGCTCTCCCTTTTGGCGCGAGAGCTCGGCCAAAATATCGACCGTCTCGACCAGTTCGATGCGATCCAGGCGCACGTTGGCCTTTTTGAGCTTATGGTCGGCAGGGGTCGCGGGGGTGTAGTCGGCGACAGCGGCCGCACAAATGGCCGCATCAGCCGTCTGAAAGGCGCTCAGCGCTGCCTGCAGCATCTCTTCGGCGGTCTGCACGCGCACGCACTCCACGCCGTGGGGAACATCGAGCGATGTCGGCCCCAGCACAAGCGTGACCGCAGCACCGCGGCGAGCGGCCTCCCCCGCCAGGGCGATGCCCATCTTGCCCGACGACCGGTTTCCGATGAAGCGTACGGGGTCGATCGGCTCGTGCGTGGGGCCGGCGGTGATCACGATTCGCTTGCCCGCAAGGTATTGCGGGACGGGGTTCAGCACCTCGCAGATGGCCTCGACGATGTCCTCGGGCTCGTTCATGCGTCCCGTGTCCACGTCGCCGCAGGCAAGGTAGCCGCTGCCGGGTCCCACCACATGGACACCATGCTCGCGCAGCGTGGCCATGTTGGCCTGCGTCGCCGGCGCCTTCCACATGCCGTTGTTCATAGCGGGTGCGATCACGATGGGTCGCGGCGTCGCAAGCAGCGTGGTGGAGATGAGGTCATCGGCGATACCGTTTGCCATCTTGGCGATGATATTGGCCGTCGCGGGCGCCACGACCACCAGATCGGGCTCCTGCGCCAGCGAAATGTGGTGGATGGGGTCGGAGGGATCGTCGAATAGGCCCACGGCAACGGGCTCGTTGGTGAGCGCGCGGAAGGTAAGCGGCCCCACGAACTCCGTGGCATGCTCGCTCATAACGACCTTGACGCGCGCGCCGCGCTTTTGCAGCAGGCGCACGATATTGCACGACTTATAGGCGGCGATCCCGCCGGTAATGCCCAGCAGGATCGTTTTTCCCTCAAGTTGCATTGAATTGTTGGATGCCGTCATCGTTTAAGCTTCCTTGCTCGGGAGTACCAGGAGGCGGTGGCAGTACGGGCAGTGCGTAATTGACCTACCGTCGTGGTTGAGGTCGCTCATGGACGATGCCTGCAGCGCGGTGTGGCAGACTGTGGGGATGTTGCCCTGGATGGTCTCGACGGCCAGGCCGCGGAACTGCTTGAGCAGACGCTCGTAGTCGGTGAGCACGTCGGCCGGCAGCGTGGCGGCAAGCGCGGTGCGTTCCTTAGTGGCGGCGTCAATCTGAGCCTGCAGGTCGGCAGCCTTAGCGCGGGCGGCCTTGGTATCGGCCTTCACGCCCTCCTCGAACTTGGCGATAATTGCCTGTGCGCGGGCCTCGCGGTCGAGCGCCTCCTTATGGGCGACAACGACGTCCTTGCGGGTGTGCTCAATCTTGTCCAGACGCTTGGCCAGGGTTGCGAGTTCATTCTCCAGGTCCTGAACCTCACGGTAGTCGGAACCGTCGACGTGGCGCTTCTTGGCAGCCTCAATGGCGTTGTTGGTCTGAATCTCGGTGGTGTTGAGATCGTCGAGCTCAATGTCCAGGTCCTTGCGCTGGGCGTAGAGCTTGGTCATCTCGGCTTTGAGCTTAACGTAGGTCTTACGCTTGGAAGCGAGCTCCTTGAGCTCCGGCATATTGGCAAGTTCGCTCTTGTTGCGGGCGAGCTCCAAATCGATCTGTTGCAGCTTGAGTAGCGTAGCGCCGGCGCTCATAAGTTCTCTCCTTTTGTCACAGTCCACCATTGGCAAGGGTTCAGTATTTTAATCGCATGACGGGGGTCGACCCCGGCGTCAACTGCAGAGTTCATCAATATATCAACGAACGGCTCCTCGGAGCGGTCGTGGCCGAGCAAGATCACCGGTAGCCCACGCAAGGCAAGGTCCTGCGCCACGTGATAGCCTGCCTCGCCCGTCACGACAACATCCGCACCGGCGGCGATGGCGAGCTCTCCAAAGTCGCCCAGGGAGCCGCCCAAAATGGCGACGGTGCGGCACGGGCGATCAACTTCGCCCCACACACGCGGGTCGCTGCCGAAGGCTGTGGCAGCACGGGTGGCAAGATCGCGCAGCGTGCACGGGTCGTTGAGCGTTGCAAGCGCGCCCAGGCCGGTCGGCTCGGGGTCGTCCACGTGCTCCAGTGAGCTCACGGGTACGGTACCCAGCAGCTCACTCAGGCAGACGCGGGCTTCGTGCGAGCGGTCCAGGTTGGTGTGGAGCGAGATAATGCTCACGCCGCAACGCGCTGCCTCGTAGAGCGCCGCGCTGCATTGGGGGCGTGCGGAATCCGACGGACAAAACGCCTCGGGCGCCTTGATGTATATGGGATGATGCGTCAGCAGCACGTTGGCGCCGCCTTCTTGGGCGCGGCGAACATTAGCTTCGGTCGCATCGAGCGCGCAGGCAACGCCGGTGATCTCCGCGGCCGGATCGCCAACGGAGAGTCCTACGTGATCCCAGCCCTCGGCGTCCGCCTTGGGGTAGCGCGCCAGCAGCCCACGTTCAAGCTCGGCGACGATCATGCGGCACCCACGATCGAGAGCAGCGTCTGGGCAAACTCGTCCAGGTCGACAGGGTTCACACGGTCATCAAACGAGATACGCAGAGCGCCCAATGCCTGCTCGCGACCAATGCCCATGGCGCTGAGAACATGGCTCGGGTCCATGCTGCCGCTCGAGCATGCCGAGCCTGCCGACACCTCAAAGCCGGCGGCGTCGAGCTTGATGATGAGCTCCTCGGAGTCCATGCCGTCAATGTAGATCGATACCATGCCGGGCAGACGGTCGGCTTGCGCGTAGTCGCCCATGGTGGCGTGAATGCGCGGATGGGCCGTAAGCGTGGCGTAGAGCTTGTCGGATAAGGCCTGCAGCGTTGTACGCTCCTGGGCCACGCGGGGCGCCAACGTGCGGGCGGCAGCGGCAAAAGCCAGCTGTGTACGCAGGTCCTGCGTGCCGGCACGACGACCGGCCTCCTGTCCGCCGCCAAAGATGCGGGGTCGCAGTGGGGTGCGGGTCTTAACGTAGAGCGCGCCAGATGCCACAGGACCGCCGATCTTGTGCGCGGCAACGGTCATAGCATCGACGCCCAGCTCGGTGACATCGAGCGGAATATGCAAGTAGCCTTGGATGGCATCGGTATGAAACAGGGCGCCGGCAGCATGTGCGGCGGCGGCCAGCTCGCGGATGGGCTGCACCACGCCGGTCTCGTTGTTGGCAACCATGATGCTCACGAGCGCCACGTCGTCGCCTAGTAGCTCGACAAGCGTGGCGGGCTCAATGTAGCCCATGCGGCAGGGCTGCACCAGGTCGACGCTAAAGCCTGCGGCACGCAGCAGCGGCAGGTTGTCCAGAATCGAATCGTGCTCGATGGCAGATACGATCACGCGGTTACGCTTACGGTCGCGCTGACGTGCACCCTCGGCAAGACCGAGTAGCGCCAGCTGGTTGGCTTCGGTGCCGCCGTTGGTCAGAACAATCTCAGACGGGCGAACGCGCGCGCCAAAGCTGCGGGCGATCTCGCGACGTGCAACCTCCAGACGCGCGGCAGCCTTGCGGCCGAGCGAGTGCAGCGAGTTGGGGTTGACGCCCGCTAGCTCGCTATCGTCGTACTCACGCTGCGCAAGGCGCGCCTCGGCGCGCATGGGCGTCGAGGCGGCGTAGTCAAGATTCACGGGTATGCGGTTTTGACCTGCGGTCATAAGGGTTTATGCCTCCTGTGCAGCCTCGTTGCCCAGCTTCTGCAGCAGCGCAACCTCGGCAGCGGGATCTTCGGACTTAAATACGGCAGAACCGGCCACCAGGACATTTGCGCCGGCCTTGACGACCTCGGCAATGTTCTTGGAAGAAATGCCACCGTCGACTTCGATGAGGGGCGAAACGCCGTGACGCTCGCACATGGCCTTGAGCTCGTGGAGCTTAGCGATGGTGCCCGGGATAAAGCTCTGGCCGCCAAAGCCTGGGTTCACGCTCATGAGCAGCACCATATCGACGACGTCGATGATGCTCTCGAGCACGCACACGGGGGTGGCGGGGTTGAGCACCACGCCGGCCTTAACGCCGCGCTGTTGCAGATGGGTGAGCGTGCGGTGCAGGTGCGTGGAAGCCTCGTAGTGCACGGTGATCATATCGGCACCGGCGTCGGCGTACCAATCGACCGTCTCATCGGGGTTCGACACCATCAGGTGCGCGTCGACCGGTACATCGGTGGAGCGCTTGACGGCCTTAAGGATGTCAACGCCAAAAGTGAGGTTGCCGGTAAAGTGACCGTCCATAACGTCGAAGTGCACATAGTCGGCGCCGGCGATCTTGTCGAGGTCGCCCTTGAGGTTGGCCATATCGGCCGAAAGGATGGACGGAGCGATTTTAATGGAACCCATGGTAGAAGCCTTTCTGCGCTAGTCGGTGAGTCCGTAGAACTCTTGGGAGGGTACGCGGTCGGTAAGAATCTCGAGCGCCCTATCCAAAGTAACACCGTTGTAGAGCGTTTGCTCCACGGCAAAGGTGAGCGGAATGTCTACGCCCAGTGAACGGGCAAGCTCGCTCACGCTGCGGGCCGCGACGGCGCCCTCAACAACCATATGCGTGCGCGTCTGATACTCGTCGAGCGACACGCCGTGGGCAAACTCGTAGCCAAAGGTGCGGTTGCGCGAATGCTCCGAGGTGCAGGTGGCAATGAGGTCGCCCATGCCGGCAAGTCCCATGCAGGTCATAGCTTGACCGCCGCGGGCGTGCACCAGACGGCTGATCTCTGCCAGGCCGCGCGTCATGATGAGGGCGAGCGTGTTGTCGCCCGCACCGGTGCCGGCGGAGATTCCGCATACGATCGCGATGACATTTTTCATGGCGCCGCAAACCTCGACGCCGGTCATGTCCTGCGACAGGTAGATGCGGAAGGCCGTGGATAGGAGCAGGTTCTTAAAGGTCTCCCCTACCTGCGCGTCTTTGCTGGCGATGACGGCGGCAGAAAGTCCGCCGCGGCAGATCTCCTCGGCATGGTTGGGGCCCGAGAGCGCCGCCACGCGCGTCTCGTTGCCAATCTCGCTGGCGATGACCTCGCTCATGAGCAGGCCGGACTCGGGCTCAATGCCCTTGGTGAGGCAGAGCACCGGGGTATCGGCGGCGATAAAGGGCGCGGCCTGGTGGCACACGCTGCGAAGGTGCGTCGAAGGAACGGCGAAGATGATGGCCTCGGCGCCGTCGAGTGCCTGCACCAGGTCCGTGGTGGCGACGACGTTGCCGGGCAGCTTGTAGTCCACAAGGTAGCGGGGGTTGCGGTGCTCGCCATTGATGCCGGCGGCCGTCTGCTCGCTGTGGGCCCACATGGTCACGCGCTCGGCTCGCGCGGCGGCAAGGCCGGCGACGGCGGTTCCCCAGGAGCCGGAGCCAATCAGCGCAACATTCATGACTCTCTCCTACTTATCGTCGGGCTCGGTGACGCGCTTGGTAAACGAGAGCTTGGACTCCTTACCGGTCATGAGCTTTTTGATGTTCGCACGATGGGCCCACACCACGGTGATGCCGATTATCGCCATGCAGAACTTGAGGCCCAGGCTGCTGTACGGAAAGACCGCGCAGGCAGCGATGGGAAGGCCGATGGCCGCGACAAGCGAGCCCACCGACACAAACTTGGTAATGGCGACGGCCACGATAAACATGCCCAGCAGCGACAGGCCAATGGGCCAGTACCAGGCAAGGATCACACCCAGGCCTACGGCGATACCCTTACCGCCGTGGAAGTTAAGGTAGGGCGAGAAGATGTGTCCCCACACGGCAGCCAGGCAAATGACGCCGAGCATCCAGTCGCCGGCGGCACCGGGAGCCATGATGCTCACAGGGAAGCCATAGCCCACGCTCGCGATGAGCGGACGCGCGATAAGGACGCAGATGGCGCCCTTAAGGCAGTCGAGCAGCAGCGTGAGCGCGGCCACCTTGGGGCCGGCCACGCGCAATGCGTTGGTAGTGCCGATGTTGCCTGAGCCTGCCTTGCGGATGTCGGTGTGGTTGAACACACGGCCCAGAATCAGACCAAACGGAATCGCTCCGATAAAGAACGAGACCACGGCGCAGATGGCAGTCAGAAGAATCGGATTATGCATCCTTTTGCTCCTTCTTCCTAAAGAAGAGTCGAATGGGCGTGCCGGCGAAGTCGAAGGTCGAGCGCATGCGGTTCTCCACGTAGCGCTGGTAGGTGTCGTTGACCAGGTCGCTGTGATTGACGAAGAACGTGAACGTCGGCGGGTTGACGCCCGTCTGGGTCACGTAGTGCATGCGCAGGCGGCGCTTGCCGTCTACCACGGTGTGGCCAAACTCGCGCAGGTCGGTGAGGAACGTGTTGAGGCGCGAGGTGCTGATCTTTTGCGAACGCGTCTTTTCGGCGGCATCGACCATCGCCCAGATCTTCTCGACGCTGCGGCCGGTCAGGGCAGAGATGCGCAGGTACTGGGCCCAGGGAGCCATGACGCCCAGACGGCGGTCGATGGTCTCCATGCAGGCCTCGCGCTTACGGTCGTCGTCGAGCAGGTCCCACTTGTTGAGCAGCACGACGATGGCGCAGCCGCGTTCGATGGCGAGGCCCATGACCTTCTGGTCCTGCTCGGTAACGCCCACGGAGGCGTCGACGACAAGCAGCGCCACGTCGGCGCGATCGATGGCGCGCAGGCCGCGGACCATGGAGTAGTACTCGATGTTCTCGTATACGGTGCTCTTCTTGCGAATGCCCGCGGTGTCGACCATGCGGTAATGCTTGCCGTTGCGCTCGACGACGGTATCGATGGCGTCGCGCGTGGTGCCGGCGATATTGGACACGATGGAGCGGTCGGCACCCAGGATGCGGTTGAACAGCGATGACTTACCGGCGTTGGGGCGGCCGATGATGGCCACATTCAGTGCATCGGGGAACTCGTCGGCGACCTCGTCCTCTTCCTCGGGGAGCAGGGCCACGATGTCATCGAGTAGGTCGCCCGTGCCGTGGCCGTGCAGGGCCGACAGCGGCGTGGGCTCACCGATGCCGAGCGAATAGAACTCCCAGATGTTGTCGTTCTCGCGATCGGGATTATCGAGCTTGTTTACCAGCAGAAAGACCGGCTTGTCGCAGCGCTTGAGCATGCGGGCGACCGACTCGTCCTCCTCGGTGACGCCGGTGCGGCCGTCGACCACAAACAGGATGACGGCGGCTTCCTCGGCGGCGGCGAGCGCCTGATCGCGGATGGACGTGGCGAAGACGTCGTCGCTTTTGAGCGGCTCGATGCCGCCCGTGTCGACGATGGTGAACTCGCGGCCGTTCCAATCGGCCGTGTGATACGAGCGGTCGCGCGTGACGCCGCGTGACTCGTGGACGATAGCGTCCGAGGTCTGGGCCAGGCGGTTAACGAGCGTGGACTTGCCCACGTTGGGGCGTCCAACGACGGCGACGATAGGTTTCATCTGCTCTCCTTTAATGGATAGGGTCAGCGGAATTAGTAGAGTCGGCAGGCACAATGCCAAGGATGTGCTCCAGGGTATCGAGCAGCTCATGCGGCATGGTCGACACCACATGAACCTCGGCGCCGCGACTGGTAAGGCTTGCGAGTAAATCGTCACGATGATACTCGTCAAGCGTCATGCCGTCAGCGTTGAACATGAGCTTAGGCACAAAGAGCATAACCCCCGACAGGTCTTGCGGCAGCTGCTCCAGGATATCGCTCGCGACGATGAGGCCGGTCACGTCCACGTTACCGCCAAAGTAGCGGTTCTTGATGGCCGTGACGGTGCCGGAAAGGCCCTGTGGAGACTCCACGAAGCGCGCCACGGTATCGCGAGCGCTGGCGCCCGAAAGACATACTAGGCGCTGGTTGCGGGCGGTCATAGCCTTGCGAACGCGGGCAAGGCGCTCAGCGTCGGCGGCAAGGACATCGTCTGTCTCGTCCAGATACGAGCGGATCATGCCGATGCCGTCGTAGTACTGCGGGTAGCCGTCGTAAAAGTCTGCCTCGGGCGGATCGATGCCGGCGTCCAGGTAGAACTCGTCGCTCATCTGGAAGGTGTGGCGGCCAAAGCGCTCGTACGCGCGGTCCTGGAAGGGCCGAATCATGGCAATGGTCTCGCGCGCCAGCTCGGGCTTGTCGCTGTAGGACCAGCTAAAGCGGTTCTGGTGCTTGGTAAAACCGAGCGGCACAATGCCCAGGCTGGTGATCTGCTCGTGCTCCTCGCAAAAGCGTAAGGTCTTTTCCAGCTCCTCGCCGTCGTTCATGCCGGGGCACAGCACAATCTGCGCATGAATCTCGATGCCGGCGGCCATGATGGCCTCGAGCACGTCCATGCCGCGCTGGGCGTTGCGGCCCATCATGCGGCGGCGGACGTCGGGGCTCACGGCATGGACCGACACGTTCATCGGACTCATGTTGCGATTGATAACGTTTTGCACGTCCTCGTCGGAAAGGTTCGTGAGCGTGACAAAGTTACCCTGTAAAAAGCTCAGGCGATAGTCGTCGTCGCGAATGTAGAGCGTGGAGCGGCCGCCCTTGGGCAGCATCGTCATAAAGCAGAACACGCAGGCGTTTACGCAGGTACGCATGCCGTCAAAGATGGGGCCGTCGAACTCAAGACCCCAATCCTCGCCGGGAAAACGGTCGAGCTCCACGGGGGTGACAGTGCCGTCGCGCGGGTCGAGAACCTCCAGCTCGACGGTATCGTCGTCTGCTTCCCAAAGCCAGACGATCATGTCGGTGAGTTGCTCGCCGTTGACCGTGAGCACGCGCATGCCCGGCTCGATACCCACATCCCATGCGGGCGATTCGGGACGCACGTTCTTTACGAGCGCGCCCTCACCCGGCTCGGGGTCGCGGCTGCGCCCGTAATC
This sequence comes from Collinsella aerofaciens, assembly GCF_039752985.1. Taxonomy (GTDB): domain Bacteria; phylum Actinomycetota; class Coriobacteriia; order Coriobacteriales; family Coriobacteriaceae; genus Collinsella; species Collinsella aerofaciens_BT. The sequence goes on from NZ_JBDMHA010000005.1 coordinate 39,208, forward strand.
GGCCACTTCGGTGGCGTATGCGGGTACGGTCTGGTCCATGATTAGCGGCAAAGCTCCTTGATGCGCGCAACGGCGCGTTCGATGTGTTCTTGCGGGGTGGAGGCTCCGGCGGTGATGCCAATGTGGCGCGCGTTGGCAAACCATGCGGCCTCAAGCTCGGAAGCTTCCTCAATGTGATGCGTGTGCTCGCAGACGTCAGCACAAATCTGCGCCAGGCGGCGCGTGTTGCCCGAATTCTTGCCGCCCACGACGACCATGCAATCACAGCGGTTGGCGAGGGTTGCGGCTGCCTGCTGCCGTTCGCTCGTGGCGGCGCAGATGGTGTTGATCACGCGCAGTTCCTGCACGCGCGGGGTGATGGAGGCCACAACCTCGGCCAGGTTCTGCGCAGTTTGGGTGGTCTGCACAACCAGGCCCACCTTGCCCTTGAGCGGCAGCGCGTCCGCATCGGCGGCGCAGCTCACGACTAGAGCGTCATCCCCGGCGTGGCCCAGAATGCCCTCGACCTCGGGGTGGCCCGGTTCGCCCACGACGATCACGCGGTAGCCCTCGCGCACCAGGCGCTCGGCCGCCACATGGACCTTCTTCACGTAGGGGCAGGTGGCGTCGACCACGGTAAGGCCGCGCTCACGAGCGACGTCAATGACCTGCGGCACCACGCCGTGCGCGCGGATGATCACGGTGCCCGATGCGGCGTCGTCCAGGGTCTCGGCCAGACCGACGCCCGCCTCGGCAAGCTCGCGCACCACGATGGGGTTATGGATGAGCGGACCCAGGGTGTGGACCTGAGCGTTCTCCCCCGCCTGTGGGGCTGCCGCCAGGGCCATATCGAGCGCACGCTGCACGCCGTAGCAGGTGCCGGCGTGGGCGGCGATTTCGATGATGGGGGCGTCTGCCTTGCCGAGCACAGCCTCGGCGGTGTTTATAACTTCCTCGCCCATGGCTAGAACCTGCCAGGATGCTCGGCGCACAAGTCATCGCGCATGGCGTAGACACGATTCATGGCTTCGGACTCAAACCATGCCAGGCGCTCCTTGCGTTTAAGCTCGGCCGGTGCGTCGGATAGCGAGATGGCCTTGCCGGCACGGATCCAGCACTTTTTGGGGCGCATGAGCTTTTTGCCCTTAGGCGTAATGTCGGACCAACCACAGATGGCGAGCGGGTTGACGGGTGCCTTGCCCATCTGGGCGATGAGCGCAAAGCCGCCGTGGACCTCGGGCTTGATCTCGCGCGAGCGGATGCGTGTGCCCTCGGGGAAGATCAGAACGTCCTCACCGCGCTGCAGCGCATGCTGGGCGGCACGCAGACACTTCATGTCGGCGGTGCCGCGCTCGACGGGAATACCGCCCACGCGGCTAAAGGCCCAGCGCACGATCTTGCTCTTGGCGAACTCAGATTTAAAGATAGGGCGCACACGGCGGTCGCCGAAGAACAACGCCGTCTCAACGGCCAGCAACTCGGCCATTGAGGTGTGGTTGCAGATGACCACACTGCCGCGGCCTTCCTGGCGCTCAAACAGCAGGTCGCTGTCCTCGACCTTCCAGCGCCACATGAGCTTGGAGAAGACCCACAGGATGCCCATGACCACGGCGACGGTGCCGCGGATGAGCGCCGGGAATTCGGCGTAGGGGGCGTTGTAGTAATCCTCGGGCGTCTGCTTAAACAGGCGCATGGGCTACCTCCTTTGGTTGATGAGGTCCTCGATGATCGAGACGACCTCGTCGATGGTGTGGGCGGTGGAGTCGACGTGCACGGCGTCCTCGGCGGGAATGAGCGGCGCGACCTCGCGGCTGCTGTCGAGCTTATCGCGCTGCTTGAGGGCGTCGAGGGTCTCGTCGACCTCGGCCTCGAGCTGCTCGGTGGTAAGCGGCTGGGCGTCGTTTTGGTGGCGCTGCAGCACGCGGCGGCGGGCGCGCTCACGCGGGTCGGCGGTCAGGAACACCTTGACCTGCGCGTTGGGAAACACGACGGTGCCGATGTCGCGACCCTCGGCGACAATGTCGCGGTCCTCGGCGGCGCGGCGCTGATGGATAAGCATGGCGGCGCGCACACCCGGGTAGGCCGAGACCTTGGACACGTTGGCGTCAACCTGCGGGGTGCGGATGGCGGCCGAGGCGTCCTTACCGTCGATGGTCAGACGCGTGTCCTCGCCGGTGCCGTTGGTAAAGCGAATCTCGATCTGCTCGGCGAGGGCGTCGATGGCCGCCTCGTCATCCAGGTCGATGCCGCGGTCGAGCGCGGCGAAGGTGACGGCGCGATACATGGCGCCCGTGTCGAGCTTGTTAAAGCCCAGCTGGCGGGCGATCTCTTTGGCGATGGTGGACTTGCCGGACCCGGCGGGGCCGTCGATGGCGACGATCATGCAATGCTTCCTTTCGGTGGTTGACGTACTGGTATGGGACGCAGGCGTTGGGGCGTGGCGGACTGACTAGCCCGTGTAGCGCTCGCGGTAGGTGTTGCGCTTGGGCGCGGAACCGTGGCTGCCGTGGTGACGCGTGCGGCTCGCTGTGTTGGTCGCCGGCGCGGCGCCCCGCTTGGAGCTGGCCTGCTTGGGCGGGATGCCGCCGGCCTTGAGAATCTGCACCTCGCGGTCGGTGAGCTCGCGCCACGAGCCCTTAGCCACGTCCTTGAGCTCCAGACCGGCAAAGTTACAGCGGTGCAGGCGGATCACGGGGTGGTGGATCTTGCTCAGCATGCGCTTGACCTGGTTCTTGCGGCCCTCGCGGATGATGACCTCAACGGCGGTGGTACCGGGCTTGACACCTTGCGGAGCTACGGCCTCGGCCTCGCGCGCGTTGATGACGCGGCAGATTGCCGGCTGACACAGGCCGTCGTCGAGCTCAATGCCACGACGGAGTGGCTCCAAGTCGCGGTCGGACAAGTCTCCGTCAACGAGCGCCTGGTAGGTCTTGTAGACGTGCTTGCTGGGGTGCAGCAGGTCCTGCGATAGGTCGCCGTCGGTGGTAAAGAGCAAAAGGCCCGTTGTGTCGCGGTCCAGGCGGCCCACCGGGAACAGGCCCGGAAAGCGGTCGCGGGGAACCAGGTCCGCCACACAGGGACGCTCCTGCGGGTCGCTCATGGTGGTGAGGTAGCCGGTCGGCTTGTAAAGCATCAGGTACACGGCGCCCTGGTTGAGCTTGACGGGCATGCCGTCGACCTCGATATGGTCGCGGTCCACATCGACCTTGGTGCCCAGCTCGGTCGCGATCTGGCCGTTGACGGTCACGCGGCCGGCAGTCATCAGGTCTTCCGATCCGCGGCGGCTCGCCACGCCCGCGCGCGCCAAAAAGCGCTGCAGGCGCATGGTGTGCGGGTAGACGGGCTGGGCGTCGCCCGCGGGCGTTGTGGCGCCCGCGGCACGTGAAGTGCGCGTCTCCCCTGCTTCGTTAGTTTTCGTCATGCATATCCTCCGAGGTAACACCTGTGGGCAGAAGCTCCTCGCCATCGGTGTCCTCAATATCGGTATCGATCAGTTCGCGCTCTTCGTCCAGGTCCTCAGCCTGCTCCTCGAGCGTAGACTGAATGCTGCGGCCGCTCAGGCGCTCGCGGATAAACTGGCGCGACTGCTCGTCGGGGGCAAACTGCTCCAGATCGGGCAGGTCACGGGTGGAGCGCAGACCGAACTTCTCCAAAAAGGCGTTGGTCGTGCCGTAGATGATTGCCTGTCCGCGCTGGGGGTCGCGGCCGAGCTCGCGCACCAGACCCTTGTCAACGAGCGACGCGATGACGCCGTCGGAGTTGACGCCGCGGATGCCCTTGACCACCTCTCGCGTGACGGGCTGATGGTAGGCGATCACGGCCAGGGTCTCGAGCGCCGCCTGCGACAGCTTTTGCGTGTCCCAGCTCAGCACGTAGGCCTCGACCACGTCGTGGTAGGCGGGATGAGTAAACAGACGCCAGCCGCCGGCGACCTCGCGCAGCTGAAAGCCGCGGTTGGCCTCCTCGTACTCAACCTTGAGCTCGGCCAAAAGCGACGCGCACTCGCCCGGGGCGATATCCAGCGCACCTGCCAGCGCGGGTGCGCTGACGGGGTCGCTCGACACCAGCAGCAGTGCCTCGAGGGCGCCTTTGAGGCTGTTTGCCTCTAGCGTGGAAAGGGTTGACATGGTTGCCGCTCCTATTCGGTGAGCTCGGGGCCCTCGCCGGGTACGTATGCCTCGGCGCCCTCGACGCGGTTGATTTGAATGGATCCAAAGATCTCGTCCTGGCTCAGCGTGAGCGATCCGCGCTTGGCGAGCTCGAGCATGGCCAGGAAGGTGACGACGAGCTGCTCGGTGGTGGCGTCGCCGTCCAACAGCTCGCGGAAGGTGCAGGTTTGGTGCGCCATGGTAAAGCGGTCGACCGATGCCACCGTCAGGTCGAGCGGCACGCGATGCGGCGCCACGTGCTCGGCCTCCAGCAGGAAGGTCTGGCGCTTGCCGTCCAGGTCGGCGCAGATGACGGCGAGGCCGCGCAGCGTGATGCCAGCCAGATAGTCGGGCATAAGGCCCAGGAACTCGGGGTCGGGGCCGGCCACGCGCGGATGCATGCGGCTCTCGGCCTGCATGCGCGCGCCAAGGGCCGCCGCCGCGCCCTTAAACTGCTTGTAGGCGATCAGGCGCTGAATCAGGACCTCGCGCAGGGCATCGCCGTCGAGCGCGCTGAGTTCCTCGAGGTCTTCGTCGTCCTCGTCATCGTCGACGGATTTGCTGGGGGCCTCCTGGGGTACCAGCGAGGCGGCCTTGATGTCCAAAAGGGTTGCCGCAACCAGCAAAAAGTCGCTCGCCACGTCCAGATCCAGCGCCTCAATGCGCTCGACCTCTGCTAGGTACTGCTCGGCCACCTCGCTGATTGAGATGGCGCCGATATCTACTTTTTGGCGGGTTACCAGCTGCAGCAGCAGGTCGAACGGTCCGCTGTAGACCTGCGTCGACACGCGATACGACATCTTCGACCTCCTTTGACGGCGCCTTCACGGCGCGGTTTGGGTGCATGTTACGACCGTTTTGCACGGTCGACCTGTAAGTTTACCCTAGATGCCGGCGATTGCGAAGTTGAGCAGCCGCTCAGCCAGCGGATACACGGTAACGTCGAAATAGCGGCCGATCACGTCGATGCCGGTCCACATGGGCAGCAGGTACAGCACCAGGATGAGGATGGGCATGGCGTATTGCTGCAGGCGGTAGTAGTTTGCGAGTGCCTTGCCCTTGAGGAAGGGCACGATGATCGATGAGCCATCGAGCGGCGGAATCGGGATGAGGTTAAAGAACGCGAGCGATAAGTTGACCACGATAAAGGTGGCGCCGAAGTTCATGATTTGGGACGCCACGGCAAAGGACATGCTGGCGTAGAGATTGCCGTACGCTGCGTGCATGAGGGCTGCGGCCAGGCACGCAAGCGCGATATTCGATGCGGGGCCGGCCGCGCTCACCAGGACCTCGTCGCGCTTGGGGTGCTTGAGGTTGTTGAGGTAGACGGGCACTGGCTTGGCGAAGGCGAACACCGGGCCGCCGGCGGCAAGCATGAGCAGAGGCAGGATGATGGTGCCAAACGGGTCGATATGGTTGAGCGGGTTGAGCGAGACGCGGCCACGGGAGCGGGCCGTCTTGTCGCCAAGCGCCCAGGCCGCGGCTGCGTGCGCGCTCTCGTGGATAACGATGCCTACGATGACGGCGACCGCGCTGGCGAGTAGGTTCATGAGGTAGCTGCCGGACATGTCGATCCCCTAGCGGACGCGGCGCGAGGCGCGCGTGAGCAAGTAGTCGGCCACAAACAGGATGACGGCCACGATGGCGTAATCCAAGCGGAACACGCCGCCAAAAGGTGAGGTGATGACGCCATAGCCGGCAATGGCGCTCGGCAGTGCGCGAGAAAGCTCAACGACAAAGCCCACGATCTGCAGCTTGGCGGTGAGGCCGCTAAAGCACAGCAGCACGGTCATCGCGCTCATAAAGATGCCGCAGATGCGACAAGCGATGGCGATGATGCTCATCGCCACGGCAGCGGCCTTACGAGAGTTCACGCGCGGTCTCCTCTTCGATCTGGGTGGAAAGCTCCAGCCATTCGTCTTCGAGCTTGGGCAGCTCTTGCTTAAGGCCGTTATATTCCCCCAGCGCGGCGTTGAACTTATCCTGATCGGCATAAAGCTCTTCGCTCGCCATCAATTCCATAAGCTCGTCATAGCGGGCACGCTTTTTGTCCAGCTCTGCCTCGATCTTCTTGAGCTGGTTGCGCACGCCCTTGAGCTTTTTGTTGAGTGCGGCACGGGCCTGGGCCTCGGCGCGCTTTTGCTCCTTGGTCTTTTTGCCCTCGGCAGGCTTGGAAGCGGTGGCGGGGGTGTCGGGCTGGGCCGCGGTGACCTTGGCGGACTTGGTCGCGGCCGGTGCACTCTCCCCTGCCGCCTCGGCGGCGGCGCGGGCTGCGAGGTCCTCGCGCTTGTAGAGGTAGTAGTCGTAGTCGCCGTCATAGACCGTGACCTTGCCGTCGCGGATGTCGATCACGCGGTTGGCCACGGCGCGCACCAGGTGCTCGTCGTGGCTGATTAGCACGATGGTGCCGGGGAAGTTTTGCAGGGCGTTCTCGAGCATGTCCACCGAGTCGATGTCCAGGTGGTTGGTGGGCTCGTCCAGGCACAGGAGCGCCTCGGGGGCCACGAGCATCTTGGCGAGCGCCAGACGCGCCTTTTCGCCGCCGGAGAGGACGCGAACCTGTTTCTCGATGGAATCGTTGTCGCTAAACAGGAAGGCGCCCAGCAGGCTGCGCTGCTGCGGCACGGTCCACTTGGGCGTGACGGTGTCGATCTCTTGCAGGACTGTGTTGGACTCGGTCATGCCCTCGAGTGCGTGCTGGGCGTAGTAGGCCACGCCCACGTTGGTGCCCAGTTCGCGGGTGCCGGTGGTGGGTGGCTCCAGGCCGGCGAGGATCTTCATGAGCGTGGACTTGCCGGCGCCGTTGGGGCCGACGAGCGCCACGTGCTCGCCGCGGTAGAGCTTGAGGTCGATGTCGCTGTAAATGTGCTTATCGCCGTATGACTTGGAGACGCCCTCGAGGCCCACGACCATGTCGCCGGAGCGCGGCGGGTCGGGGAACTTAAAGTCGATGTGCTTGTGGCCCTCGGGCAGGATGACGAGCTCCTTTTTGATCTGCTCGATCTTGCGGATGCGCTCCTGGGCCTGGGCGGCCTTGGTGGGCTTGTAGCGGAACTTGTCGACGAAGACCTGCATGTGGGCGATGTCGCGCTCCTGGGCGGCGCGCTTGGCGCGCATCTGCTCCAGGTTGTCCTCGCGCTGCTTGAGGTAGCTGCTGTAGTTGCCGGTGTAGGTGGTCACGCGGCGGTTCTCGAGCGCGGCGACGTGGTCGACGCAGGCGTCCATGAAGGCGCGGTCGTGGCTGACGATGAGGACGGCGCCGTCGTAGTTGGCAATAAAGCCGCGCAGCCACTGGACGCTCTCGAGGTCCAAGTGGTTGGTGGGCTCGTCCAGAAGCAGCAGGTCGGGGTGGCGCAGGAAGAGCTTGGCGAGCGCGATGCGCATCTGCCAGCCGCCCGAGAACTCGGAGCACGGGCGCTCAAAGTCGGTGACCTTAAAGCCCAGACCGGATAGGATCTTACGGGCGTTGCTCTCGAGCTCGTAGCCGCCCAGGTGCTCAAAGCGGTCCTGGACCTGGCCATACTCGTTAAGGAGTGCGTCGACGTCCTTCCCCTGTTCGGAGAGCTCGGTGATCTGGGCCTGCAGCTCGTTGGCGCGCTCGCCCATGCGGCGGATTTCCTTGGCAGCGGCCATGACCTCGGCGAGAATGGTGGTGTCCTTTTGCTCCAGGTTGGTTTCCTGCTCTAGGTAGCCCACCTGGCAGTCCTTGGCGTACTGGACCTGGCCGGCGTCTGGGCTGTCGATGCCCATGATGATTTTGAGCATGGTGGTTTTGCCGGCGCCGTTGGGTCCCACGAGCGCGAAGCGCTCGCCGGGGTTGATCTGGAAGGACGCGCCGCTAAAGAGGACGCGTGCGCCGAAGCTTTTTTCGATCTTGTCGACCAGGAGGATCATGGTGCCGCCTTTGACCTTGTGTGCCAATATGAAAAAAGGCCCCAACTTGCGTTGGAGCCTCATTCAATGCTCGGGTGGAGACGAGGGGGATCGAACCCCTGACCTCTTGACTGCCAGTCAAGCGCTCTCCCTGCTGAGCTACGCCCCCGTGCGAAGAAGTACTATACGGGAACTCGGACCACGATGCAAGGACAATTTTGGAAAAACTTTCCGCCGCGGCGTCCCGGCAGCCGACCCGGGGCGCCCGGAAGCTGGCAGGACGGCCTTCTATCGACCGATATGTAAGCTATATAAAAGAAAGAATAAAAGAAAGAAGGCCAGACATAGTGCCTGGCCTTCTGGAAATTCTGGTGGGCCCTCCGGGATTCGAACCCAGAACCCAGGGATTATGAGTCCCCTGCGCTAACCGTTGCGCCAAGAGCCCTTGTAGTTAGTGGCTGTGATAGTAATGTCGGCTATCCATTTGCATTAGTTTTGCACCACGAGGAGAAATACTACCATGCACGCGACGGTCGTTCAACGCACGATCTTGTCGACCAGGAGGATCATGGTGCCGCCTTTGACCTTGTGTGCCAATATGAAAAAAGGCCCCAACTTGCGTTGGAGCCTCATTCAATGCTCGGGTGGAGACGAGGGGGATCGAACCCCTGACCTCTTGACTGCCAGTCAAGCGCTCTCCCAGCTGAGCTACGCCCCCGTGCGAAGAAGTACTATACGGGAACTCGGACGGCGATGCAAGGACAATTTTTGAAAAAGTTTTCGCGACGTCCCGGTGGCCGAACGGGAAGGCGGCGGCATGTGCCCGCGGGGAGCTTTACGGCCAGGACGACGGCCAGCGGGTAAGTACCGGAAGTAAACCAAACGCTGACCAAAAAAACGGAAGATAACGTCAGTAAATGAAGCGCGCACGTGAAGCGCGTTCAAAAAACGGCGTCTCGGACAACATGGATTCGATTGTGATGTCAGTTTTGATGCCATCTTTGGTGTCAAAAAGAAAAAGGCCAGAGGCTTAACACCTCTGACCTGCGCTTTAGATGGTGGGCGATACAAGATTCGAACTTGTGACCCCATCCGTGTGAAGGATATGCTCTACCCCTGAGCCAATCGCCCGTCGCCTTTCGGCAAAAGAGATACTATCATAGCCGCGCGTGGTTTACCAAGTACTTTTTGCCCACGATTTTAAATTAGTGGGCGTTGGCCGCTCTGGCGCAGTCCAAATAAACAGCAAACCAGCAGCTCAACGCGCCTTTATCGCTTGATCCACGAGGTCTCGGGGCGGCAGATGAGTCGCGCATTGTTGTAGGCCATCTCGAGCGTGAGACAGGTGCGCGCGGCGTAGAAGCCGTCCTCGCGTTGGATGGTCAGCGCCAGCTCGGGCTTGTCGCCGGTTAGGCACAGCGGCAGAAGCAGTTGAATCCGGCCACCGTAGAACTGCGGCACGGCGAGCGTGTAGTTGGCGGCGGCGCGGCGGGCGGCCTCGACGACGGCGCCCTCAAAGGCGCGGCGCAGCAGCAGCGAGTTGCCCTCCCCCATCAGGCTGGCGGGGATGCGCGTGAGGTTTTCCTCGTCGCCCAGGATGTGGTCGATGTTGGAGCGGATCGGCAGACGGTAGTCAAAGACCAGCTCGGAGGGGTCCTCGGTAAAGCGCACACGGCACGGCAGGTACTCAAACGAGACCAGCATGGGGTCGCTTTCCTTAAAGAAGCCCTTCAAAAACCAGCGCCGCCGCGCGTCGGGCCTGGTGTTGGGCTCAAACAGGCCGTAGATGGTCTCGTAGCGGCGCGTGTACAGGCCGGTGTTGAACAGGCAGCGGTCGCCGTCGAACACCAACGGCAGGTTGGACGGCGCGGTCTGGTTCACGTCGCGTTCGGTCAGAAACACCGCGCGGCTAAACGAGAACGACAGGTAATTCTTAAGGATACGGTTGTTGGGACCCCAGTCCTCGGGATCGGCGAGGTCTACCAGGCGGTCGTAACAGGGCTCGGGGCAAAACGCAAAGTCGTAGACATTGCTGCACAGGGTGTTGGGGATCTCCATGTGGCGTCCAATCCAATTGATAGCTGGCGGGCGGATGCTTTGATTCTATACGGGCGACACGTCGCCGGTACGCGCAACGCAATTGCATCGAGGTTTTTTGGCGAGTTAGGCCATCGCCGGCGTGATAAGGTTGGCCCCTCGGTACGGGCGTCGATCGTGCAGCCGTCGACCACCAGCGCTTGGGATACCAAAGGAGCCGCGTCAGCCAAGGCTGCATCAGCTCTGGCGCTGTCTGAAGATACGCAACGCTTTCTCTAGCTCAGGAATATCATCGACGATAACTTTCCATGCAAGGGATCGATCGACTTCTCGATATCCATGTGCTACGTATCCATGTGCTACGAAATTTCGAAAACCCCCAATATCGTTCCAAGGATACTCCGGAAAAGCCGATTGGATCTCATCGGAAAGATGGAGTGCATCCTCGGCGATTCTGTAGACGGGGCTCATGATCGCGTCGTAAGCAAGCTCACCTTCCTCGCTCCGATCGCTAACGAAAGAGTTTTCCGTGGCATCAAAATAATCGATTCGTCTAGCCAGAGTTTCGCAATCGGAAAGAATGACCCCGATGAGCTCCTCGTCCCGTTTAGCCGCTTCATAGAGACGCACCTCATCCTTTTCAATGCTCTTGCGAAATGCAGGGCGCATATGCTCGGGAGGGTTGGTGACAATCTCAACATCTCGCCCGAGCTCTTCTTCGAGCTCAAGGGAGAGTTCGTATAGCGTGCCGAACGTCATTGTTTCACCGCAGACAAGACGCAAATCAATATCGCTATCTGGCGTTTGCTCGCCACGGGCGAAGGAGCCAAATAGGTATGCCTCGCGGACGTCGTAACGAGACAGCACACGAGAAACAGCAGCGGATATGTCGACAAGCGTAATCATGTCTCAATTTTACTTACCGATTGAAAGGATGGCAATCGCCATGCGCCCGTTCCACAGGCCGGTGATTAGAGAGGGGCTGTATCCGGTAGTATGCGGCAAAATCTGAAGATGCCATACGCGAGGGAGATTGGCAAAGTCTCTAACCGTGGTATTGTTGACAAAAATCGGGTTGTGCTCAGGGATTGCTAATTTTTCCTCGCGCTTCCGAAATATAGGCATTTTGGCAGCGATCTGAGGTGCCTTTGAGCGCCATGCCGATGTCGCCGAGCCAAGAGCAATTGGTTAACGGACAAGCTGGGGCACGCGTTCTAGTATTTCAATAGCCAATGCCGAGGGGACACGTTAAGATGAAGCCAGTAAACCCGCCCGGCCCCTGCTTAGCATGCACACTGGCGGGTCTTTTTTCAAATTCTAGGAGCCGAGATGAAGTACGAGAAGCCATTCCTCACCTACGACGAGCAGGCGGACCTGCTGATCTCGCGCGGCCTCATGGCAGACCGAGAAGAACTCGTCGGCAAGCTCGAGCGCGTGGGATAACAGCAGGCACGCTCGGAGTTAGCGCCAAGGTGGCCGAATCCTGGCTCGTGGCGCTCAACACTGTGAGGAACTGCTGTGCCCACCATAGCCGCCTCTGGAACAAGACGCTCGGCGCCAAACCCATGATCCCAAGGGATGACACCGCCTGGCACGAGCCCCACGAGGTCGGCAACCACAAGATGTTCGGCACGCTCACTGTACTCGGCTACATGCTCGAAACCATCGCGCCGGCCACCTCATGGAGGTCGCGCCTCCTCGATCTCATGGAAGAGAGGCTGCCTCGCGAGGAATGGCGAGCCATGGGCTTCGGAGACGGGTTGATTTCCGATCTCAGCCGAACACATTGATCGGATAGGCCGTTTCCGTAGCCAGCCGAACCCCCCCCGAGTCCCCTCCCGGGACTCGGGGGCGGCATTTTCCCAGTTGAAGGAACGGTGGAGATGCTTTTCGATGGGTCCGGTGGCCATGCTCCGCCCTCCGCCCGGCACCTCTTCCCAGACTCAGCCGGACGGTCGCCCCGCCTATTCCGTTTTCCCCTTCAGGCTAGGACAGCGGGGCATCGCCCCTCTATGCGCGCGCGCCCTATCAGCCCCGGCGTCAGGTCGAGCTCGCCGAGCGGCACGTCCTCCACGCCGTAGGCCCTCGGCAGCTCCCGGCCGTCCCGTGGACACTCCAGCCCTTGATGTATTCGTTGATGTACTACAGAATTCGTCCGATGTCTTCAGACATCGGCTGCTCCCTCTTAGTAGCCAGAGTCGTAGCGCTGCGCAGCGATGACCTTCTCGATCTCGGCGAGGCCGAGGAAGCGGTCGCCGAGCATATGCTTGCGCCAGAGGGGCCTGAAGCAGTGAAGCATGCGGCGGTACATCTCGAGGCGGGGACCATGCGAGTTCCCGCCATCCGAATACTTCCTTAGAGGCTCCGCGAGCTCCTCATAGCGCTTGTCCGCAAGGAGGTGCTTCACGTAGCCGGCGAGACGCCCCTCCTCCATGTCGTTGTAGTCGAAGCCTTGAGGCGAGATGTCGCGCTCGTCCACCTCGGCCTTCTCATCTTCAGGCAGGTCCTCGTATGAGGCCCTGAGGACGCCGAACATGTCGAGGATGTCGTACAGCTCCTCGCAGCGGGAGTTGGGAATCTCCGGTCGAAGCACGGCGAATGCCTCCGGGTACTCGCGCACGTAGCCCTTCTCGAATATCTGTGCATTGCGCTTGTGGTAAGCGGCATCCTCCTCATACTCCGAGAGGGCGGCAAGGATGAGCTCCTGGTCGCGGAGGATGAGGCGGTTGACCGGCGCTATGGTCAGCGGGGCCATCTCCTCGGGGTAATCAGTGCGGGGGCTGCCCACAATTGATTCGAGGGCTTCGGTGACCACTCCTGAGATGGTGCCACCCGATTCGTGGGCCAATCCCTCGAGTTTGGCCTTGAGGTCATCACTGACTCGGATAGAGATGGTTGCCATTGTCTACCTCCTTAATGGTGTCCTACAGTCATGTATTACTGTATTACACTTACACGGTGACGTCAAATAGTCGGAGCCTGCCGGTTTGTGACCGGCCTGGAGAATGCTCGCAGCGGCAATCGTTGCGGGCATTTATCTTGCCCGCACGGGATGCGGGAGGTTCAGACGTGGAGTCCTCCAATCTCCCGGGGCCGGCTGATTCGGCCCTCAGGGCATCGGATTCCCACATTCATCCGTACATGTACGGATGAATGTGGGAGGTGTTCGGATGAAGTTGATATACAAGGGGCTTCGGAGACAGTTGGGGGAAGTGCCCTGTCTGGTTAAAGTGGCTAATCAACGAAAAGGCCGATGAATGCTTCAACGAAGAGACCCATCAGAACGAAGGGCAGCAGGACTAGACAAAGGGGCGCGGTCAGCAGCGTGGTCATGCCCAATGGCAGCGCTTGTTGCGGCTGCTCGCGCGTTATGCCAGGATCTCGTGCACGCGCTTCTGCACCGTCGAGTAAAGGCTACGAACGAGGTGGGGCACGCTATGGCTGTCATATATTTGGTAACTAAAACTGTCCGTTCAATAGCAGGGGCGCGCCGGCGTTAGCCGGTGCACCCCTGCTTTGGGAAACATGAAACCCGCTTTTAATCGGTTGCCCGCTTAGCTCAAAGCAAGAACAACCGCCACGACAATGCATGCGATACCGAGCAGCGGCGTGCGGCACCCAGAAGCGCTGCTCCCAGCAGGTGTAGCGAAGGCCAAGGCGCCCCTTATCGCACGGTCAACCCAAAACAGGACAGGGGTCCAGAAATTCTGGACCCCTGTCCTGCAGTAACCCGAAATGAACGGCCTGCATCTTTCTAGGTTTTGTCATTCGACGGAACTACCGAAACACCAGATCAAGAGACGACCTCACATCAAACGTTTCGGCAATGCCGGTACTGGACGCAAGGGTACCGTTATAGAAAAACTCGCTTGCACCCTCCCGGTAAAGGTTCCGATACTCCGCCATCGCCTCAAACCCAAATTTCTCAAGCAGGGGAGATAGGGACGGCATTACCTCCTGGGGAACCGTTATAAGAGGCCTCTCATCATCAAGGAGCTCGATGGAGGCCGCGATCAGCGCAGTCCCTACTCCCCGTCCGCGGTGGTTGGCGTCCACGCGCAGCGAGCAAATCTTCTTTTCCGCGCCGTCGTCTTTGACGATACAGATGCCGGCCATTCTGTCTCCCGAGATGGCCTTCAGCACCCATCTGGAGGATCCGATGCCCGGGAGGACCTTCGCACGATACCATCCATCAAACCCCGGATAATACCGCTTGAAGCTGCCGCGGCAAATTGCGTGCAGCCGCCCTACCTCGGTTTTGTTCTCGACGGAAACGATTTTCAGTCTTTCCATGACGACCCCTCCTCTCTCTTCAGATATAGAATACCATTGCGTCAGGGCCGAAAACGTCGGCCATGCGGTTTCCGAACTCTGAACACACCGAACACAACGAGGAGAACGGCGCACGCCGCGAGGCTGGCGCCAGAAGCTCCGATTGCCCCAAGCCAAGTCAAATCGCAGAGCACGGTCGCAAGTACGTTGGTAAACACGGAAAACGCAGTCAGGAAGAGTAAATACAGGGCGATCGTACCCCAATTGCACACCGAATAGCTCAGCTTGAGGTACATCTTGTAACCGTCCCCTGGCCTGTTGATCTTTTTCTTCCAATGCCATGCCACCACGTCAGAGGCTGAGAGCCCCTCTGGCAGGTAGCCTCCCCACACGCTATCCCCTTCCAGCAGACGTTTTTCATGAAGGTCCTCGAAGGACTCAACGGCAACGCTCGTCCGCGCCATGAGGAGGGTGTGCACGGTGACGGATTTAAGAGGATAGGCGTCCGGGTCCACGCCGTCGACCTTCTCCCTCATCTCATCGCTCAGCGTCCGGTAGTCGTTGATCCTGAGATCGATCGCCTCCTCCCGGCTGAACGCACTGGTAAACAACCTGTCACGAGAGTCGTTCCGTTTGGCCAAACCGCTATTTTGATCGATGTATAAGCGAAATCTCACGTAAACCCTGCGGGACTCGCCGCCAACCTCTCTCGCAATATGGGGGAAATCTATATTGATGACGGTTGCCGCGCCGCTGTCGCACTCTTCGAACTTCAGCACGTCGCACGACAAAAGGAGAAACGGACCCCTGCTTTCATCGTTCGCAAGATTCACCTCGACATAGCGTGAGGTAAAATCGACTTCGGAAACGCGGCACCGATCGTTGAATATCGCGCCCAGGGTCTCTTTGTTCAGCTTCGGCATCAAATCAGAAAAGCAGCTCTTATCTATTTTGAAGGGGCAGTAAAGGGATATTCCCTTGATAGAATCGAGAATCGAAACGTCTCCCTTCAGGTCTTCGGATTTCTCGTCGCCTTGAGCGGTATCGCCCGCTTTCCCGTCGTCCTGACCATCGGAGCAGGCGGGCGATAGCATCAGGCCGAAATCGAATGCCGTTGTACTCGATTTCCCGTGCTCCAGGCTATCCGCAATCCAGAGATTTATGTTGACCATCGCCTCGATACCCTGGCCGTCGACGCGATCTTTTCCGCCGCCCTCGTTAGGTCGGCACCAAAAAGCGAAGCTATTCATCTTCCTCACTCAGATAGCAAAACGACTGCGGCGGCCTAACGAGACCCACCTTTTCTATTGGAAATGGATGGTCATACGCAACCGGATGGGATAACAGCAACGCGCCGGCCATCTCCATGCCGTAGAAATAACTCTCGAACTCGAATTTGGAAATCCCTCCGAACGAAGACGTCTGCCGCCAGAGCTCCCCCTTTTCCAAAAAGGGCATGGACTCCACCCCCGCCTCGCCGATGATCCTCGAAACGGGAGATGTTGCGTAGATGACGATACCCGATATCGGTTTTGTCGGCAGCCTTCTCCTGTACTCGCATTTCTTCTCTCCCGACAGAATGAGTCGCGCGAATCTCGGATGTATGGAAACTAAGGCTTTCACTGCGGCACCCTCCCTCTATCGACTCAATTATAAAGAGTCGGATCGACGCACGCCGTTCCACAGCCCTTCCTTTAACGAAGGAAAACCGAACACGACGAATCTTCCCATTACAGTCAGAAATGAGCTATTCGATATCTCGTTGATGCATTTCCCCGGTGTCGGATACGATGCAAGCAAGCCCGTCTGGGCCGCCGATCGGGCGTCCCCCCACATTGTAAAATGCGTTCGCTAGAATCGGCTCATTTACCCGTAGAGAGGGCTAGCGCCCATGGTCGACCACGCCGACGTAGCTTGCAATCTCCCCAAGCGCGCACATGAGCTCATCGAAGAAGCCGACCACATCGAATCCAGCTGTAATGCCAGCCTCATTCGATGGGAGTCACGTGCATGGAGACGATGCGGAACAAGCCGTCGTCCCAAACCACGTAGTTGCTGTACGTCTTGCTGCCGTAGTATTTGATTCCGTCGATGCCGGCATGACGGCAGCATTGGGCGACGAAGTTCGGCACGAGGTACTCCGGCGGGATGACCTGGTCGGTGTTGGTGAATGGGAACCGAAGGTACTTCAGGAAGTAGTTTGTCCCGCGGCCCACGCCGGAAAGGTCGATGAGGCGGACGTCGCGCCTGCCCTCTATCTCGGCGACCTGGGCCTCGTCCCCCGAACCGTGCTTCCCAATCTCCTGCATCGCGCCGTGCTCTGTGTCGGAGAAGTAGTAGTAAGCCTTCTGCGGGCCGTTAAACCTTCCCGCTTTCACAAGTAGGCGGGGCGCTTTGACCATGTCGTCCTTAAGGTACGAGGCCGTCCCTGCGGGTTTCAGCCGAGCGTGGTAATAGACCGGCCTGTCGAACGAAATCGCATCCCTCCAGTCCCGAACCGTCTCCCAGATAAGCCTACCGGCCTTGCAATCCCTTGCGAAGGCGGGGTCATCCGAGCAAAGCTGCTGAAGCTTCATCATGTCAACCTCGGTCAGCCCCTCAAGGAAGGACAGGGACGAGGTCAGGACGTTGAACGAGCGAACGCTCGCGGACACCACGCCGGAATCATCGCCGACGCAATTGCAGGGCCCGGGGTCCGTCTCGGCGTCCGCCGCAAGCAGCCTCTTTCCCCTGATGTCGACCGAGACATCCTCGCTAACGGAGAGCCGCTCGAGCGAGACCTTGCTGAGGTTCTTCACGAAGGTCTTGGTACCACGCGGTATCGAGCCGCCGTAGCCGAAATCTCCGAGGGAATCGACAAGCCCGCCGACATTGCCAAGGAGGGCGATGTCGGGACCCCTGACGGTCAGCCCAGAAAGGCTGCTGGCAAGGCTCTCGTAGACGCCGAAGTAGTCTTTAGACGCAAAGCGGTCCGCCATGTCCCGAATGGCGGGGGTCTGGAGCGAGGCCGTACATGCCGCAAGAAGTTCTTGCTGGGCGGAAACAACCTTCATGACCTCGGAAGCTCGATAGGAAGAGAGCCAGCCGCTGGAGTTGATGGAATCGAGGACCGCACGAATGGAGTCGAGGCGGACGCCCGCCGTAATGGACTTGATGCTGTCAACAAAAGTCACGAGGGCCGGCGCCATACTAGCGCAAACCGCCTCGGACGTCTTATGCATCATCTCGGTATATGCGACGGACTCGCTCAGGGCCTTCGCCATGCTGAGCCGCATCGCCTCCGACTCGCGCAGTGCCTCTGAGAGGTCCGTGCGGGCGGATGCAGAATCCTCGCCAGCCCTCATCTCATCTACCGTAGCAATCGACTTCCCTCACCAAATGGCCCGACCTGTCTTCTATCCGAATCGCCATGGCCGCAGCCTGCGTCAGCGGCGACCCGCGACTCGTTTCCCGATTATACCAGCTGCAACCGAGAAGAGCTTTCCCAGGCTCCTGCGCAGGGCAAAAACGAGCACGAAGAAGAGGGCGACTTGGATACCAAGAACGGTCGCGCCTCCTCGATCTTATGGAAGAGAGGCTGCCTCGCGAGGAATGGCGAGCCATGGGCTTCGGAGACGGCCGGGAGAGGCGCCCGCTCTGGTCTAAGTGGTTAGTCAACGAAAAGGTCGATGAAAGCTTCAACGAAGAGAGCCGGCAAAACGAAGGTCGGCAGGACCAGACAAAGGGGCCCGGCCAACAGCGTTGCCACGCCCCATGTCAGCTCTTGTTGCAGCCGCTCGCGCGTCATGCCAGGATCTCGTTTGCGCGCTTCTACACCGTTGAGCCTCACCATGCAGCCGAGACGGACAGAAGACCGTGAGCACGGCGAAGAAGACGCGACTGG